>JBBRBM010000108.1:0-20236 GCA_038205745.1 Verrucomicrobiota bacterium | reverse complement strand
GCAGCCGGGACGGCTGCCCCACTAGCGGACGGCGCGGTCCAGTGGTTTTCGATTGTGGCGAGGATCGGGTTTTCGAAGCGAGTGCGCGAAGGGTCGCGTTCGAGAACTTTGATGTCGATGCGTGTGCCCGGCACGGCGGCGAGTTCCTGTGAGCAGCGTCGGTACGTTTGCGCTACGACCGACCAGAGCGATAGCCACGAGGCGTTTTGATCCGCCACCGCATCTGCATCAAGACAGAACGCCAGCGTGGCCCGTTCGCACAGGGGCATGAAGGCGGCGAGGAGTTGCAGCTCTTGTGGCGTCATTTCCGCGAAGCCATCCATCCAAAGCTGAAAGCCGCCGATGCCGCTTTGCCGCGGAAGAGCGCGAAGCACCTTTGCCGCGGCGTCGAGCCGTTCCTGCGCGTCGTGAAGGTTGTTCGCGCGCAACCAGTCGAGATACGCGCGCAGCAGAAGCGCGACGTCGTGAAGCTTGTCGCGCAGAGCGACGGGCGCGCGTGAATCGGTGGCGAGATCGATCAGGCGCTCGGGCGAGAGTTGCTGCTGCTGCAACTCGCGGAGCAACACGCTGATTTGCTGGGCGAAGCCGGGCAGTCGCGCTGTGGAACGGAAGACGCGCAGCTCGGAGTGCCTTCGCGCGAGCAGCGCCCGGAGCACCATTACGCGGCCTTCCTCGCTCAGCCATTCGCGCGATTCGGGCGCGAGTTCATCGAGCACGAAGTTGGCGAGGCGCTCGAACGACGAAATCTGCAGCCGCGTGTAACCAGCGAGCGAACCGTCGCCGAGCAGTTGGCGCTCGATCTGAAACGTGGCCTGCTTGGGCGCGAGAAAGATGAGCGGCGGACCTTCTGGCGACTGGCGCAAAGCGTCGCGGACCTCCGAGAGGCACTGGAAGGTTTTGCCTGAGCCCGCCGGTCCGAGCAGGAAACGGATTTGCACGCCGATGTTGTCTCGCACTCGATTCACGGATGCGAGCATAGAGACGCTGGTCAGTCAAAAACGGAACGATGCCGTTTATTTCGGGGAGCACACGCGCCCTCGCGTGTTCCGACCGGCGCCCTCGCCGGTCGGCGGAGATGTGAGAGAATCCTCACGCGTTCGTGCGTCCAGCGCCTCCGGTGTTCCGCGAGGGCGCGTGCGCTCCCATCCCACTGCATGGTTCGGGCTAAAACGGCCTGACGACGAAGAGTGTTGAACAACAAAAACCCCGGAGCAGTCATCTCGCTCCGGGTTGCGGAAAACCGTTCGGTCAGACCTTCACCGCAGCTTCGTTCTGCATCACGACTTGTGAGCCGGTGGCGGGCCGCTGGCCCTTGTGCCACCAGAGCACCAGCGCGCTGGCGATGTAGATCGATGAGTAGGTGCCGGTGATGATGCCGACGAGGAAAGTGAAGGCGAAGTCATTGATCGCGCCGCCGCCGAACAGGTAAAGCGCCATCGTGGCGATGAACACCGTGCCTGACGTGATGATCGTGCGGCTCAGGGTTTGGTTGAGCGCCTGGTTGATCAGCTCGCGGAAGGTGCCGCGCACGCCCATCTTCAGATCCTCGCGGATGCGGTCGAAGATCACGATCGTGTCGTTGATGGAGAAGCCGATGATCGTCAGCACGGAGGCGACCATGGTGGCGTTTAATTCGCGACCGAAGAGCGAGTAAATGCCGAGCGTCATCAGCACGTCGTGGAGAATTGCCACAACGGCAGCGACGGCGAACGAGAACTCATAACGGAACGCGACGTAAACCAGAATGCCGAGGAGCGAGAGCAGCATTGCGACGACCGCTCCGCGCAGGATTTCCTCGCCGACGGTCGCGCCGACGCGTTCCGATCCTTTCAAATCGAATCCGGCTTGGGGGAACTGTGACTGAAGCGTGGAAACCACTTTATCGGCCACCGCCTGCGGGTTGCCATCTTTCGGGATACCCACGGTGATGCGGAGCTTTTCATCCGTTCCCGCGATTGCCCGCTGATACTGAATCTGCGACTCGCCGGCGATCGGCGTGACGACGTGCCGAATCTTGTCCACATCGACCTTCTGTTTGAACGCGAGCGTGAGATTATCGCCGCCAACGAAATCGATGCCGAGGATGTCGTGCTTGTTGAAGCCGCGGTTCAATCCCCAGCTGACACCGACGATGATAATCAACCACGAGACAGCAAACGCCGGTTTCGCCAGCTTCATGAAATCAAGGTTCGTGGACTTGACGATGTGCAGCATCCGGAAGCTTTTGAGCCAGCCGCGATCAAGCATGAAGTCGAAGATGACGCGGGTGACGACGAGCGCGGTGAACAAGCTCGCCGCGACACCGATGGTCAGCGCGACGCCGAAGCCCTTGATCGTGCCCGTGCCCATGTACCAAAGAATGATCGACGAGATTAGCGTGGTGACGTGCGAGTCGAAGATGGTTCCGAACGCGCGGCTGTAACCGGCCGCGATGGCGCCGCGCAGCGATTTGCCCTTGGCGAGTTCTTCGCGAATGCGTTCGAAGATCAGCACGTTCGCATCGACCGCCATACCGACGGTGAGCACGATGCCCGCGATGCCGGGGAGCGTGAGCGTGGTCTTGATCGAGCACATCACTCCGAGCAGCACGATGATGTTCGTGATGAGCGCCACGTTCGCGACCATGCCGGCGAACATGTAATAGACCGCCATGAAGGCCGCGACGGCGATGGTGGCGTAGAGGGCCGAGTTGATGCCGCTGCGGATGGTGTCCTTGCCCAGCGACGGATCAACGCGCTCTTCAGACAATGCGGTCAACGGTGCTTCGAGCGGATTCTGGAGAACGGCCGCGAGTTCTTCGGCCTGCTTTTCTGTGAATGAACCGGTGATGCGGCCGCTGCCGGCGGTGATCTGGTCATTGATGCGCGGAGCGGAATAAAGTTCACCATCGAGAATGATGGCCATTAACTCTCCGCGGTTCTCGGGAGCCGTGACCTTGGCGAAGGCACTCGCGCCATCGGTATCGAGGTTGAAGGCGATCTCGGGTTGTCCCAACGTGTCGCGCGACATGTGCGCGGTCTTGACGTTCTTGCCGTTCAGGCCGGGGATGGCGGTTTTGCTGACGAGGTATTCGCGAATTTCTTTTTCACCTCGCGCATTCTCCTGCACCTCGCGCATCCGCTGGTAGCCGGGCGGAACAATGTTCTCTTTGAGCAGGTTCGGGCTCTCTTTGTGAACCCAGCGGAACTCGAGGAATGCGGCTTTCTGAATCGCATTCCGAACGCTCTCCATGTCCGCCTCAGAAAGCCCCGGCATCTGTATGGCGATGCGATCTTCGCCGACGGGCTGAATGATCGGTTCGGCAACACCGAAACGATCGACGCGCTTGCGGAGCACTTCGACGGCGTTTTGCAGCGCGATGGAAGGGGTGGTGTTGGTGGCCAGCTTGCTGGTTTGCAACTGAACGAGGAACGACGAGCCGCCTTGCAAATCAAGGCCGAGGCGAATCTTGCCGGCGGCGGTGCGCTGGATCCAATTGAGGATCGCGGCGTTGGGATCCTTCAGGGCATTGGCGTCGTTGGCGGTCTTGAAGTCGAAGTCGAAGTACTTCGTGAGATCGTTGGTGCCGACGGCTTCCTTGAGGTTCTTGAATTCGCTTTGTGGGTTCGCCTTTTGGAGTTCCTTGAACTTGACGAGCACCGTGTCGATGTTCGCATCGCGCTTCTGCACCTTCTCCTGAAACACATCGATGAGCGGACGGTTCGTGGGCGGCCAGGCAAAAGTGATGCAGCCGGCGACGATGAAGACAATGAGGAGGAATCTCCAAAGCAAGGATCGGTTCATGGCAAAAAGATCAGGATTGCACGGCAGCGTCGCCGGCTTTCTCGGTGATTTCCGAGATGGTGGACTTGAGGATTTCGAACTTGGAATCGGCCGAACGGATTGAAACGGATTTGTCTTTGACTGAAATCACGGTGCCGATGATGCCGCTGGAGGTAAGAACCTTGTCGCCCGGCTTCACGTTTTTGAGCAGCGATTCGAGCTGCTTCGCCCTCTTGCGCTGCGGGCGGATGATGATGAGATACATGATGACCAACATGCCGCCCATGAGGCCAAACGTCCGCAACATGGCCGCAGTCGGGTTTTCCTGCGTGCCTGGTTGCGCCGGAGCGCCCATGGCAAGCAATGCGAGGCACAGATTCATCATATTTTCCAGATAAGAGCCGCCAAATCTACGAATGAGCTTCCATTTAGCAAGAAGGAGTTTGGGATTTGTCGGCGCGCCAGCGGCGGGTGCGGAGCAGTTCGCGCGAGGTGGATCAGTTGCAACCCGCACGTGAATCGCTCATGGTCGCGCGGTGAACGACGAGCCGGAAAACTTCAATGTGCCGACGTGGAAATTCGTGACCGCGCTCGTTGTCGTGCTCATTGGCGTGCTTCTGGGCACGATGCTTTGGATGTGGCGCGATACCAAGCCGCGTCGCCGTCCCGCGCTTCTCGGCGCGCCCGAGACGGCGCGTACCAATGCCGTCCCCGCCGTGCGATGACCGTTTTCCTCAATGGCGATTTCGTACCGGAAGACCGCGCTGTCGTGTCCGTATTCGACCGGAGCTTTCGTTACGGCGATGGGCTTTTCGAAACGGTGCTGGTCTCGAACGGGAAATTATTTTGTTGGCCGCAGCACTTCGATCGACTCCAGCGCAGCGCGGAATTCCTGAAAATTCCCATGCCGTTTGCCGGTGAAGCGCTGCGTGATGTCCTGCTGGAACTGATCTCGCGTAATCAGATCACGGAAGGGATTGCCCGCGTGACGCTTTCACGAGGAGTCGGCCCGCGTGGCTATGCTCCCAGCGGGAGCGAGCGACCGACGATCGTGATCACCACGCAACCGCTGGCCTCGACCGGCATTGTCCCGTGGAAAGTGATCGTCTCGTCCATGCGCGTCGCAGCCGGCGACGAGATCGCCCGCCACAAAACTGCCAGTCGTCTGCTGAACGTTCTTGCTGCGACCGAAGCAAAGGAACACGGCGCCGATGAAGCGCTCCTGGTGGATACGAACGGCAACGTCACTGAAGGCACTTCAAGCAATGTGTTCTGGTTGAAGGATGGACTCGTTATCACACCACCGCTTTCAGCAGGGGTGTTGCCAGGAGTCACGCGGAACGTGGTATTCGAGCTTTGCGCGGCGTCATCGATCACCATCATTGAGGAGTCCGCGCCGCCTGAGATGCTCGTGAAGGCGGATGCGGTGTTCCTGACGTTTACATCACGAGGGATCGTGCCGGTTGATTCGATTAATGAGTGCGAGATCAGGGAATCAGCCCTCGTATCGATGCTCGCTTCGGCTTACCGGATGTTGCTTCGGCAGACGTGCGTTTAGCCGGCGCCGTTCACGCTGGCACGACGTTCTTCGTTGAAGCCGTTTCACTGTTGAGCCCAGCCGGCGTTGTGCCGTTGGGCAACAGCGCATACATCGTTCGGTTTTGCTCAGTGAGATATTCGCGCCCGACGCGTCGCACGTCTTCGGGCTTTGCCCGCTTCACGGCTTCGAGGTAACGCTGTGAGAAATTCAAATCGTTCGCGATGTGCCAGCTTCCACCCAGGTCTTGCGCCTGGCCGCACATCGTTTTGCGCGGACTGAGAGTGGCCACAATGAATTGCTTCACTGCTTTCGTGAGTTCGGCTTCGGAGATGAGTTCATTCTTCATCTTCTCCAACTCGGCGAGCATGGCGTCGCGCGCAGTGATGAACTTGTCCGGTTCCATCACCGCGCTCATGCCGAAGAGTCCCGCGCCGCCTGGTGTGTAAGTCCACGCATCGACGGAATTCACGAGCGCCTGTGTCTCGCGCACCTGGCGAAACAGGCGCGAGCTGCGGCCATTGCCCAGCAACGTCGCCAGCACATCGATGAGCGGCATGTCTGGATGGCGCACGTCCGGGATGTGCCAGCTCATGTGGAGATGCGCGAGCTCGACGGCGCTTTCCTCGATCACTTCGCGCGGCGCGATTTGCTTCGGCTCGGCGACCAGTTCAAACGGCGGCAGTGGACGAGCATTTGCTTTCGCGAACGACGTACGGATTTGTTCCTCCACTTCATTCGCGTTGATGTCGCCCACCACGACGAAGAACAAATTGTTCGGCGCGTATTTCTCGCGGTAGTAATTGAGAATATCCTCGGGCTTCAGCCGATTGAAGATGTCCGGGTAACCAATGACCGTGAAGCGATACGGGCTGCGCGTGTAAGCGACTTCAAAAAGACGGCGCGCGGATTTCTGGCGCGGATCATCCTGGTTCATGTCCATCTCGCGGCGGATCACGTCCATCTCCTTTGCCAACTCATCCGCAGGCAACGCCGCGTTCATCATGATGTCGCACAGGATGTCGATGGCGACGCGCGCGCCCGTGTTCGGCACGTCGATGTGATACACCGTACGGTCGAACGACGTGTAAGCGTTCATGTAACCGCCCTCGTCCTGCACCTCCTGATCGATCTTCCCCGGCGCACGATTCGACGTGCCCTTGAACAGCATGTGTTCCAGCACGTGCGACAGACCGGCGCCCAGCCATTTGTCCTCGTGAATGGAACCGGCACGACACCACGCCTGCGCCGAGACGACCGGCGCCGACCTGTCCTCGCGGATGAACAGCGTGAGCCCATTCTCCAACGTGACGAGCCGCACATCCGGCGGAATGGCGGGAATGCCAACAGTTGGCGACGAATCAGCAGCAGTCAGGTTCACGGTCATAATCAACAATCACAAACGCCAGCGCCCCCGCGCATTTCACGGCGCGGGGAAGTTACACGAGGAAGGCACGAGGGGAAGGCGGAAGAAAAGAGTCACGGCGCAGCGATCTTCAGGTTCGGAAACACGGCGCGAAAGTCCGCTTCGTTGCGAGTCAGGATTCCGTCGAAGCGCGAAGCGAACGCGCCAATGAACACGTCGGCGATCGGTCGCTTGGAAACTTTTCCGGCGCGTTTGGACATCACGTGGCGGTGCCACGCTTCATGCGCGGCGAGAGTGTCCGCGAGTGTCCATGCTTCCGGCCAGGTTGCGCCGAGTTGGATGAGAAATTCGTTCTGCGCATTCTGATCGCCGTTGAAGACGGGAGCGAGTTCCGCGTAAGTGACCGGACAAACGGTCAAGCCCTCTGCGCGTTTTGAATCAATCAGTGCTGCCGACGCGACGCCGAAAGTTGGGTCTGCTTCCGCAACATCAATCAACAAGCAAGTGTCGATGACCCACGCCATCACTCGCCTTCGCGCAATTCAGACATCCAGTCCCGGGTGGGGCGCGCTTGAGCGCGGAAGCGGCGGGCGAAGCCCAGCATGGCGCGCGCGCCGGACGGAGTCGTGTATGCCGGAGCAGACTGTTCCTGCGTTTGCATCCACGCCAGCAACTGCCGGGCATGGCGCTCATCCAGGTGCTTCACTTTTTCGAGGGCAAGTTCCACCGCGCTCATGGCAGATACGCTAACACAGCGCGGAGAGCCGAGGCAAACCCGGGATGGCAAAGGAAAAGCAAGAGAGCGCCCACGCGCATTTCACGGCGCGGGGAAGTTACACGAGCAAGGCGCGAGGGAAGGCGGAAGACGCCATCCCCATCGTAACAACGTCACGGTTGCTGATCCTCCTCTGTGAGTGATACGCTTTCACCATGAACGGCAACGGCAGCACGCTCTCGTTCGAACTGGACGTGGCGACCACACAACTGGTCGAACATCTCGCGCGGACATGGGGCGTCTCGAAAGAAGAAGCGATTAAGCGGGCCGTGACGCAGGCCGAGGTCGCGCCGGTCGCGGGCGACAAAGCTGACCGCTTTCAATCCTTCCGAGAATTACAACGCCGCCTGAACCTCACGCCGGAAAAGGCCGCAACCTGGCAGGCTTCGGTTCGTGAAGGACGCCGTTGATGTGCGAGGATGATTCACCTCGACACCAACTTTCTCATCCAAGCGCTCGTTTCCGGATCGCCCGCTGAAACCAAGCTGTTGGCGTGGCTGACCGGCGGAGAGGATTTCAGCGTCAGCACGATTGCGTGGCGTGAATTTCTTTCCGGCCCGCTGATGCCTCAAGAGGAACTGCTCGCTCAACTGCTTTTGTCTGCACCCGAACCGTTTCTCGCCGCGGATGCCCGCAAAGCAGCGGAGTTATTCAATCTGACCGGACGCCGCTCGCGAACCCTGGCCGATTGCCAGATCGCCGCCGTGGCTTTGCGCTGCGGGGTTCGACTGGCGACTGGCAACGTGACGGACTTCGCTCCCTTTCAGAATCACGGACTTGCTTTGGCCTGAGCCAGAAGCGCCAACGCGCATTTCACGGCGCGGGGAAGTTATACGAGCAACGCGCGAGGTGAAGGCGGAAGAAGGCCCGGCGGGAAAGTGCAATGCGAATCAACGGTGAGGGCGTTCGCTGCCCGCCTGGTCGACGTCCGATTTCGATTCGTTCCGTCCTTCTTCCCAAGCCACGTCCCCCATCCATGCGATAGCGCCCACAATCGTGAACAAAATATTTAACAGGATCAAAATCGCGAACCAATCATACCCATGCTTCAAATGAATGTTGGAAAAAAACCCAAACACCCAACGACTAAATAGGAGATAATCTGTGCAAGAAAAACACACAACAATCCCTTGCCTCGGACTGGAAGTCGCCGACTCAGAAATCGCTTCAAAGGCCAGGGGAGGAGTCCGGTGCCATAAAAAACGACACTCAAAACTCCACCAACGATCCATTCTCCGAGAGGCGAACTCATAACGTCGAACATGTCTTCGCCCGCACTTTGCGGTCTGGCTTGGGTGGACTCCATCACTTCCCATCGCGGGGCGCAAGGTGCGTTTCAACGTGGAAAATGGCTGGACAACTTGCTCGCCTCACTCAGCGATTTTCTGGACTCAAAAATCATTTTCCGAGTGGTAAAAATTGCGGGAAAAAATGCAGAAATCCAATTCCTGCCGCACCCTGTTGTTTCAGTCCTTAAAGCCCGCATGCTTTGGCGAACGCAATCTCGATAGCGTGCAAATCAGCGGCTGACACAACGCCCAGACGTTTTTCAAATCGAACTGACGGCAGCGAACCGATGGCTTGCACGTTGGCGAACGATTCTGGGTCGAGGAACGGCAAGTGACCGAGCGGTACTTCCAAACTGCTGCCGCGGTTCTGCCGTGTGATGGGAATGTGGATGATGAGCGAGCGCGGGACGTCGAGGTTGTCAGCAATCAGAACAATGGCCGGGCGCGTTTTCGCCACCATGCCCATGTCCACGAGCCAGACTTCGCCGTGGCGCGGAGTCATTTGCGGTCGATGATGTCGAGAACCTCTTGCTCGACTTCACGTGAAGGCAGCACGTCTGCCCATTCTGCATCAGCACCCTGGCGGGCGAGGAATTTGAGGTAGTGGAGCACTTCGCGCAGCACCGGTTCCGGCTGACGCTTGATTTCTTCCATCAAGATTTCCTGCGTGCTCATGCCGGGTGCCGCCGGGTAGCACAGGCGACCCGCCTGTGCCGCGTGGCGACTCGCCGCGCGGAACGGAAGAGCGGACGGAACTTTTCCTCACCGCCCATTGCCGTCCGTGCCTCCCTCCCTTCCGCCGGGCCGGTGGCCCGGCGGCACGGGCGGGTCGCCCGTGCCACCCACTTTGACTTCGGAGTTCGGGTTAAACACCGAGGACACCACAAGTGAGCGCGCAAGGAGGCGCGTGCGTTGACGTTCATTCCGCCGTTTGTCAGCTTGCCAACGTGAAGCAGGAGGTGCTGCGCGCCATGGTCCGCGAATCGGATACGAAGCCGTTCAAGATTTGCATGGACGACGGGCGAGCCTACATCGTCAATCATCCGACTTCGCAATGGTCGCGGAGGGTACCGTCATTATCGGCAGCGGGCCGGGTCACGAGTTGGGTGGTGCTGCCTTGGTGATTTGCTACTTCGAGCACGTTTCCCGGGTCGAGTTGCTGAAACCGCGTGGCAAGAAAGCCGCGTAACCAAATCGTCACGATGGGCAAGGATGTCCTGCCGCTATCCGGTCAGCGCTTCTTCTTTAGCTCGGCCTTGGTCTGTTCTTGAAGATCGTCGATCTCGGGCCGGAGTTCCGCCTTGGTGGCCGAACTCATGCGGTCGATGAAGAGGATGCCTTGCAGGTGATCGAACTCGTGCTGCACCGCCTTGGCGAGCAGGCCGCCGGCGTGAAATGAGTATTGCCCGCCGTCGATGTTGGTGGCGGTGACTTCCACTTCGCCGGGGCGCGTTATGTCGCCATAGATTTCGGGGAAGCTAAGGCAACCTTCCCCGCCAGTCACGGGATCGCCGACGGGCTTGATCTGTGGATTGATCAGCACCAGCGGCATGTGTTTCTCCGGCACCACGGTCTTGCCGTCGATTTGCATCGTGGAGGGGCGATCCTTCACGCCGTTCACGTCGATCACGCAGAGCTGAAGCGCCTTGCCGACCTGCTGTGCAGCGAGACCGACGCCGTGAGCCTCGTACATCGTCTCGAACATGTCGGCGACGAGGTGCTTGATCTCGGGTGTGATCTTTTCGACCCGCGCACCTTTCTGGCGCAACACGGGTTCTCCGTATTGGGTGATCCGCAGTTTCACTCAGCTTCTATTTGGCCAATCACGCAGCATTCCGGCGAGGTCAGTGACGCTCGGGCTGGCAGCGTTGCGTACGTAAAAGCCGCTCGTGCTCACACCCGTGAGGACGGCGAGTTGATCTTCAAAGCCGAGCAACTTGCCGAGGCAGAAGCCGGCATTGAAATGGTCGCCCGCGCCGGTGGTGATCAATGGTTTGGGAATGAACGGTCCGTCAACGGCCGAAACAACTCCATTGCTCACCGCGAACGCGTAAGTCACGGGATGCACCACGAGCGTGCGCACGGGAACCTGCCGCGCGATTTCTTTCGCGGTGGCGCCGAGACTTTCTCGATCGTGTTTCGTTGTGTCGAGATCGAGCACGCCGGCGATTTCCCACACTTCCTTTTCGTTCAAGCCCAGGATCACGTCGAAGTATTGCTGGAAGCCGGCGATCAGCTTCAGCGCGCGCAGGATGTCTTCGCGTGTGCGCTTCTCGGGGTCGGCAAGGTCGAAAAACATGGTGCGCCGCGCCCCCGTGGTGCCGGGGCAAAGCTCCTTTTGCACCGATTCCCACACGTCGCTCATGTACGGAATCATCGTCCAGTTCACAAAGCCGACGAGGTCCGAGCCGAATAACTTGTCGCGGAACTTCTCGCGTCCGAAACGCTGCTGAATGTTCGCCCAGGTGATCTCCCCGAGCTGCGTGGTCTTGCCGATCATCACTTTGCCGTCGTCAAATTCGAGCGCGTCAGTGATGCCGGGCTGCGCGATGGAGACGACTTCCGCCTTCTTCGCGAAATCTTCGAACACCTCGTGCAGATGCGGGTGCCCGAGCGCGCCGAGATAAGTCACCTTCATGCCGAACGACGTGAGCGCGTTCGCCATGATCGGGCCGTTGCCGCCGAGCTTCACGCGCTGCACCACGGCTTCAAGATTCGTGCTCCGGCCCGCGGCCGCGCCGATGCGTTCCGCGAGATCCGTGATCGTGGGGAGACGTTTGTAATGGCTCGCATCGGTGCGCACATCGACGAGATGGATGATCGCATCCACGAATCCATCGAGGCCGACGAACGCCTTGAGTTGAGTTGCTTTTTCAACGGACGCGAGCAACTGCTTCGCGCATTGTTCTCTGAGTTCTTGAACTGACATGCGATTAATTCTGGGGGTGCGGAGCGCTACTCGGCATTGACGCCAATCACGCCAAGGATGCGTTGAAGATCATCTTCGTTGAAGAAACGGATTTCGAGCGCGCCTTTGCCGGCTTTGTAGCGCAGGGCGACTTTCGTCCCGAACCGTTCGCGGATTTTGTTTTCCAGCGACACGACGTTCGCGTCGCGCGAAAGAATCATGTGCGTGCCCGTGGTCTTGCTGGACGTCGCCGGCTTCTGCGACTGCAAACTGGAAACCAATTCCTCCGCCGCGCGCACGCTCAAGCCATCTTTCAGCACGCGCTCGGCGGCGAGCTTCTGTTGCTCCGGGAGCGGCAGTGACAAAATCACTTTCGCGTGGCCCACAGAAATCCTGCCGTCGCGCACGTAGGCTTGAATTTCCGGTGTCAGCTTCAGCAATCGCAACGCGTTCGCCACGCTGACGCGATTCTTGCCGACCTTCGTCGCGACGTCCTCCTGCCGAAGCTGGAACTGATTGATGAGCTGCTGATAACCGAGCGCCTCTTCCATCGCGTTCAGGTTTTCGCGCTGAAGATTTTCGATGAGCGCGAGTTCGAGCACCGACCGGTCGTCGGCCTCGCGCACAATGGCCGGCACCTCGGCGAGGTTCAGCAACTGCGCCGCGCGCCAGCGCCGTTCACCCGCGATCAATTCGTAATGCTCGCCCATTTCCCGCACGATGAGCGGTTGGACGATGCCTTGTTCCTTGATCGATGCGGCGAGTTCCTGCAGCGACTCGGCGGTGAAATCTTTGCGCGGCTGAAGCGGGCTCGGCTTGATCTTCGCCAGCGGTACGCGCAGGACGTGTTCACGCGTGTCCGGCACTGCGGGAGGCGGTTGCGGGGCTGCTGCGGGTTGTAGGGCTGGAACGGGCGTGGCTGGTTTTGCTCCCGAGTTTCCACCAAGCAACGCGCCGAGTCCGCGGCCCAAAGCCGGTTTCGACATGCACCAAGAGTGTGGGAATGCGACGAGCGTTCAAGCTGAAACTCCACGGGCAGCCAATGCCCACCGAAAACGCCTCACGTGAAGGGCGCGAAGGAAGTCCGCGATCCTTTCATTTTCCTTCGCACCCTTTGCGTCCTTCGCGAGACGCTCTTATCCTCCGCGCGTGAGCAAGAAGAGCGCGAAGATCGCCGCGTTGATCGAATCGTGTCAGGGCAGGGGACTGCCCGCGCATTACCTCGGCTACTTCGAGTGCTTCAATCGCGAGTTGTTCTATGAAGCTCACGACGTGCTGGAAGAACTTTGGCTCAGCAACCGCGATGGACCGAACTACGGCTTTTACAAAGGGCTCATCCAGTTCGCCGGCGCTTTCGTTCACTTGCAGAAGAATCGATTGCGTCCTGCCGCGGCGCTGTTCCGGCTGTCGCAATCGTACCTCGGCAAGTATGGCTCTCCGTACGAGCAACTCGACGTCGCACGCGTACTGCGGCTTGCCGACGAATGGATTGCACGAATGGAACGTGAGAAATTTTCCGTGAACCCGCTCCTGACCACGTCGGCACCGAAACTCGGCCTCGGCTAATTCCTGTCCGGCTGGAAAAACGCCCTCTTGCTCGTCGAAAAATATGGCGCGAGCCCAGTCACCTTTGTCATCGAAACATCCTGCAATGAAATGCTCCAGATGCCTTGCCGGTGTTGGGGCGGGATCATGGCCGTGAGTTTGTAAGTGTATCGGCCTGTGTCACCGAGATCGACGAAGGCTTCGGTGATGCCCGCGACATGGCCGTCTGGATCGTAAATCACAGCCTTCTTGAACCCTTCACCTTCGCCGACAAGTTCAAGTTCGATCTTGTCCGTCTCGCCACGTGGCGCTGTAAAGAGATACGGCGTGACAAATTGAAGTCCGGTGAATTCTGGCGTGTGCATCACCGCCGGAATCGCGCGCGAAGTCGCGATGTCCCAAGTGACGTACGAGCCGGAGCGGACGTTCTCGATTGTGGCCGAGCGCAGCGCGAGGCGATAGGTGCCGCGCGACGTGGGTTTCACTTGCAGCACTTCACGTTGCCAGATTTGCGGCTCGCGAGAGAGAGACCAGCGTTTCACGGACTTGCCCGCGGGATCGAACAGTTCCGCGGTGGCGTTCGCCTTCCACGCGCCTTTGCGGACGATCGCGAGTTGAAATGGTTCCAGCGAATCGACACGCAGAAATAGTTCGCCCGCGCCCGCCGGAATGTGGTGCGCGAACATTCCATTCTCCGACGCAAACTGCGATGCCGTGAGGTTCAAAGGATCGCGCGGCTTTGTCACCAGACCGCTCTTCTCCAGGAACGCCAGTGTGTGAACCGTGAAGATCGTCGGCGCGCCAAGCTCCATCGTGTTCCACGCGATCTGCTTCGCCATCGTGGTTTCGTAAGTCAGTTTCAGCAGATCGAGATACTCGGGATCACTCGTGCGCTGATACGCCCACGCAAGCGCTTCGAGCGTGCGTCCGGCGTATTCGGGATAAAAACCTTTCGTGCGACGAATCGTCTTCAGCGCGGCGTCGGCAGCGCGCTGATCGCCAGTCGCGCGCTCGTAATAAATAAAACCCGTCGCCGCGATGCCGTTGAAGAACGCGATGCGATTGTCCCAGCGGATGTTGAACCTGCCCTTGGCGTCCTGGCCCTCAACGAGTCGGTCCACCGTCTCGGTCGCCGCGTCCAGATACTTTTTGTCCCACGTGGCTTCGTAAACCGGCAGCAGCGAAATTAATCCCCACCCAATCTGCCGCTCGTTGCCAGTCTCGCGTGGGTTGCGAATCTGCTTCGTGAAAAAATCCCCGAGTTCAACCGCCGCTTCGAAGCAGCGCCGATTGCCCGTAAGAAAATAATTCTCCAGCAACCCACGTGTGAACGTGTGCCCGAACTCCGCCTGAACCTCGGAGTGACGCGACGAATGTTTCCATTGCCACCGGGTGAAATGGTTCACGTCGATATCCGCCTGGTGCTGCGCCATGCGCCGCGCGGCATCGAGATACTTGCGCTGTCCTGTGCGCGCGAACTGGACGAGGAAATTGTGCGGCACATCGTACTCGAGATTCATGTACGAGTTCTTCCCCTTGTAAGGACCGCCGTAATACACGTCGCCCCAATTGCGAATGCCGGTCGCCATCGACTTGATGAACTTGTCGCCACTGGCCTCGGTCAGCGTTTCGTAATCGGGGAAGAGATCGAAGTTGAACGGCGCCACATCGCCGAAAACTTTCGAGTCGCAATACCATTCAATCGGCGCTTGTGCGAAGAGCGGTTGCTCGAATGCGCGCAATGTTTCCTCGTCGGAGGGACGAGCTCCGCGAGTCCCACTCTGTTTCTCAAAGTCAGGGACTCGCGGAGCTCGTCCCTCCAAATTTACCAGCAACCGATGCGTCTTCGCCAACCCTTGATCCATGTCGAACGGTTCGCCCGCCTCGCGCGGATAAAGTCCGATGCGAATGCCGTTCGTTGAAAGCGTGACCGCCTTCGGAAATTGCTGCCAAAAATCCTGCACGCCCAGGAACAAAGCATCCGCCTGAAACCAACCGCGTGCGCGAAGTCCGTTGGTGAACACCGACGCGGCATTTACCGCGACCGTGTATGAACTCTCCTTCAATTGCGCCAGTGTCACCGCTCCGTTCGCGAGCGAGCCGGTGTGTGTGATTGATCCTCCAATCGCGAATTGGCCCCTGATCTTTGCCTTGAGCGTGAGAGAAAGATCCTTCACCCACAGCATCTTGATCCTCGGGTTCATCTGCACGGCGGTGTGTTCCACGATCACATCGCTCGAACCGGCGAAGGCGTGGATGCGCAGCAGATACTGGAGGAGCTTGTTCGTGCCGCCGTCATCGAACCAGCCGCTGACTTTCACGACCGCGCGCAGTGGGCCGCTCTCTTCGACGACGACTTGATCTGGCGGCAACACGCGTGTGACGACATTGGAAAACTCCTTCGCCAGCGTGAGCGACTGTTCGAGGCGATCATCGAAGACGCCGAAGCGCTGCCTCGAAACGGAGAACTTCAGCGGACCGGTGTCGAGCGTGATTGCGGCGGGAGTTTCATTGATTCGCACTCCGGCGGTCTCGGATTGCCGGATCGTGTTTCCCCAAATCAGCGTGAACTGCTTTGCTTCATCAGCCGCCAGATCCGTTTGAAAATCCAGCAGCGCCCATTTCACCGAACCGTCGCGCCACGTCGCCGTCGTGCGGTGTTGAAGGGAGACAGGTTGGCCGCTTGCGTCCTGAAGTTGCAGCACGTCGTTGGTCTTCAGCGCGCCGATCGGAAAGGGAACGCCTGAAGTCACGGGCGCGGCGTGGCGAGCGACGCCACTCGGTTCTTCGACGTTGAGCGTGACCGAAGCGGCAGAAAGCTGAAGAGCCAGGCAGCAGAATAAAAATGCGAAGGAGCGCAATTTCATTTCCTCTCCATCACGCAACGAAAGCCGAGGCCGTCATAGGTCGCATACGGCATTGCACGACCGCGCGTGGCGCAACGCTTCGTGCTTGGCATGCCGTAATAGTCGATCGCGCCGCCGCCGCGGATGACGCGATATTTCTTTCCGAACTCCAGCTCGACGGCGTCGCTGCCGCGATAACGATCGTACCAACTCGCCGTCCATTCCCAGACGTTCCCAGCCATGTCGATCGCGCCGCAGGGCGACACGTCATCGGCGAAACTGCCCACGGGCCAGGTGTGTTCCTTCGCGTCAGTGCCGGTCGCAGTTTTCTTCGGCTCGTTGCCCCAGGGATAAATATTTCCGTTCGTACCGCGCGCCGCCTTTTCCCACTCAGCTTCGGTGGGTAAACGTTTGCCGGCCCACTTCGCGTACGCCTCTGCATCGGCCAGCGTCACGTTCACGACAGGATGTTTCGCGAGCTTCGCGGGCATTGTTCCGTTCGGCCAATCAATCGGCGCGGCGCGTTTCGTTTCGGCGATGAAGCGCGCGTATTGCTCGTGCGTGACTTCAAATTTGTCGATGTAGAAGGCCGGCAACGACACACGATGCGATGGCGCTTCATCGGCGTCCCCATCGAGACTGCCCATGATGAAATTGCCCGCGGGCACGAGCACCATCGTCGCGCCATCCTTCGCAACGATGGAATCTGTTTGGGCGTGCGTCATCGCGGCTGCGATGCATACGACAAGTGAAATGAGTCCCAACTTCAGCACGGGCGTTCAGACGTTGTCTCGAATCGAATGCTTCATGGAGAGATTTCCCCGAGAGAGAACTTCGCGCATTGAGCCCTTGAACCGCAGCAGCCGACGTAAGGAGCCTCATTCTGTTCTCGGGAAACGAGATCAGAGCCGCCTTACGTCGGCTCCCACGGCGGGGAGATGATGAGCGGAACGCGCCTTCGTGCCGCCTCAGAAAACGACGCTGATCAAGAGAACGACGGCACTCGCGAAGAGCCCGCACAGAAAGGTCAGATAGGCCAGTCGCAGCGAACGATACTTCTTTGCCGCCAGGAATGTCCCGAGCGCGTAAATCTCGCGCACCTGTGCTTCGTACAACTGGCTGGGATCGTTCAGGATCTTTTCCATCGCGCCTTCGTATTCGGCGTAGGGCATGTGAATGAAGTCGCCGAAGAACAACAGATTGAACAGCGGATTGCTGCGCACTTCATCGTGATGCGAATGAACCTTCACCGAGACTTTCGGCATCACGGTGTAGATCGCGAGCGCGATCGTCGCGAGGCAGAACAACACCAGTGTCAGCACCGTCCACCGCAGGTGCGGGGTCATCACGTGCGGCGCGGCAAACGTGATGATCAGCGAAGACAGCGTGAGCAACATGTTCGCCTTCAGGTCCGCCATCGAACTGAGTTGCACATGATGCATGCGCGTCTGGCGCAGCATGTGATCGAGATGCGCCCCGGGTTGGTGAATGGTCATGAGCGAAGACTGGACAACTCGCCGGAGAAAATCAGGTGGAAATGATGTGAGAAAGTCAGGCGTTCGGTCTGCGCAGTCTTCGGCGAATGACTTCGGGATCCTGGCGAAGATCCATTATGGCCGCGACAATGATCCGTCGTCCCTCGATCGTGTAAAAGACGCCGTAGGGAAAACCGTGAACGAGCAAGCGCCGATAAGCTTCGTGAAAGGGAGGAGCCAATTCCGGGAAAGTGCGGAGACGACCGAGAGCGACATCCAGATGACGCATGAAAACTTCGCCCCGCCCTTCTTGATACGCCTCGTAGAATTCGTAAGCGGCCTGAATGTCAGCGTCGGCAGAGAACAGGAAAACAAACTCACTCACCGGTCAAAGTCCTGCCGAGGATGCGCTTCTGAATGGCCTCCCAAGAAGTCACCTGGCTGGGGTCGTGGCGGTACGCCTCCATGCGACGGTCAAGCTCGGCAATCTGCTCACGGGAAACGGGTACTTCAGTCGGATGAGCGGCCAAATCATCCCAAAGCTCACCGACCAAGAGGAGCTTCTCGGCTGCTGTCAGCCGGCTCAGGTCAGGAATGGTTTCGAGAATCATGCTGGCAGAATACCTTCTGATAAATTTGGGACAAGTTTAGAAACGGCCTGAGACCAAGGCCCCGCCGCCCCTGCACGAGGTTCGTTGGCGAATGGTCATGGGCGAAGACTGCACCACTCGTTGGAGAAAATCAGGTGGAAATGATGCCGAAGTGCCCAGTGGAAGTGGTGTGAAGCTCAGCGAAGGTGGAGAAGCGGAACCGATTTGCAGTGTATCTCCGTACTCGGCCACGAAGTTTGCAGCCTTTCCGGTTCATGGCGGGAGGTAAGCATCGCGCAGAAAGCCGTCAACCGTCGCTTCCCGCGTCGGGACGAGCCGTTGGCCGGCAAACCCGCTGCATTTCGCTCGAGGTTTTCATTTGGAACTCAGGAAATCATGAATGGCGCTTCCGACTCCTGAGTTCCTGAGTTCCAAATCACAAATGAGGCGCTTTGCGTTTCGACTGAGAGGAAACCGGTTTGCGCAAGACATTGATTTCCCGTTGGCGCGATTGGGGACGGCGCCTACAATCTCGCCACGCATGAAAGTGAATCTCGCCTACGGGCAGGGCTGGTTGCCGGTGAAGTTCCCGGACGGACGCACCACGGTGATCGAGCCGAGTCACACCGCTGGTCTGGCGGATGAACAGGGCGCGGTGTTGCGCGCGCTGGAACAGCCGATCGGTGCGAAGCCGTTGCGTGAGTGGGTCACGGCGAAGACGAAGGTGTGCATCCTCTTCACGGACATCACGCGCGCGACGCCGAATGAGCGCATCATTCCCTGGCTGCTGGCGCATCTGGAGGGCGTGGTGCCGCGCGAGAACATCACGTTGTTGAACCAGCTCGGCACGCATCGGCCCAACACGCAGGCGGAGTTGGAAAAGATGCTGACGCCGCAAGTGGTGGCGAATTATCGCGTGTTGAATCACGAGCCGGAGAATGACGACGCGCTGGTGCAGGTGGGTGTGACGCATGACGGCACGCCGGCGTTGTTGAACAAGCACGCGGTGGCGGCCGAGCTGCGCATCGTGACGGGTTTCATCGAGCCGCATTTCTTCGCGGGTTTCAGCGGCGGCATCAAAGGCATCATGCCGGGCGTGGCCGGGCTTCGCACGGTGATGAGCAATCACGGCTTCCGAAATATCGGCGATCCGAATTCCACGTTCGGAATCAATCAGGGCAATCCACTTTGGGACGAGTTGCGCGGCATCGCGCTGAAGGCGGGGCCGAGCTTTGTCTTGAACGTGACGTTGAATGAGAAGCGCGCCATCACCGGCGTGTTCGCGGGCGACATTCTTCAAGCGCACAAAGTCGGGACGGAGTTCGTGCGCAATTCTGCCATGCAAGCGGTGGATGAAACGTTCGATGTCGTTGTCACCACGAACAGCGGCTACCCGCTCGACATGAATTTGTATCAGGGTGTGAAAGGCATGAGCGCCGGCGCGCGCATCATCAAGCCGGGCGGCACATTGATCCTCGCGGCGGAATGTCGCGAAGGCGTGCCCGCTGGCAGTCCGCTCGACAAATTGCTGCGCGATGTGTCGTCGCCGGAAGATTTGCTGAAGCTGCTCGCGACGCCGGGGTTCGTGCGCGCCGAACAATGGCAGGCGCAAATCCAGGCGATCATTCAACGCAAAGCGCGCGTGCTGGTTCACAGCAAGATTCCCGATGACGTGATTCGCGCGGCGCACTTGCAACCGTGCCATGACATGGGCGCGGAGGTGGAGAGTTGCCTGCGTGATAATCCGAGCGCGCGAGTGGCGGTGTTGCCTCAAGGGCCGTTGACGATTCCGTATTTGCGGAACGCGGGCGGTGAGTTGGCGAAAGCTGCGTGACATGAAACGTCTTATCTTTCTCTTGATCGCGATTGCGGCGGCGGTTCAAGGAACTGCCGCCGGGCTTTTCGAGAAGCCGAAGAATCCGCCGAACATCATTTTCATTCTCGCGGACGATCTGGGCTACGGCGATCTCGGCTGTTACGGACAGAAGCGCATCAAGACTCCGAACCTCGACAAGCTCGCGGCCGAAGGAATGCGCTTCACGCAATGCTACGCGGGCACGACGGTGTGCGCGCCGTCGCGGTCGTGTTTGATGACCGGCCAGCACAGCGGTCACACGCGCATTCGCGGGAACAATGCGTATCC
>JBBRBM010000107.1:0-20358 GCA_038205745.1 Verrucomicrobiota bacterium | reverse complement strand
ATACCGACTGGCGCGCCGGGCCACGCGGGCCAGATCGGTGTGGCGCACCTCGACGAGATTTCCACTTTCGATGCGACGCACCTCGCGGAGTTTTACCAGGACCGCGGCTTTCATGCGTCGGAGTTCGATGCGTCGATGTTGCCGTTGCAGCGCGGCGCGCTGGCTGATCTCGTCGGCGGAGATCGAAACGCGAACGCCGAAATCATCCGTCGCATTCTAAACGGCGCGGAGCGCGGGCCGAAGCGTGATGCCGTTCAACTCAACGCCGCCGCGGCGTTGTTCGTGGCGGGACGCGCGAGGAGTATTTCAGAAGGATGGAGCGTTGCCGAAGAGCTGATCGATAGCGGTCGGGCACACGAGAAATTGCAGGCGCTTGCGGCGGCGACCCGCTGAGCGCGTCGCAACGGCGAATCTTTTTTAACTTTTTGACAAAGCGCAAGTGCGCTCCTACTTTCGCGCCTCCGTTGGCTGGGGTCGTAGCTCAGTTGGTAGAGCACCACAATGGCATTGTGGGGGTCAGGGGTTCGAATCCCCTCGGCTCCACCAGTCTTTTTTCGCGAGAGTCTTATTCAAGCTTCCTTGATAAATGGTCTGATTTGATTGGGTGGAATTGACCAACGGATCGACACCCTTACTTAGCCGGAAATTTCGTAAGAGGTGCTCAGCGTTGAATGGGTGTGGAGGCCAGCGAAAAGCCCAATGCGAAAATCAAAAGTACGATTCGTATCGCCGGTTGGACGGCAGTGGGCGCTCTTCGTCGTCTGCAAATGATCGGAGAAACCTACTTCTCTGCTTTCACGTCGTAGCACCAGAGAATATTCTGCTCCCGGATGTAGAGCCGGCCATCGGCGACCACCGGATACGTCCACGCTTTCGCCGGGCCACGCGTCGGAGGATTCGACGGCGAGAAACGCCCCTTCTCGCGATACCCTTCGCCGCTGGGTTCGATCAACGCCACCTCGCCGCTTTCGGCGTGGAGGTAGATACGATTGTCCGCCACCAACCACGAACACGGGCCGATGGCGCGTTCCTCCCATTTTACCGCGCCCGTCTTAAATTCCACGCACATTGCCGACTGGCTGCTGCCGTAAATAAAATCGCCCACTTTCACGACGCCACCGGAACCGATGGGCAGTTTGTTGCCTGAATAAATCTCTTCCACCGTGAAAGCGCCGTCCTTCAACACCGGTTTGACCAACGCGGTGTTGGCGCGAAATGCACCGCTGTAGATCATGCCTTCACTCACCAGTGGCGTGATGATGACCGCTGGACTGCCCTTTCCCGTTTTCTCGAAACGCCAAAGCAACTTGCCTGTCTTCGCGTCCACGCCCATGAGTCCGCTCGTGAGAAACTGAACGTATTGTTTCACGCCGGAGAATTCGGCAATGATCGCGGACGAATAACCCGCCGCGCTCCCCTCGGGCACGGCGCATTTCCAGATCACCGCGCCCGTCTGTTTGCTCAGCGCCACCACCGTGGCATTGGTGCCTCCAGGCGTGCAGATCAATTGCTCGCCATCCACCAACGGCGATTCGGCATACGCCCACTCGCCGTATTTTCCGCCGAAATCGTTGCGCAGATGTTTGCGCCAAACCTCCTTGCCGTTCCCGATTTCAAGACAAACCAGATCCCCATCCGAGCCCAGCGCGAACAGAAGTTTTCCGTCCACCGTCGGTGTCGAACGCGAGCCGGGATAGCTTGGATTCTGTTCCGGATGACCGACCTTGCCCAACTTCGCCGCCCAGACCCGGCTGCCGTCTTTCACGGCGAGAGCGATGACCGATTCCTCTGCTCCCTCATTGCCGAGCAGATAAACTCGGTCGCCCACAACTGACGGCGTGGAGTATCCCGCGCCGATCTCCTTGACCTGCCAATGCAGTTTTGGCCCGTCCTTCGGCCACTGCTGAAGCAAACCGGTTTCGGGCGAATGCCCGTCGCGAAGCGGCCCGCGCCATTGGGGAAAATCTGCGGCCGGCGATCCGGTCGTGAAGCAACCCGGGAGGGCGATGAGGAATAAAAATTTTGTGAGCCAGTTGCGAGTGAATGACTTCATGAATTTACCCAATGGTTAGAACCTGCACTGATCTGATTTGTTTCCGTCCATAAAGAGAAGACCATTTTGCCATTGGCGTCTACACATGACGCAACGAAGCGAGCGGTAACACGCCGTTGCCTGGGTCAGGAGCGGCCTGCCGCGTGTCGTCGTGCGCGCACAATGGGCGAACACTTCAATGCCGGGTGGCACTCGCCGCGCGCGGGGACCAACCGGGATCAACAATCAGGTCCGAGCCGGCGATTTCTTCCCAGGCATAGAACTTGAAGTTCTGCCTGCCGCCCGCTTTCCCGCCGTCTTGCACGATGAAGATCCCTTTCGGAAACAGCGCGCTGGTGGGGCCACTGGCGACGCAGATTCCATCGGTGTCGCTTACGTCGTCGATCCACCCTTTCCTGGGGTCAATGGTCAGGCGGAAGTGGTTGCCATCCTGTCGGTCATAAACTTTGAAGCTATTATTCCCCTGACTGGAGGCAATGAGATAGCCGCGACCACCGGTGCCGTAATAGATCGTCAGTCCTTCCACGTCGGCTTTGAGACCGTGCTCGCCCACTCTGGCGATGAGGGTGCCCTGGCCGGGGCCATCCGGCTCGGCGCTGAATTTCCAGATGCCTACGTTCTCTTCCGCCAGGTAAAAGAAGCCGAGTGCGTCATCCGCCACGCAGCCTTCGGTGATGGATGTGACTTTGAATGCGCGCACCTTCCGCGCGGTGATTTTGCCGAGGCTCGCGTCAGCCAACTGGTATTGCTCCACTTCACCGCGCTTGTTGTTCACAAAGAAGTAACTGCGCCCGCTCGTGGCGCTGCGATAGGCGCAACTGCCGTACGGTTCACTGCCGCCAAAGACCGGAATCACACCGCCGTGCGTGACGTCTGCGAGTTCGCGTGTCGCCGCGTCGATTACCCAAATCTTGAAGCCACGCGCGCCTTCGTTTCGGACAGCGGCCAGGGCGAGATCCACGATGTTGGTGCCCATGGGAAAGCCGTAAAGCACATCGACGTTGTTGGGTTTGCTGCCATCCGAAACCACCTGATGAACCGTGCCATCCATGTTGTATGCAAAAAGGCCGCCTTGTTTGTCCGTGCCAAGGACGAGGCTTTGGCCGGGCGCGGTTGGATGAATCCAGATGGCCGGATCATCCGCCGCATCGCCCTTGTGCGGCACTGCGGCTGTCTGAACCGTGGCTTCGGGCCGAACGATGATGTCCTTCGTGAAGTCGGTCGTGGCGGCATCCACAGAAGTCAGCAGCGCCGCCGCACCGCACAGGGAACAAATCGTTCCGACGAGGACATGCTTCATAAACGCTGCGCAGCTTGCCGCGTGAAGTTGCGCCATGGCAACAAGTGGGTCGCACCGCAGTATCAATACCGCATCGCGAGGTTCTTCATGCGCAGTATGGGTCGGGCGCACGACGTCATTCCGTTTCCTTCCGAATCTTTTCCGGATTGCGTGCGCGGCTCAGGGCCGTGTCGTAGCTGATCTGGCAACGGCAGTAGAGGTCGTAGAGGCAGGTATCCATCAGCACCATGCCTTCCTTGCCGCCAGTCTGCATCACGTTCTCGATCTGGTGCAGGTTATTGTCGCGGATGAGGCTGCGCACGGCGTTCGTTGAGAGCAGCAACTCATACGCGAGAACGCGTTGTGTTCGATCTGCCGAGGGCAACAGGTCCTGACCGATAATTCCCTGCAACGAGTTGGCAAGCTGAAGGATGATTTGCCGCTGCGCGTTGCCGTCGTAAACGCCCACCATTCGTTCGATGGCCAGCGCCGCGCTGGGCGCGTGGAGTGTCGCGAGCACAAGATGGCCCGTCTCCGCGGCCGTCAACGCCGTGGAGATCGTCTCGTGGTCACGCATCTCGCCGACGGCGATCACGTCCGGATCCTGGCGCAACACATGGATGAGCGCGCGCTCGAACGAGTGCGTGTCGGTCAATACCTCCTGCTGGATCACGAGGGCGCGCTTGTTCTCGTGAACATACTCAATGGGATCTTCGATGGTGATGATCTTGCAGCGCCGCTCGCGGTTGATCAGGTCCACCAGGTAATTCAGCGTCGTGGTCTTGCCGGAGCCAGTGGGCCCGGTGATCAGGATCAAGCCGGACGGTTTGCGCGCGAGTTCATCAATGCGCTCGGGCAATCCCAGTTCCTCGCGGTCGCGAATGCGATCGCCGCAAAAGCGAATGCTCATTTCCGGCCGGGTGTTGCGCCGGTAAAGCGTGGCGCGAATGCGGCCCGCCTCGGTCTGCGGGAGTGAAATACAAATCTCCCATTCGCGCTCGAACGTGTTCCGTTGATCCTCGCTCAAGAGGCTATACGCCATCGTGGTGCATTCCTCCGCGGACAAGCTGTCGCACTCGGCGAGAATGATTTCACCATTGACGCGAAACGCCGGCGGCACACCGACGATGAGATGCAGATCCGACGCACCACTTTCCACGGCGGTGTTCATGAGGGCGGCAAGTTTGTCACTCATCGTGAGAAAAGGCCGTCGAGGTTTGCGCGCAGCGAGGCGAACCAGCCGACCTGCTTCAATTCCGCCAGCGCGCGATCAGCCTCGCGGCAAAAGGAGTTCAATTGCAGCGCCTGCTCGAAGGAAGTCTGTGCCACGCCCACCATGCCGAGCGCCTTTTGGCAAAGGCCGAGTTGCAGCCAGACCACGCAGCGCGTGCTGTCGCAGGCCAGCGCTTGCTGCGCCAGCTTCAGCGCCAGCGCGAACTTCTGGTAGAAAAGCCGGATGCGCGACGCGAGCCAGTGGACGAACCAATCTTGCGGAGCGAGCAGGTGGGCTTTCTCGAAGCAATAGTCGGCGCGCTTTTCATTCCGCGCCATTAGCACGTCCCCACGCGCGAGCCAGAGGTAAGGTGTGTCGCCGCGCTCCTCGATGGATGCGTCGGAAAAAGCCAGCGCCGCCTTGAGATCGCCGCTGCGCGCAAGCGCGACAGCCTTGGCCGCGAGCAGTTCCGAATCGCGCGGGAAACTTTCCAGTGCCTTGTCAGCCCAGACTTTGGCTTCGTGGTATTCCTTCAACTCGATCAACATGCGGACCTGCCCGCTCCACGCCGCGACGTTTTGCGGATTGAACTCCAGCACCTTGGCGAACTTCTGCAGCGCCTTCTCGAAGTGGCCTTCCTCGAAAGCGCTCAATGCTTCGGTGAAATAAAACTTCTCGTCGCGCAACTCGCCCGCGCTCTGCGAGCGATCCTCGGACTCACTGCCAAATTCGAGATTGCCGAAGCGGTTCACGATGTCTGCTTTCTCCAAAACCAGCGGCGGTACGGTTTGCCAGTCATTTGATCACGTCCGACATGCGCCATCTGCAAGACCGTGCTCGCGATGACATCGTCGGAGACATTGTTGCGTTGGACTGTACGCAAGGACGGCCAGACCAACCATGTTTTTTCCGGAATCGTCAGAAGTCCGCCCGTCGGCATCAGTGGCAATCTGGCACGCGATTCGCCGTTGACGCTGAACTCCGCGGAACCGAATTCCACCGTGTCGCCGGGCTCGGCGATAACTCGATCCAGCACAAAGCCACCGCGGATATACACGGCGCCGCCGCCCGTCCTTTCGACGCGGAAGGCCAGCCAATCGCCGCGATGCAGCACGGTGGGCCGGACGCGGGGGTTGACGATATAGATTTTGCCGTTCGCTTCCAACGGCATGAAGAGGTGACTTTGAAACCAGTTCAAACCGTTGGCGTAAATCAACTGCCCGACGACGAACAATACTGCGATCGACAGCGCCAGCCGCCGCAACACGGAACTCGACGGCGAGATACGATTCAGGAAGTGGAGCACGCCGCTGACGTGAAACGACATCATCAGGCCGAAGGCGATGCTGGCGGCGGTGTATCCCAACCACATGAGAAACACGGCTCCAGCCACGAGCCAGCCGAGCGCGAAACCCAGCCCGATGCGCCGCCATCCCGCATCGTAAAAAGAATATCCCGGCAGCAACAGGCACAGCGCTGCACGTTTCAAGGAGACATGAATGGCGAGGCGCGGCAGGTGGAGATTCTCCAGATGCAGATGCCGTCGCGCTGAGTAGGCCGCAGAGTAAAGGTGACGGCTCCAACCCGCGCGCGGCGGATAGTACGGTGAAGTCTCCTTGTTCATTGATGCAAGCGCCGGCACTGATACCCGACGACCTCTGGGCCGGTTTCTCATTAGCACCCGGCTTCAGCAGGGTGTGTGAGTGCGTCGGCATTCCAGCCGCTTTAGCCGCTTCCCTGCGGCTAGACGGAAAACCGTTAAAACGGTTTTGCCCGTTGCCCCGCACTGACACCCGGCTGAAGCCGGGTGTTAATGAGAAGGGCGAACACGGCGACGCATCCATCATCGCTGCCAAGCTACTTCCGTTGCTCGATCCGATGCTGCACCTGTTCCTCTGGCTCATAAAATTCGTTCGTGAGCTGCTGCGATTTTTTCTTCCCAACGATCTGCTCAAAAATCTTTACGACATCGAGGCAGCTCTTGCCCTTGTGGCCGTGGATGTTGAGTTCAACGGCGCCGTCGGGCGCGATGGTGATTTCGTATTCTCGTTCCGGCATGTCAGTTCTCCCAATGGCGGACGCGCATGTGGATGGCCTGGTTGGCGTCCGTGGTTTCCTCCACCACCGTGTAGCCGCGCGCCTGCATCTCTTGCGTGAGCCGCCGATAAACATACTGCTGCACGACGCGCCGGCTCAGTTCTTCACCCGCCGTGCGCAGTTCCTCCGCGCTCTGCCCCCTGCCGGACACGCACAGCCCGGCCTTGCCTCGCGCATCGCGCGAGAATGTCACGGTCACGCCGTCGCGAGAGACGGAGATGCGCTGGTCACGTCCGAGTTCGCCGGTGACGATCTGGCTGTTGGGAATATTGAGATCGACGGAGCGCGGGCGGCAGACAGTTTCGGACGCGCCAAGAAATGAGGTTACTGATTCTTCAGCCACCACATAGCCCATCGATCCCGCGGCAGCGACAACTGCGGCACTGAACGCCGGCCACGCCGCCACGACAACGGGAGCAAGTACACATACAGCACTCATAAGGTTGTTGTGGGTTGGACAGGAGCGCCGCGAAATCCTCACGCGGAAAAATCGAGCCGTCGATGGCGGCTAAAATTCCATCCGGCGGCGGTCCTGCTCGGTGACCGTGAGACGGGGAACGCTGGCGTTGCGCGCGCGGCCTTCGGCCCAGTTGCGCAGGCGGCTGATCTGTTCATCCATCGTCTTGGCCAGCGGCACGGTTTCCTTGAGCGCGGCCAGGATGTGCGCGGTGGTCAATTCTCCGCTGGTATAGAAGGCATCGTAGAGCGCGCTGATGATCGCCTCTTCGACTTCCGCGCCGCTGAAATTCGGACTGGCGGCGACGAGCGTGGGAACGTCGAAGTCCTCCGGCTTTCGCCCGCGCTTGAGGAGATGGATGCGGAACACCTCCTCACGCTCGGTCTCCGATGGCAGATCGACGAAGAAGATTTCATCGAGCCGTCCCTTGCGGAGCAACTCGGGTGGCAATTGCGAAATGTCATTCGCCGTGGCGACGACGAAGATCGGCGCGGTTTTTTCGGAGAGCCAGGTCAGGAACGTTCCGAACACACGCGCCGTGGTGCCGCCGTCCGTTCCGCCGGACGCCTGCGATCCAGCGAACGCTTTGTCGATTTCGTCCACCCACAAAATTGCCGGCGCAACTGATTCGGCGACGGCGATGGCGCGGCGCACATTTTCCTCCGACGAACCAACGAGGCTGCCGAACATTCGGCCCATGTCGAAACGCAGGAGCGGTTGCTGCCACATGTTCGACACGGCCTTCGCACACAGACTTTTGCCGCAGCCTTGCACGCCGAGAATCAAGATGCCCTTGGGCGCGGGCAGGCCGAACTTGCGGGCCTCGTCGGTGAACGTGACCGCGCGCTTTTGCAACCAATCCTTGAGCACGCTCAAGCCGCCGACGTGCGAGAAGTTCTCGGTCGCGGCGTAGTATTCGAGCAGCCCGCTCTTGCGGATGATTTGCTGCTTCTCGGCGAAGACCTCGTTCACGTCCTCGGCGCTCAGGCGCTCGTCCTTGACGATGATTTTCGCGAACACGTTCTCCGCCTCGCCCAGGGTCAAGCCCAGCGCCGCCTGCAACAGCCGTTCGCGCCCCGCCGCGTCGAGGTCGATCTTCACCTGCTTGAACTGGCTCACGTCCTCGATGATGCGGTCGAGCAGGCGCGAGAGTTCGTCTCGATCGGGCAACGGGAAATTCAGCACCGTGATTTCCTTTTCCAGTTCCATCGGAATCTCCAGCGCGGGCGAGACGAGGATGACGGTCTTGAAACTGTTCTTCAGGTGCAGCGCGATCTCCTTGAGTTTGCGGATGACGGCGAAATTGTTCTTGGTCAGGAACGGATGGAAATCCTTGAAGATGAAAATGGCCGGCTCAACCTGCTCGATCACTTGATCGAGGGCGGCCAACGGATCTTTCGTCGCGGCATTGCGATGCTTCTGCGATTGCAGTGAAGTCCCGGCGGGCACGATGCCGACGCTGAAGCTCCACTCGAAAACCTTTTTCTGCCGCCGTTGCGCGATGCCCACGATGGTCTGCTGCACGCGCATCTCCTCGCTGGAAACGATGTAGAGGATCGGGTAGCGCGCGCGGATCAGCGTCTCGATTTCGGTATCCAGGTTCACAATTTTGGATTGGACTCGTCCCAGTCGGCAGGCAACAGCTTTTTCGTCTCCGCCCCGACGTGAGTGATGACGCGGCGCTTGATGCTCTCGTCGTCCGGGTTCAATTCACTCAACACCGCCGCCATCTCGGGAGTGAGATTGGGCGCGTAGATTTTTCCATCGGGCATGATGAGGAGTTCGGAGAGCAGTTCCGCCTTGGGAGACTCTCTGGATTGGTTCAATTTTATTGGTGAGTTCATTCAACCAGATTCAGTTCCAACTCGCGTGCGATACTCCACGCGCGATCAGCTTCAGCATCCGAAACCAATCCGCGCAACTCCGCGTGTTGCGCGGCCTGCCAGCCGGGCCAGAACCCGCGGCGCAGATTCACCTTCACGCCCGGTAACGTAGCAGCGAGCCACTCCGCGACGGGTCGCCAGCAACAGTCGATGTGGCCCGGCATGAGAAGATGGCGCACGATCAAGTCACTTTCCTGGGCCGCCCAAAGTAAGTTCTCGCGCACCACCGCAGTGTAGTTCGGAACACGCGCCAGACGTTGCGCGCAACCGTCGTTGCCGAACTTGTAGTCGGGCAGCCACACCTCGAACAGCCCGGCAAGTAACGCGCGTGATTGCGCGGAACCGTAGGCGTTGGTCTTCCACACCAACCGCGCGTCTTCAGGCAATACGCTCACGATCTCCAGAGCCGACGGCAAATGAATGGTTGGCTCGCCGCCGAGAATCATGATGCTGCGCGCACCATTTCCCAATGCACGTTCGGCCCGTGCTTGCAGCGCCACCAAATCCAGCGGTTCGCCCGCCAGCGCGTTCCAGCTTTGCGCGCCGGTGACGCAGAAGGCGCAGCGCAAATCACAGCCGCTTAACGCGACGGCAAACGTGGGGATCAATTCCAGTTCATCGGACACCTCGACTTGTGCGGAGAAAACTCTCGCGCCTGCGCCCGCGTGACAAGATCCCTGCTCGACCGCCAGTCGGTCCACGCCGCAGTCGTGCGCGCAGAGTCGACATTCGGCGAGAGCCGCGCGCGCCGGGATGCTTCGGGCTTTCGCCAACTCGCGACGAGGTTCGATGCTCCGACGTGGATGCGTTCGCAGCGCGAGGCCATCCGCGTCTCGTGTGGTCTTCGTTGCCACCGTCACGATTCACCTCCAAACAACCGGCGCCACCATCCTGTCTTCGGTGCGGGCTCATTCGCGACCGAGTCGCGCACGCGGGCTGCGAGTTCGGGCGGTGCCGGCGTCTGCGCCGCATCGTGCCGCAGCAATTCCTCCACGCAGCCGAACTCGCGCGTCGTCTGTTGCTGCACGTGCTGCTGCGCCAGCTCCTGCTCCTTAAGCTCCTGGAGTTTTTGTGATAGCGGCTTCATGTGGCTTCTCGGTTTGGTGAAAAATGGCAGCAAAGACTTTGCGGGCCCGATGCAGCTTGCCCCGCACGGCATCGGCACTCTGCCCAGTCAGCGTCCCCACTTGTTCGTAGCTTAATTCCTGGTCCGCGATGAGCAGCAGCAGCAGCCGATACTCCTCGGGCAGTCGCGCCAGCGTCTTCTGAATGCGCTCGCCCAGTTCGGCCGTTTCCAGCGCGCGCAATGGCGAGTCACCGCGCGCCGGCGCATGGTCCCACACGGCCTCGTCCACATTCGTGACCATCACGCGGTGGTTCCATGATTTGAGGAGGTTTTGGCAATGATTGATGGCGATGCGATAGAGCCACGTCTTCACTGACGACTCGCCACGGAACTGGCGCATGTTTCGGAAGGCTTTCAGGAAGACATCATGCGTGGCGTCCTGCGCCTGCGCCGGGTCGGAGAGCATCCGCAGCGTGAGGTAATAGATGGGCTGCGAATGTTGTTCGTAGATCGCGCCGAACTCAGGAGAGCTCCACGTCTCCTCGCTCGCACGCATGGTTTCGGCTGCATCCACGGGAATATCGATGCCAACAACGGAGTCCATTGTCGATTGGACAGAGCAGACGCGGAAGTGTCACGCGTGCGAAGTGGAGCCGCAAAATGACTCTGCAACCAGGAAATCGCCATGCCTGGTTTCACCCCGCACTTTTTTGTTAAGACATCGCGGACACCGACGATACCTCGCACGTCTCACTGGTGTGGGATACGGCAGCGGTGGCCGATGACAATCGCGAGGAAAATGCTGGGTGCCTCTAATCAAGGCCTGGCTTGCGGCATGGATGCCGCTATGAAAACCTGCCGAAAGGCGGGTGACTCAAGGAAGGAGTCCCATGGTAATCAATACAAACACATCGGCACAGAGCAGCGCACGCTTGCTCTCGGAATCATCGAACAAACTTGCCAAATCCCTCGCGCGCTTGTCGTCCGGGTCGAAGATCATTTCGCCGGAAGATGATGCAGCAGGTGCGGCGGTTTCACTGCGGTTTGACGCTCAGGTCAATCGCATCAAGGCCGCCAACAGCAATGTGGGCAACGCCATCTCGTTCAGCCAAACGCAGGATGGGTTCCTGCAGAAGGTGGGCAAGGCGCTGGACCGAATGAGTGAGTTGAGCATTCTCGCGCAGGATGTCACGAAGACAAACGACGATCGCATATTGTACGACTCTGAGTTTCAAACCCTCGGCGGCTATATCTCCAATATCGCCTCGAAGGATTTCAACGGCGTGAGCTTGTTCAGCGGCTCGGCTCTGTCCGTGACGACTGACGGTGAAGGCGGAGCGAATAGCACGTTCTCGATGGACGGCCTTAATGTCGGCACGGGTGCGTATACGACCGCCACCGGCTCGAGTATCACGAGCACGGTGAATGCATCGACGGCCCTCACGAATGTGAAGGCTGCGATCACGCAGCTCACGACTGACCGCGCAACGGTTGGCGCTTCGCTGTCTCGGCTGAATTTCACCAGCGAGCAGCTCGGTGTGCTGAAGGACAACCTGAGCGCGTCCAGCAGCCGCATCAAGGACGTCGATGTGGCAGATGAGAGCACGCAGTTCGCGAAGTACAACATCCTCGTCCAGGCCGGAACGGCGATGTTGGCGCAAGCGAATACGGCCCCGCAGGCCGCGTTGCGACTCTTGGGTTAATCAGATAACCCGTAATGCCCATGAACCGGGCGGTGCGAAAGCGCCGCCCGGTTTTTTTTTGTTTGGAGAGGAGGGAGTAAGGTTAAGAGTAGGATTACGATTACGATCAGGATGGCGGCGCTTCGTTCGTAATCGTATTCCTGATCATAATCCAAATCGCCGGCGAGTAATCCCTCACTTTTTCCTCAAGCCCGTCCCGCCGCCGTCGATACCGCCCTCGGATAATTATGGATCTTGGCATTTCAGGTCTCGCTTCCGGATTCGACTGGCGCACGCTCGTCGACCAACTCGCTGACGTGGAGCGCGCGCCGGAACGAAGTCTGCTCAAGGAGCAGACCACCCTCCAGCAGCGCAATAACGCCTTCTCGAGCATCAAGACGCAATTCGGCGTGTTGCAGAACAAGGTCAAGGCGCTCACGGACAGCTCACTTTTCGATTCACGCGGCGTGTTGGTGTCGAAGACTTCGGCAGCGACCGCAAGCGCCGGTGCCGGCACGCCGCTAGGTTCTTACAAGTTCGTCGTGTCTCAGCTCGCCTCCGCCGCAGCGCTCAATGGCGCCGGCGACGTTGGCGCCAAACTGAGCGCGACGAATGATGTTTCCACGCTCGCATTGAGCGACGCATCGTTCACCACTCCTGTCACGGCGGGAACGTTCACCGTGAACGGCAAGCAGGTGACCGTCGCCGCGACAGACACGTTGCAAGGGGTGTTCGACAAGATCAGCCTCGCGACGGGTACCAGCGTGACGGCGAGTTACGACAGCGCGACGGATCGCATCCGCTTCGCTTCCACGGGTGAAATCGTCCTCGGCAGCGCGACGGACACGAGCAACTTCATCCAGGCTGCCAAGCTCACCAACAACGGCACTGGCACCGTCACCAGCAGCGCAAATCTTGGCGCCATCCGCACCTCCAAGGAACTCAGCGGAGCGAACTTCGCGACCGCGATCTCGGACGGCGGCAGCGGAGCAGGGGAGTTCAAGGTGAACGGCGTGAGCATCGCCTTCAACGCCAGCACGGACAGCCTTTCGAACGTCATTTCCCGGATCAACAATTCCACTGCGGGTGTGATCGCGAGTTACGATTCGATCAATGACCGCATGGTCCTCAGCAACAAGACGACAGGTGACATGGGTGTGGCCGTCGAGGATGTGACCGGCAACTTCGCAGCGGCAGCCGGCCTCGGCGCGGGGACGCTTCAGCACGGGAAAAATCTTCTCTACACTGTCAACGGCGGCGGCGCGCTCACGAGCCAGTCCAACACGATCACTGAAGCCAGTTCCGGCATCACCGGTCTCAGCGTTATTGCGTTGGCCGAGGACAGCTTCAGCGTCGATGTCTCCGTGGACACCTCGAAGATCAAGACCGCGGTCAACGATTTCGTCAGCGAATACAATCGGACGCAGGCGCTCATCAACACCAACACCGCCAGCACCACCGACGCGAAGGGAAAAGTCACCGCCGGCCTCCTCGCCGGCGACAGCGACGCTGCGTCCATGAATTCCGAGTTGCGCCGGATGATTACGGGTGACTTGAGCGGCGTGATCGGCAACGTCGTTCGTCTGGACTCGCTTGGATTTAAGTCCAACGGCACCGACGACTCCATCGCCACTGACGACGCGACGAAGCTCGATGGGTTGCTGGCGAACAACCTTTCCGCGCTGAAGGACTTTTTCACCAACTCCACCGGCGGGCTTGCCACGAAGTTCAAAGCCTTCATCGAGAAAACGATCGGTGACGACGGCACGCTGGTGAAACATCAGACCAACCTCACCAAGCAATCGACGAACATCGACACCCAGGTCGCTGACATGGAGAAGCTCGTGCTCGGGAATCGCCAGCGCATGATCGCTAGTTTTGTCTCCATGGAAACGGCGCAACAGGCCATCAATTCCCAATTGGCCTATCTCACCAAAACCTTCGGCTGATGAAAGTCCTGATCGCAGACGATGACCGCGTGTGCCGCATGGTTTTGCGGCGATTGCTTGAACGAGTGTCCGCCGTGGAAGTCACGGAAGCTGAAGACGGCCAGGCCGCGCTCGATTTGCTCAAAGGCGGATATTGGCCTGATCTCTGCATTCTCGACGTGCTCATGCCCCGGCTCACGGGTCTCGAATTCCTGGAACGTGTCCGCGGCGATGCTGCCTTGCGCAGCCTGCGTGTCGTCATTTGCACCGCCTTCAGTGATCGCGAGAACGTGATTCGCGCTGCTAAAGCCCACGTGGATGCTTACGTCACTAAGCCTTACGAAGCCGAAATCCTCCTTCGCGAATTACATATCCCTGGCGAAACTATCGCCAGGCAAGACGGCATTGAAGATCCTCGAGTCGTCTGCAAGCGCCTGGGCATCGATCGGCCCTTGCTGGCGACGATGCAAACCGAGTTCTTCAATCACCTAAGTGCCACCCATACGCGTATCGAAGAAGCGATTCAGGTTCGGGATTTCTCGAGCGCCGCCATGATTTCCAACGGAATCAAAGGCGCTTGTACCACCCTCGGCTTGACGAAACTCGGCAACGCATTCGGACAATTCGAATCAGCTTTGAAGGATTCCGGCGATTCGAACCGGTTCGAATCACTGCTCCGAACCGTGGTGGAACAAGGCGCCGCCGATCGGGAACAACTGAATCAACCAGTCAGTAAGTTGGCAGTTGCAGCTTGAACGTCGCAGGTTCGCGAACGGCGAGCTTTCCAAGTCACACAATTCCCGATCATTCAACGTCCGACCGCATTTTCAGACCATCAAACTGCGAGTCGCACTCGGTCGAATTGAACCAGTTGCTCCAGGCGCGATCCGATTTTCTCCAGTGACAGAATGTGCTGAGCAGCACCGATACGGATGGCTTCCTTGGGCATGCCAAAAACGACGCAGCTTTCTTCGTTTTGTGCGATGGTGCGGGCGCCCGCTTCGCGCAACTTGAGCAGCCCCGCCGCGCCATCCGCGCCCATGCCAGTCAGAACAGCAGCCACGACGTGCGGTGCCGCACCGGCTCGCAGCGCGGACTCAAACAGGATGTCCACGGCGGGTCGTTGATGGTGGATTTGCGGGCCTTGATTCAGTTCCACGACGTAGTGAGTGCTTGTCCACTTGAGAAGCATGTGAAAACCGCCGGGAGCAACGAGCGCCAGCCCCGGCCTCACCACGTCACCGTGTTTGGCCTCGCGCACTTCCATCGCGCAGAGCTGGTTCAGCCGGTCGGCGAACGCCTTGGAGAAGTTCGCGGGAATGTGTTGCACGATGCAGATGCCCGGTAAGTCGCCGCTCATTGAGGTCAGCACTTCCTTGAGCGCCTCTGTGCCACCGGTCGATGCGCCCAGCAGGATGAGTTGACGCGGATGAAATCGTCCGTTGCGATCCACTGCGGCGGCTTTCGCTTTCTCGCGAATGACGCCGGGCGGCTTTGGCGTCGTTGCCAGTCCTGCCGTCGGACGGCGCAGGCGGGAAATGGCGGCGGCGCGAATTTTTTCGGCGAGTGCCGTGCCGCTTTCATGTGCTGAATAGGTTCCGCTGGGCTTCCCAAGCACATCCACCGCGCCGGCCTGAAGCGCCTCGAGCGCTTTTCCGGAGCCGGCCTCGGTCAGCGAACTCATAATGATGACCGGCATCGGGCGATGCTGCATGATGAGTTTGAGGAAACTGATGCCGTCCATACGGGGCATCTCGATGTCCAGCGTGATCACATCCGGCTTGAGTTCGAGAATCATGTCACGGGCGACGTAAGGATCCGCCGCTGTTCCTACCACCTTGATGTCGGTAAACGGCATGAGGCTGTCGGTCACGATTCTGCGGACGAGCGCGGAGTCGTCAACGATCAGGACGCGTATGGGTTGGGTGTTCATCGATTTAGTTCGCCTTCAACAGTCGGGAGCTTTCCAACGCAGCTTGGGTTTTGATGACCAGTTGCTCAACATCCTTCGCAGTGAATTCAAGCAGGGCCAATGATTCCGTACGGGCGCGAACGGCGTAAGCGTGGTGGCCGTAGCCGTGGCCCAAAAGGTGCGCCAGCATGTCGGCCAGATGCACGCCAGCCGTCAGAACCTCATGTGGTTTGGCTTGCATCGGATCGTGATGATGGCGGACGGCCTGAACGAGATACTCCGGGAACTTCCATTTTTCCAGGAGGCGTCCGCCCACCTCTGCGTGGTCAGTTCCGAGAATGTCCTGTTCGGCTTCGAGGAAGGAACGGTTCGCTTCCTCGGTTTGCCGTGCGACTTCTGCGTAGTTGCTTTCGAGGGCGGTGCTGAGCGCGAGCTTTCCCAGGTCATGCAGCAGCGCTGCCGTGAAAAGCAGATTTTCGTCGGTGCCCGCTTCGCGCGCCATGACCTTGCCGGCCACAGCCGTGACGGCGGAGTGCCGCCACAGTTCGCCTTGCCCGATGCCGTAACCCCGCTGCATTCCGCCGAGAGTTTGCTCGCCGGCGACCGCGGCGACGATTTGGTAAATCTCGCTGAAACCCAAACGGGTGATCGCGCCCGGCAAGTCATGCACCGGCTCCGCGCCGCGAAAGAGCGCGCTGTTGCACACCTGAAGTACCTTGGCCGTGAGTGCTGGATCGAAGGTGATCAATTCCGCCACCCGATCGGAATTTGCCTGGCCATCGGCGAGCAGGAAGAGCAACTCCGGAAGGATGCGCGGGGCAGGTGGGAGTGACTCTACGGAGTCAATAAATCGGTCAGCCTTTATGAGAATTGGTGACATAAGTTATCCTTGGAACAAAACGATTTCTCCGGCGGTGCCACCAATCTTAAGCCGCACCTCGCCGTTGGCCAGGTTGAGCGTCATGGTACGGCTGACGAGGCCGCCGACGTGCTCGGCCTGGAGCTTGAGGCCGTGCTCGCGGATGATGGCGGCGAATGCGGCATAGTTGCGCTGTCCGATATTGAACACGGCGCCCTGATCCATGACCTGCGCGCCGCCAGCCACGCAGATTTGCACCCGGTGCTTGTCGGCCTTGAGGCCATAGGCCGCGCGAAACAGCGCGGGCAGTCCTGTGTCCATGAACATGCCCGGTTGTTGCCGGGCCTTGGTGAGGTTGATCGAGGAATCCGGAAGCATGGTATGCAGCAATCCTCCCGTGCGTGTCACCGGGTCGAAGATGGTCACTCCCAGGCACGAGCCCAGCGCGTAAGTGGTCAGCAACGCTCCTGGATTGTTCGACACGCCCACTTCGCCGACACCCACGACAATCTTCGTCGAGAAGCCCCCGAGTCCCGCGAGTATGTCTAGTGTGGGTGATGACATGAGACGGCGTCAAAGACGTTGATAAATGCTCGGCTTGAGACAGCGCAGCGGCAGGTTCAAGCCATTCAGGCTCTCGGAATGCCCAGTGAGCAGGTAGCCGCCCGGCACGAGGAAGCGGCAGAGCTGTTGCACGAGCTGTTCCTGAGTGCTGCGGTCGAAATAGATCATCACGTTGCGGCAAAAGATCACCTCGAACGGCTGAGCGTGATTGTAGCTCTCGATCAGGTTGATCTGCTTGAAAGTAACACGTTCGGCCATGCTGCGCTGGATACGATATTGGCCTTCCCATTCGCCCGTGCCTCTTTGGAAGTACTTGCGGAGCCAATCATTCGGAATCTTGCTGATCCGTTCCTCGGCATAAACGCCGAGCCGCGCCTTGGCGAGAACCTTGGTCGAGATGTCCGAGCCTGTGATGCGCCAGTCCCAACGCTGGGTCAGCGGGAAATGCTCCGCCAGATACATGGCGATGGTATAAGGCTCTTCTCCCGAAGAACTGGCCGCGCTCCATACATTGAAGCTCTTCTGACCTCGCGCAACGATTGAAGGCAGCGCGGTCTCGACCATGAACTTGAAGTGATCTTCCTCGCGCAAAAAATTGGTGAAGTTCGTCGTCAAGGCATCCACCACCCAGGTGAACTCGTCCTCGTCGGCGCGCGTCCGCAGGAACTCGCAGTATTCCGCCAGATCCGCGAATCCGTGATGGCGCATGCGTTTGCCCAGCCGGGCCTTGATCAGCGCTTCCTTGCCGTTGTGCAACCGGATGCGGCAACGCTCGTAGATCAGGTCGATGATGTATTCGCAAGCATCGGCTTCGCTCATCGCCGTTCTCATCGAGTTGTGTGGGGATGATGTTTCACAGATGATAGAGGGCGTTGGCGAACTTGAATTCTTCGTGGATGCGTTCGCAGTAAAATGTCAGGGATTGTGGCGCAAGGTTCAGGAGCCTCAATGGTTCCGCATCCACCCAATCTGCCGGTGATGCATCAGCTTTCGGCTTCGCCGTCCAGCCGGCCAGAACATCCGCCACGTTCAACAATGCCGCCGCCCGGGCGTGAACTCCTGCCTCCGCAGGGCGGTGCTGATACGTCACGCTTGCCACAAGCACGTCGGGAAACCCTCCCCGGGCCAGCATGCGGCCACCGGCCTCCGTATGGTCGAAGCCAAAGGCAGCCCGTTCCTTCAACAGTTCGTCTGAGGAGTCCAATTGAGCCAGCACCTGCTCATAGTTCCCACGAAAGGCCTGGGCCATGACAATTCTTCCACACTCATGCAACAAACCTGCGGTGAAAGCGGCGCTGTCGTCCTCGTTCGTATCCTTGGCCAGAATGCTCGATGCCAGGGCCACCGTGACCGAATGTTCCCAAAGCCGATCCACATCGAGCACAGCCGTGACGGTCTCGGATTTCCAGACGCTGTTTCCCGTGAGTGCGGCGACGAGTTGAAAGACACAGTTGACGCCCAGGCGATGGACCGCTTCGGAAACATTACTCACGCGCCGTGCCCCGCCCAAGGCCGCACTGTTGCAGAGTTGAATCAGCTTGAGCGTCAGGCCCGGATCGAAGGAGATGAGATCGGCGATGTGATCGATGCTCGTTTCCGATTCGCAAAGCGCCGTGAGCAGTTTTGGAAGGATCTGTGTCGCGGGAGGAAGCCCCGGTACTCGGGCAAGAATTTCCTCCAACTTGGTGATCCCGCTGATGCGTTCGGCGATCATGCTCATCGTGATGTCTCCTTATTGATGCCCCTGCAGTGTTGCCAGCCGTCCGGATAGGGCGGAAGGACACTGGCGAAGTTTGGTGTCCACGGAACAAATGTGCGTCTTGAGCCAGTCACCCACCAGAGTGCGCAAATCCAGCAGCATGGAAGTGGTCGGGCCGTGGGCTTCAAAATTCTGATTCAATTCCCCGAAGGTCTGAAGGAACCTCATGTGCGCGGCTTTGTTCGCCCCCTTGCTGGGACAACGGTGCTGATCCATCAAACCCTCTTCATGCTTGAAATGGGTCTGCACGTATGCGGCCAGGAAGGACATCATCCGGCGTAACTCCTCCTTGCCTGCGCCAGCCAGACAGGCACGGTGCAACTCATTGATCATCTTGATCAATTCCTGGTGCTGCTCATCAATGCTTTCGACACCGGTTGTCATTTGCGCCTCGTCCCACTGAACCAAGTCGTCGTGGTCATGGTGTGCTGGCGTGGATGAAACACTTTTTCGGCGATCGTTACCGTGGGCGGCGACGGGCAGTTTAACCGCCGGCACAACGGAATGAATTCTCCGGCGATCAGGAGCGGTTTCAGGCGCTTGTGCCAGGCTGGTTTGATTTGCGCCTCCCACCAGTTTGAGCAGTTCTGCGACGGACTCTTTCATGGTTTCCGCCTGGGCGTTCAGTTCCTCCGCGGCGGCAGCGCTTTCCTCGGCATTGGCGGCGTTGCTTTGCGTCACCTTGTCCATTTGGCCAACGGCGGTGTTGATCTGTGTAATGCCCAGGGTTTGCTCACGCGAAGCTCCAGATACCTCGGCCACCAGTTCATCCACCTGACGCACTTTGGCGACGATGACGTTCAACGCCTGCGCGACTTTGCCGCTGATTTCCACTCCCTGACCCGTCTTGGTAATGGCGCCTTCGATCTTGGCGGCAGTTTCCTTTGCCGCCTGCGCGCTGCGCTGGGCTAAATTGCGGACTTCATCCGCGACGACTGCAAAACCCATCCCGGCTTCCCCTGCGCGTGCAGCCTCCACCGCGGCGTTCAGGGCGAGGATGTTGGTTTGAAACGCGATTTCATCAATCGTCTTGATGATCTTGCTGATGTCGTCGCTGGACACTTTGATGGCATCCATCGCGGCGGTCATCGCCTGCATATCGGTGGAGCCTTTGTCGGCAGCGGTGCGGGCCTGCCGGGCGAGGTCGTTGGCCTTCTGCGCGTTCTCGGAGTTGCGCTTTGTCATGGAGAAAAGCTCTTCGAGGGACGCACTGGTTTCTTCCAAAGCAGCCGCCTGTTCACTGGCACCTTCGGCCAGTGACTGGCTGGAGGCCGAAACATGGCCGGCGGCGGAGGTGATCTCGCTGGAGCTTTGGTTCAAACCGGTTATGACCCGCGCGATGGGGCGGGCGATGCCATTGGAAAAGAGAACGCCGCCCACACCGGCCAGCAGCGCCACGACTCCCGCAACGACCGTCATCCAAACCAACATGCTTTTCTGAGATTGCGCCAGTTGGCCACGCGCGTCGGCGAAGTCGCTTTCGTAAGCGCCAGCGCCGATGACCCAACCCCACGGAGCGAACATAGTGATGGCGGCGAATTTGGCGCGGGGCGTGGTTTCGCCGGAGTTTTGCCAGGGATAAGTCTCATAATCCACCGAGCCGTCC
>JBBRBM010000106.1:0-20641 GCA_038205745.1 Verrucomicrobiota bacterium | reverse complement strand
TGCCATTACCCCATGAAACACCGCCATATTCTGCTCGTCGAAGACGACCCCGACTCCGCCGAGCTCGCCATGCTGGTGCTCAAGAAAATCGCGCCAGATGTCAGCATCACCCAGGTCTCCGACGGCGCAGAGGCGCTCGATTTTCTCGAAGGCCGCGGCGAATTTGCCGGGCGCGAGCCGGAGCCGCCGACCGTCGTGCTGCTCGATCTCAAGATGCCGCGCGTGGACGGCTTCGGGGTTCTGGAGCGGATGCGAGCCATGCCGGTCCAGCGGCTCTCGCGGGTCGTCGTGCTGAGTGCCTCCGCCCACGATGGCGACGTGCAGCGTGCCTACGAGTTCGGTGCCAGCGGGTATGTGGTCAAATGCATCGAGTTCGACCGCTTCCGCTCGTCGCTCCAGGCGATTTGGGACTTCTGGGGCGTCGTCAATCAGCCGCCGCCCGCGCCGGCGCACACCTCCCTTTCATGAAAACCGCCCCGCGCATTCTCCACCTGGAAGACGACGCCGCCAAAGCCATGAAGACCTCAATTCAGATCCTCCTGCTCGAAGACTCGGACGGGGACGCCCTCCTGATCGAGCACGAGCTCCGCAGGAGCGGCATCGAACACACGATGCGCCGGGTCGCGGATGGAGCGGGGTTCCGCGCCGCATTCGCCGGGGCGCGGCCGGATGTGGTTCTTGCGGATTACAAAGTCCCCGGGTTCCGCGGCGACGCAGCCCTCGCCATGGTGCGGGAAATTTCCCCGGAGCTGCCCTTCATCTGCGTCTCCGGGACCATCGGTGAAGTCCTGGCGGTGGAGCTGATGAAAGCGGGCGCGACGGACTACGTGCTCAAGGATCGCCTGGAACGCCTGCCCCTCGTATTGCGCCGCGCGCTCGACGAGGCGGAGCAGCGCGAGGCGCGCCGCCAGGCCGAAGAGGTGCGGCGCGCCATCGAGGAGCAGTTCCACACGCTGGCCGAAGCCATGCCGCAACTCGCCTGGATGGCCCAGCCCGATGGGTTCATCACCTGGTATAACCAACACTGGTATGAATACACGGGGACCACGCCGCAGCAGATGGAGGGTTGGGGCTGGCAGAGTGTGCATGATCCCGATGTGCTGCCGAAGGTGCTCGAACGATGGAAAGCCTCCATCGCCACCGGCGAACCGTTCGACATGACCTTCCCGCTGCGCGGTGCCGATGGCGTGTTCCGTCCGTTCCTGACGCGCGTCACGCCGCTGAAAGACAAGCAAGGACGCGTCCTCCAGTGGTTCGGCACCAACACGGATGTGGCCGAGTTGAAGCGGGCGGAGGAAGTCAGCGCCCGCCTCGCGGCCATCGTCGAGTTCTCCGATGACGCCATCATCGGCAATGACCTCCACGGCATCATCACCAGTTGGAATCGCGCGGCGGAGCGGCTCTTTGGCTACACCGAGGCGGAAGCGGTGGGCCAGCCCGTCACGATGCTCATTTTGGCCGACCTGCGGGTGGAAGAGACGCGCATTCTGGATATCCTCCGTCGCGGAGAAGCCGTCAGCCATTACGAAACCACGCGCCGCCGCAAAGACGGCACGCCGGTGGAAGTATCGCTGACCGTTTCTCCGCTCAAGAATGCGCGCGGCGAGATTGTGGGCGCCTCGAAAATCGCCCGCGACATCACAGAGCGCAAGCAGATGGAGCAGGAACTCCGATTTACCAACCAGAAACTCCAATCCAGCGGCGAGGAATTGAAAAGCCAAAACGAGGAACTCGTCGCGCTTTCCGAACAACTCCGCCTGAGCAATGATCAATTGGAAACGCGCGTCATCAAGCGCACGGCCCAACTGCGCGCACTGGCCGCCGAGTTGACCCAGGCGGAAGAGCGCGAGCGGCGGCGGATCGCCCAAATCCTCCATGATGAACTACAGCAACTGCTGGTCGGCGCCACGATGCATTTGGAAATCATGCGCAAGCAAAAGGATCCCCGGTCCCGCCTTGAGGCACTGCGACGCGTCGAACAGTTGATCCAGGAATCGAATGACGTGGCGCGGGGTCTGAGTCATGAGTTGAGTCCGGTCGCCCTGCAACACGGGAACCTGGCGGGCGCGCTGAAATGGCTCGCGGGCTGGATGGACCAGAACCACCATTTGACCGTCCGCGTCGAGGCCGAGGCCGTCGCCGCGCCGGTCGAGGATAGCGTGAAGGTCCTGCTCTTCCAATCCGTGCGCGAACTCCTGCTCAACGTGGTCAAACACGCCGGGGTCAAACGCGCTCAGGTGCGGATGGCCGTGACTCTGGAGAACCAGCTTGAAATCCTCGTGAGCGACAAGGGCAAGGGCTTTGAGGCCGTGAGGGCCGGAACCGGCCAGGAAACCAGCGCCGGTCTCGGTTTGTTCAGCATCCGCGAACGACTTCAGTTGCTGGGCGGCCGGATGGAGGTGCAGAGTGCTTCGGGCCGCGGCAGCCGGTTCCGGCTGCTCGCCCCGTTGCAAAAACCGGGCCCGAGAAACGACGCGTCCCTCCCCCCCTTGCCTGCGCAGCGTGCCAAAGTCCAGCCGTCGGCTGCGAGAGTCGCGCGGGCCAGCCGATCCCTTATTCGCGTCGTGCTGGCCGACGACCACAAGGTAATGCGCGACGGTTTGGCCGCCTTGCTCGCGCAGCAATCGGAAATCGAAGTGGTCGGCGTGGCTTCCGACGGCAAGGATGCGATCAAACAGGCCAGGAAGCTCCAACCGGATTTGGTGATAATGGATATCAACATCCCCCAGATGGACGGCATCCAAGCCACGCGTGAGATTACCGCCACCTGGCCAGGCATCAAGGTCATCGGCCTGACCATGCACACGGACGCGCTGAGCCATAAGACCATACTCGATGCCGGGGCCGTGAACTGCCTCAGCAAAAGCAGCCTCTCCGGGGACTTGATCAAAACCATCCGCGCCGCCTTCGCCGTGACCCCAAAACGATCTGGCAAGCCTGTCCCAAAGAAGCCGGTGACGATGCGAGCGAATCAGGTGTGATGAATCTCAGTTCGAGTCATCCCTTCTGGTCGGTCAACAACGGCCTTCCGGCTACTTACCCTTCGCTGCAACGCGATATGGCGTGCGACGCAGTCGTCATTGGCGGCGGGATTACCGGAGCGTTGGCCGCTTTTCATCTGGCGGAGGCCGGAGCGAAGACGGTGGTGATTGATCGGCGGGAGATCGGCACCGGCAGCACCAGCGCGAGCACCGCTCTGTTGCAATATGAAGTCGATGTTCCTCTGCGCGAGTTGATCAAAAAGATCGGCCCGGAAGCCGCCGCGCAGAGCTACAAACTTTGTCGCGGTGCGATTGGGAAACTGGAGCGACTGGCGGCCCGCCTGAAGATCAAGTGCGGCTTTGAACGCAAGCACAGTTTGTTTCTCGCCCGCCATAAGAGGGAAATCCCGGAACTGCGCGAGGAGTTTGACCTTCGCCGGAAGATTGGCTTCGAATTGGAATTCTTCGATGCGGCGGAGATTCAACATCGCTGTCCGTTCTCACGTCCCGCCGCGCTTTATTCCCAGGACGGCGGCCAGATGGATCCGCACCGTTTTACTCACGGCCTCTTGGCGGCGGGAAAAAAGAAAGGTCTTGAAGTCTATGACCGCACGACGATGGCCCGATTGAAGCAGACGCGCCGTGGCGTTCGCATCACCACGGACAACGGCTGCGTGATCACCGCGCGGCGCGCGGTGATTGCGGCGGGGTTCGAGGCCAAAGAACTCTTGAAGGCCGGCGCAGGAACTTTGAAGAGCACTTACGCGCTCATCAGCGAGCCGCTGGCGGAGATTCCCGGATGGTATCAACGCTGTCTCATTTGGGAAAGCGGCTCACCCTACCTCTATCTGCGCACCACCACCGAGGGGCGCATCATTGTCGGCGGTGAAGATGAAGACTTCGTGAACGCCAAACGTCGGGACGCTTTGATTTCGTCCAAGACCCGCACGCTGGTGAAAAAGTTCCGGCGGCTGTTTCCAGACCTCAAGCTGGAAGTCGCCTACGCCTGGGCTGGCACTTTCGGGGAAACGAAAGATGGCCTCGCCTACATCGGAGTTCATCCGAGGTTTCCGCACTGCTACTTTGCGCTGGGCTACGGTGGAAATGGCATCACCTACAGCGTCATTGCCGCCGAGATCATCCGGGATCAGTTCCTTGGCCGGGCGAATCCTGATGCGCGCATATTCCGTTTCGGACGGTGATGAGGAAACCCTCCCGCAACTGATTGGTTCCATTTCTTCTCGCGCCGGCGTTTCGCCATTTGTTGCAGCCCCTTGAAGGAATCGGCAGGTGATACCCATGCGACTCTGAAAAATGCACTCGTTTTCCAGCAGGGTAAGACCCCATAGCGAACACACGGCTGCTGAGCCATCGTGCAGACGGTAGGAAAAAGAAGGTTTTATTTCGAAACAAACGGATAACTTATTATGATTGCACTTGCACTGGTTCCGATGTTTGCCGCCGCTGGCTACTCCCTCATTTATCTTCTCCTCGGAGGAGGATTGGGTGGAGCCGTCCTGATTTTCATCGTGGCGAAAATGCTCAGGAAATAGTTGTCGCTCCGGCCAAAGGGTTTGACCGCAGGATCATTCCAAATCAATCAACAAACGAAAAGAAAGAAACACATATGTCAACCATCCTCATCATACTGGTCGTGGTCCTGTTGCTCGGCGGTGGCGGGTTTTATTTTAACAGACGGCGCTGACCGCCAAGCTCCTCGACAACCATACAAAGAATGCCCTAACCTGTTTCTGGGCACGAGCACTCCGCGCTGGTGGTCGCCAGCTATGCGGCCACCGCCTCGCACAGATCCAAAAGTGCGGTCACCTCCCCGTGCGTCAGCGTTTCTCGTTCCAGTAGCGCCTGGGCCAGCTTTTCGGTGTTCGACTTCTGCACTTGGATGATCTCGTGCGCCTTTTGGTCCGCGGCCTCGAGCAGCCGGTTAATTTCTTTCTCAGCGTCCTGCATCTCGGTCTCGTAGTAGAGCTTCTCGCCCATCCCCCATTCGTGAATCATCTTGCGTGCGATCTTGCGCGCCACCTCCAGGTCCCCGGAGGCTCCGTTGGTGGTCGAGCCGAAAAACGTCCGCTCCGCAGCTCGCCCGCCCATGAGCACCAGCAGTTGCTCGACCAGCATCGCCTTGCTTTGCAGGTTCTGATCCTCGTCGGGCAGCAGCACCGTCGCACCGAGCGCCTGGCCGCGGGGCACGATGCTGACTTTGTAAAGCGGCGGCAGCAGGGTGGTCTGCAAATGGATGATCGTGTGGCCGGCCTCGTGATAAGCCACCAACTCACGTTCCTTCGGATTGAGGACCAGCGATTTTCTTTCCTTCCCGTAGCGGACCTTGTCGCGGGCCGCTTCCAGGTTGGCCTGTGTGATATGAGGATCATTTTGCAGGGCACAGGCAATGGCGGCTTCATTGAGCAGGTTGGCCAGATCGGCCCCCGACATGCCTGGCGTTGTCCGGGCAATGACCTCAAGCGACCGGGACGCATCGACCAACGGTTTTCCCACGGCGTGAGTGTTCAGGATGGCACAGCGTCCTTTCCGATCTGGATAGGGGACGTGGACCTTGCGGTCGAATCTGCCTGGACGCAGCAACGCTTCGTCCAGGTCGTCCGGGCGATTGGTTGCCGCCATGACGACGACTCCCTGACTGCTCTCGAAACCATCCATGGCCGCCAGCAAAGCGTTAATCGTCTGCTGATGTTCGCCATTCATGTCGGAGTTGCGGTTCCTTCCCACGCAGTCGAGTTCGTCAATGAAGATGATGGCTGGCTTGTGGCGACGCGCCTGCCGAAAAAGTTGGCGCACTCTCCGGGCGCCGACGCCGACGAACACTTCCGTGAAATCACTCCCATGAACGCTGAAGAAGCTGGCATTGGCCTCGCCAGCGATGGCCTTGGCCAGCATCGTCTTCCCAGTTCCGGGTGGCCCGATCAGCAAGACTCCCTTCGGCAGGTTTCCGCCCAACCGTTCGTACTTCTTGGGGTTGCGAATGAAATCCACGACCTCTTGCACCTCGGCCTTGGCCTCATCAATACCGGCCACGTCGCAAAAACGCTCCACTGGCCGGGTCCGAACGCGGCTATTCTTGCCTCGTCCAATGTTGAATTGAAAAACCACCACGCCCACGATCAGGCCAGCGATGATCAACGTCGAAATGATGCTCACCATCTGTCCGCGCGCCTCCTGACCCGATAAAATGACTTTGGCCCCGCTCGTTGCGAACAACGCCTTGGCCTGACTCTCATCCAATCGTGTCGTTATGAAATAGCGGCGCGTTCCGGCGGGGCCTTCGTAATTACCCTCGATGCGGTAAATGCCGGGATAAGGCGTCGGCTCGATCCGCATCCCCTGCATCTGCTTGGCCTGCATGAGTTGATCGAGTTCCCCATAAGTAATCTCCTTGGCCGAGGTGTGGAAGCCTCGCGTCACCATTACGCAAACTCCGATCAGAATCAGGCCCAACACCACAATGAATTTGGGATTTCGCAGGCTTTGTTTAAACAGGTTCATGAAAATGGTTTTTACTTTACCGTGAATTTGAAAATATTTGTTCGTTCTTGTTCCTGAACAACGACGGTCACGAATTTACCAACGGAATCATTTAACCGTTCCAGGAACGCGTCGAAACTTCCGCCTTCCGGCTTGGGTTCGAGCGCTAGGTCGTTGCGCTGGCGGGATTCCCGCAAGTTGGCTGGCGCGGCCTTGCGGGTGGTGGCAGCCAATTGCTCCCAAGTCGTCGGCCGTTCGGAAACATTGAGCTGGAGGAATTCCCGGGTGGGAATGGCGAAGCTCATGTTCTGCGCGTCAGCTTTCGTCCACAAGGTAATGCCGATCACTTCCCCGCGTTGGTTGAAGACCGGACTCCCACTGTTTCCCGGAGAGATGGGACAAGACAGTTGATATTGTCGAACGTCATGCATGCTCCGAATCTGGCTGATCAATCCATCGCTGATGCTAAAATCATAGCCTTTCGGCGCGCCGATCACGTAAACGCGAGCCACCGATGATAATTCCCGGCTCAAGGCCGCCTGCCGATGGGGGAGCCGCGTTTCCAACTTCAACAGCGCCACATCGCGCCCTGCGTCCTTGTCAATCCACCCGATCACTTTCACGCGTTGGCCGTCCGCGAAGACAGCCCAAACCGAGCGCGCGTCGGCGACAACGTGCCAGGCGGTCAGCGCGGCATCGTCGGCCAGTGCGAGCACGGCGCTGCCGACAAACCTTTCGCCACTTTGGCTTTCCACCTCCAACGTCATCACCGAGGGCAATACGTTTTGGTAAAGCTTTTCGGGCGTCAACGCCGCGTGCAAACCCGCCGGGGCGCACGCGCCGGCCAGCCACAAGCCCAGCCAGAAAAATCGATGCAAGCGGACGGTCATGGGTTCCCGCATGGAACTGCCCACAATAGGAAGCTGAGAAAAGCACCAGGTTTTTTATACATGCCATCATGTTAGCGGCCGGAGGATGAATTCGCTTGGTCCGAGTTGGCGTGATTGTTCTGTCAGCGTTTGGTTGACAGGCGTGCTCACGATTACGATTTAAGCTGACCATCCAAAACTGAAATGCCCTTACAGGCACTATAAACACCCTCGGTGGCAGTTGGAAGTGTGGGCCGGGAATCGATGAAGGTTTGAAGTGGCGAGGGATGCACAAGTCCTCGGCGGTGCCGTCTCGCCGCCGCAGCGGACGTTAATCAGCGGAATCTGCCAGTCGGGTTAAACCCCATAGCACTCAACAGTTTGCCCAACCACTGTTCAGCCGCGAGAAAGAGAGGATCTTTCCGCGAAACGAACACAAAACACAAAGAATATAATGAAACGGAAACTGCAAATTATCACCTTCGCCTCTGCCGCGTCGCTCATGGCGTCCACCGTTCTGGCGCAGGACAAACTCAACACCACAACCGATCGATCGGATGCCATCCATGGAAGGATGGATCACGCCCGGCGTGCGGACCGCATCTACGGCGTGGCCAAGGCCAGCGATCTCATCGGGATGGAAGTCAAAAACTACCAGGGCGAAAAATTGGGCAAGGTGGACGACCTCGCTGTCGATGTGGAGTCGGGACGGATTGTCCAGGTCATCCTTTCCACCGGCGGGGTTGCCGGCATCGGTGACACGCTGCACGCCGTGCCGCCAGGAGCACTGCATCACGATGTCGCGAAAAAAGTTGTTCACCTGGATGCAGACAAAGCGAAACTAACCGCCGCCCCCAAGTTCGAAATGTCGAAGTGGGCCGACTGCTGCGATTCCAATCACGTCTCTGAGGTCTATCGTCATTACGGCCAGGAACCCTACTTCACGTTCAACCACAAAGGGAACGCCCCGAACACGGTGGCCACTCGTAAGCCGGACTGAACCTGGGGCAAGGATCGCTTCACGGATGAAAACATGACATGGTCGCGCCTTGGCTATGTGCAGAAGGCAAGCAAGATCATGGGCACGCCAGTCATGAACCGGCAGGATGAGAAGCTCGGAAAGGTGGAGAACCTGATGGTGGACCTCTCTGCTGGCCGCGTTGTCGCGGTGATCGTTACGTCCGGGGGATTCCTGGGTATGGGCGACGAATTGAGTGCCGTTCCACCCACCGCGCTCCGATTCAATACGGAACGTGACGGCCTCCAGCTCGATGCTTCGAAAGAGGCGTTGAGCGCCGCGCCGCACTTCAAGGCCAACCAGTGGCCTGACTTGAGCCAACCCACCTACGCCGACGGGGTGTATCGCGCCTACCGGGTCGAACCGTATTTCACCACGAATGCGGTGACCGACGCCGACAACACGAAGATTAATGTTCGCGACCGCGATGAAAGGACACTGACGCCGCTCAATCAGGGCAACAGCAAGGCTGACGTGGACACCACGGCGCAGATTCGCAAAGAAGTCATGGCCGGCCAAAAAATGTCCGTGAACGCCAAGAACGTGAAGATCATCACCGCCAACGGGCGGGTCACGCTGCGCGGGCCGGTCAACACTGCCGAGGAGAAGCGCCTCATTGGCGAGATCGCAAACAAAATTGCCACACAGGAGAACGTGGACAACCAGATCGAAGTGAAGTGAAGCGCGGTCACCAACACCATTCATTCGGTCAACTGAAACAAAACAAAGAAAGAAAAACATCATGTCAAAGAAATCTGTATTCTGCATCGCAACCTCGCGCGACCAGGCTGATCGCATTGTCGATAACCTGAAGAACGCGAACTTCTCGAACAACGACATCTCTGCGCTCTTCGCAGACAAGGGCACCAGTCGCGATTTCGCGCATGAGAAGAACACAAAAGCACCGGAGGGAGCGGTCGCCGGCGCAGGCACGGGCGGCGTCGTCGGGGGAGCGTTGGGTTGGATTGCCGGAATTGGCGCACTGGCCATTCCTGGAGTCGGGCCGTTCATAGCCGCCGGTCCGATCATCGCCGCACTGAGCGGCGCGGCCATCGGTGCGACCGTGGGCGGCATCGCTGGCGGGTTGATCGGCCTGGGCATTCCCGAGATCGAAGCCAAACGCTATGAAGGCAAGATCAAGGAAGGCAACATCCTCATCTCGGTCCACACCGAGAACTCCGAGGAAATCAAACGGGCGAAGGAAATCTTCACCCAAGCCGGAGCGCAGGACATCTGCACCACGGGTGAGGCTTCTACCCCGAAGGGAAGCAAAGACCCCGAGCACACCACGCGCCCGGGTGAGCCAGCCTACGTCGGCTCTCGCGAATAGCGACAAACTCATCCCTGCGGCTGAACTGATTCAGCCGCAGGGACATTCCAAATCGTTCAAAAATTGTAATCAAAAGCAGATGAAAACACTCAAATGTTTATTTCTGGATGAACTCAACAGTGTTGCACAAACGTGTTCATGCCGTGGCATATAGCTGCTGGAGGCGGAGCGTGGCAGTGGTTTCCGTGGCGTGATCGTGCGGGGATTGGCCCTTTGGGCTGGCGCTGCGTCGTCTCATCCTCGAAAAGAAACGCAATCTGATAAACGCCATTGCTTCCCGAACTCAGATGACACGCGGCATAAGCGCCGTCCGCGCGCACACAATCACTGCGTCGCCATCGAAATCCTCCACGCCATCAACCGTCACGCAATTCAATCGCCCACGGTTCAGAGCGCAACGAAAACTCGCCAGCGAGCTAGGATTTCTCAGCTTGAATTGGTCGAGGCGACTACCGAGTTGCTGCGCCATCTCGAAGAGCCAAAGTGAATCCGTGGAAAAAATCAGAAACCCGTTGCCCTGACCCTTAACCCGGTTGCACGCCGGCTGCGCCTGAATGTCTGATTGCATCTCAGCAAGGAAGCTTTGCAGTGCGGTGCGCGGCGCATCCTTTTCCTGCACAGCGCCGGAGAAATTTGCGAGGTCGGCGTGAAGAACTGAAAGCTCGCTTTGATAAGGTCTGGCTTGTGCGGGAATTCGCCAAGGTTCGAAAAGCAGCCGAGGAGACCCGCTGGCTTCCACAAGACGCGCAAGCAGGTCACGGTTTTCTTCCGTCTTTGAGAGTAGCGCTTTGGTGTAGGTGAGTTCGGTCCGCAAATGGTTGATTTGCGTCTCCATCTTCATCAGGAAAAGCTCGCGTTCTAGCGGGGTGGTTTCTTTTCTGAATGCGATGTGCAGCTTCAGCTCGTCGAAGTTGCGCCCGGCGTTATCCCAGATTTGGGCCGTATGAAGAACTGCGCCATCCATGCTTGCATGGCGGCAACTGAGCTTCTTCAAAAACTTGATGTGCGTTTCGGTGAACAAAACCTCGCCGTGGAAGCGCGTGCCCTCGAAAACCACGCGGCCGCGGAACAGAGTTTGAGAGAAGTCCACGCCATGAAAAAAGGTCGCCTGCCGAAAGTCCGCGTCCCGAATGAACTCGTTTGATTGGAAGACGACGGGCTTATCGAACTTGCTCCCCTGCCATGCCGCGAAGTCCGCCAACTTGCAGCCGTGAAATGCCAGGCTGCCACGAAACTTCGCGCCGTTGAAAATCGCGCGGCCGTCGAACGCCGTTCCTAGAAAACGGACGCTGGAAGCGAACACAACCGCAAAAAAGCCAGCGTTCCCCCTGAACTCGGTCGTATGGAAATCAGTTTGCTGAAGAAATGTCGCACCACGGAAATCGGCATCCTGCGAAAAGATGGCCTCTCAAAAATCCGCGATGCCTCGAAAGACGTAATCCCGAAAATCCACCCGAGGGAAGATGAAGCCCTTGAAGTCTAAATCCACATGGTCTGGAGAGGCTTTCGCCGCCGACAACAACTCTGCAAGGGCTGTTCTAAAAGATGACGCCTTTGCTTGGACGTCAGGCGAGTGAAAGACGCAGAGCTTGGTCTTGCCAAGAACCACGCGGCTGCAATCGGTGCGCGCCCCATTCGTTTTGTCTGTGTGGACTTAGATGCAATTCACACGCTTTGTGCGTTATCACGCCTTTGCGGAAGCCGCCGCGCCATTTTCCACCAACTCCTTCAACTTGGCTTCCATGCCTTGTTCGGCGGCGTATTTGCGGGCCTCTTCGGGAGTCTTCATTGCGTGCAGGGACGTTCCCGAAATCGTTGCATCTTGGCAAGACGGGTTGCACTTCAATCTGGACGGCGGGCAGCAAAATCCAATGTCAGAACGCGCCGCTTTCAATCTGCTCCAGATAGATGAACTCGGGCGCTTTCACGCCGGCTTCCTGGCGGATTTTCACCAGCCGCGGAGATTCGAAGAACGCCTTCGCATCGGCGATGGAAGTCCAAGCAGAAAAGTGAACGATCTTGTTCGGCTCGTCTCGGATGACGGCCATGCGCGAACGCCCACGCGAGCAGTTCCTCATCGCTGCCTCCCTTGAGCGTTTCTATTTCGAGCGCGGAGTAATCGAGGCGGAGGAAGCTGCAACAGCGAGAGTCGAAGCTTCCCTTCATGGTTGTGCCCCGCGCTGCCGTCCAGCCCTCCGGCAATTTCCCCGCCGTCGCGAGCCGGATCTTGTCCAGCATGCGACCGAAATAAACGAGCCCCTTAACCTGATCGAACGGGCTGCGAAGCCCGGGGATGATTGCTGGATATGGTTGCGCCATGGGCGGAGCAAAACATCCTCAACCCGCCTCCGCAAGTAAGCCAAAAAATCCAGTCCGCGGTTCCATCGGCGCAACGAGAAAGCGACTCACGACGAAAAGTCTCTCCGGGGAGCGGGCGTATTCTCAAAAGCCGAGGAGGCCGAAGGTTGCGACTCGATCACCTTGCGCGCAGGCGGGAAGAGCTTAGGCTGCGGCCGGATGATTCGTGTATTTTTAGTTGTGTTGGCAGGCGTGCTGGCGGGTTGCCAGGCGCAGAACAAATCCAGTTTTTCCACCATGAAATCGAATGAACAATCCACGGGCTCGAACGCGGTGCCGGTCGTGAAGTCGGATGAGGAGTGGCGCAAGGAATTGACGCCCGAGCAGTATCGCGTGCTGCGGCAGGCGGGCACGGAGCGGCCGAACGGCCCGGCGTATGAGGAATTCAAGAAACAGGGCGCGGGCACTTACGTGTGCGGAGGTTGCGGGGCGGAGTTATTTTCGTCGAAGGAGAAGTTCGATTCCCATTGCGGCTGGCCATCCTTCTACGACCCGGCGAACGCGAAGAATGTCATCACGCGCCAGGATGTGTCGATGGGCTCGGTTCGCACGGAGGTAATCTGCGCGCGGTGCGGTGGGCATCTGGGGCATGTGTTCACGGGCGAGGGATTCAACACGCCGACGGACAAGCGCTACTGCATCAATGGCGTGTCTTTGAAGTTCGTACCCGCAGCCGATGCGAAGACGCATAAGCCTTGAAGGGCGGGGCGAGGGCACAGGCGCTGCCGCAATTGCATCGCCGACACCTTCAAGTCATCGCTTCGCAGGCTCGGCGTTCCACACCTTGATGTCGTCGAAGTAGCCGTCCTTGTCGGCGACGCCGAGTTCATTTTCATTTCAGTTGATTGGATGCGCCGATGCAGACGGCTCCTTGCGCCAACCACAAGCAGAGTTGCGTCGCACAACTCACACGGCGGGCATTTCAATTGTTGCGCAGGACTTTTCCCGACGCAGGAGGGTGGACGGCGGCAAGCGATTCGATCTTCGCGGCGTGGTGCAGTGACTTCATCTGAGCGTCGGTCAGTGCGCGATTGAAAACGGCGAGACCGCCGAAGTGTCCGATGGTGGCTTCGCCCAGCATTTGGCCCACCGCGTAGCGCGCTCCCACCGTGAAATCGGCGCCTCCGCCGGGCTTCGTGATCGAATGTTTCGCGGGGTCGTAACGAAAGATGCCGCGGCCATGATAATACGGATTCATGCCGCGATCCCGCCCGCCCGGTCCTTCTTTCGTGAAGTAACCATCGGTGCGCCTGTCCTTCACCGGATCGAGCGGGCGCACGTCGAGCACACCATTGATGTAGGCGCGGATGTATTGGCCGTCGTACGTGAAGCCGAGCGAACACCACTGTTCCTCCGGCACCTCGCGCTTCGTGGCTGCGTAATCCGCGCACCACGGGAACGCGCTGCCATCGGCGCGGCGCGTCACGCCGCCTTCGCTTGAAATGTGCGGCGTGAGCTGACGCGGCCCGCCATAGGTTGGCATGTTCATCAGCAGCGCATACTGGCGGGTGCCGGTGTCGTCATTCGCACCTTTGCCTTCGCTCCACATGCCGGCGATGGTGCGGCTCTGCTTGAGGTTCACGATGCGCACCACGGCGAACAGGCTCACCTGCGCGTTGGTTCCGCTGATGTTCAAGTCGCCCGTCTCGGCGTAAGGAATTTTGAAATACTGTTTGCCGTTCAACTCAGCGGAGTAACCGGAGAACGGCCCGCCCTCGACGCGCGCAATCGGCCCGCCGATTTCAGCGAGCGGATGTTTCTCGCGCGTGCCCGTGGAGATGCGTGCCAGCCCCGCTTCCTCGCCAAACGTCCAAAACGCGACGAGACCCGGTGTGCTTTCTACGATGCCGCGATCGCCGGCGGGTTGGGCCGCAGTCGCGGCGATCGCTCCGATGAAAAGAAGCAGGAATTTCAGACTGACATTCACGTGTTCGCAATTCTCCAACACTGCCGGCAGTTTCATTTCGATGATTCAGACACGCCGCTCAGTGAATTTCCAGATTCTGCGTGATGCCGAACTTCTCGATGCGTTTCCGCAACGTCGCGCGCGTGATGCCGAGAAGCTTGGCCGCCTGCACCTGGTTCCCGTTCGTCTCTTTCAAGGCGTGGATCACGAGTTCTCGTTCGACAAAAGGAATCAGCTTCAACTTGGGGTCGCGCCTGGCAATGCGGAACAGCGCCGCCGCGATGGCCGTGGTGTCGTTCGTTTCGACGGTCGCACTGGATGCCGTTGCCGCTGCCGCCCGCACTTCACGCCCTTCAACTTTCGGACCGCCGGAAATTTCCGCTGGCAAGTCACCCACGAGGATCGCGTCGCCCTTCGATACCACGAGGGCGCGGTGGATCACATTCTCCAACTCGCGCACGTTCCCAGGCCACGCGTAGTTCTCCAGCGCCCGCAGCGCTGATTCGGCGATGGCCTTGACGGTCTGGCCGTTCTTCTGCGCGAATTTCTTGAGAAAATATTCAACGAGCAGCGGAACATCCTCACGCCGCTCGCGCAACGCAGGCACGCGGATGCGCACCACGTTCAGCCGATAAAACAAATCTTCGCGGAAAGTTTTCTCCGCGACGGCCTGCTCCAGCGGCTTGTTCGTCGCAGCGATGATCCGCACGTCCACCTTGACCGGTTGATTGCCGCCCACGCGCTCGAAGGTTCCGCTTTGCAGCACGCGCAGAATCTTCGTTTGCGTGGCGGGCGTCATGTCTCCGATTTCGTCGAGGAACAGCGTGCCACCGTTGCATTGCTCGAACTTGCCGATGCGCTGGTGCGTGGCGCCGGTGAAGGCCCCGCGTTCGTGCCCAAACAGTTCGCTCTCCAAAAGATTCTCAGGAATTGCCGCGCAGTTGATGGCGAGGAATGGTTTCTCGTTCCGCTTGCTATGGAAATAAATCGCGCGCGCGATCAACTCCTTGCCCGTGCCGCTTTCGCCGGTGATCAGCGCGGTCGCGTCGCTGGTCGCAAGCTGGCCGATGAGCTTGAAGACGTTCTGCATCGACTCGGTACGGCCGATGATTCCGATGTCGTGATCCTCCGATTCGAGCAATGGCTCGTAGCTCACCACCTTCTTCATCGCGCGCGCAGCGTCGAGCGCGTTGAAGACGAGCGACTTCAGCTTGGGCACGTCGAAAGGTTTCAGCACGTAGTCATACGCGCCGAGCTTCATTGCCTCGATGGCGGTCTGCGTGGTGCCGTAGGCAGTCATGATGATCACCGGCAGCTTGCTGTCGGTCTGGCGCAACCTGCGGAGCGTTTCAAGCCCGGTCATGCCTGTCATGCGCACATCCATCATCACGAGGTCGGGCTGAAACTTCGGAATGAGTTTCAAGCCCTCCTCGCCGCTGGACGCGGTGGCGATTTCGATTTCTGGAGAATCGAAGATGCGGCGAAAAGAGTATTGCACATCCGCCTCGTCATCGATGAGGAGCAATTTATCCATCAGTCAGGACGGGAGCATAGCGAGCCTACCGTCGCGAGGCACAATAAAAACATTCATTGCTCGTCACCGCCGGTGACGGTGAGTTTTGTGCGCACCCACGCGCGGGCTTCGTCTGCCGTTCGCAATTCCTCGGCGAGTTGCTTCTCACGCAACTCGTGCAGCAGGGCGCCCAGTTGCGGGCTGGGCTTCATGCCGAGTGCAATTAAATCCGCGCCAGTGAGCAACGGCGGGTGAAGCTCCGGCGTTTGGTGAAATTCAACCTGTTGCGCGCGCACGAAATCGTAGATGTCCAGCCGCCGGTGCGATCCGAGGCAATCAAGGCGATGCAACTCCAGTTCCAGCGGAAAAGTCGGGCGCAGGATCATGCGGCGCAGCGTGGCCTTGCGCATATGCGGTGCATCCTTGAACTGCATGTGGTGGCGCACGGCTTCCACGATTTCATCCGTCTGTTTCCGGGGAAATTTCAAACGCGTCAAAATTTGCTCGGCCATTTCCGCGCCGATTTTTTCGTGTTCGTAAAAGTGAATCGCGCCGTCTTCGCCGCGCTTCGCAGTCTGCGGCTTCGCGATGTCATGAAGCAGCACAGCCCAGGGAAGCGATTCGCTCGGAAGCGGATTGGGCAACTGCGCGAGCATGAGGCGCAGGTGATTGAAGACGCTGCCCTCGGGATGATAATCGGGTGATTGCTCGCACGTGACGGTCGCAACCAACTCCGGCAACACGTGATCCATCAGGCCGCTGTCGCGCAGCAGATCCAGTCCGCGCGCGGCGTGAGGCGGGGCGAAGAGTTTGACGAGTTCGTCGCGAATGCGCTCGGCGCTGACCCGGGTGATTTTCTCCGCGTTCGCCTGCACCGCGCGCCATGTGCCCGTCTCGATCTCAAAGCCCAGTTGCGCCGCGAAGCGAATCGCCCGCAGCAGCCGCAAGTGATCCTCGCCAAAACGTTCCTCCGGCGAGCCGATCGTACGGATGATCTTCGCCCGCAAATCATTTTCGCCGCCGACCCAATCGTGAAGCTGGTTTGTGATCGGATCGAAGAACAGCCCGTTCACCGTGAAGTCACGTCGGATCGCGTCTTCGCGCGCATCGGCGAAGCGCACTTGCTCGGGACGACGCCCGTCCTTGTAATCCGCTTCGGCGCGAAAGGCGGCGACCTGAAACTGATGATCGTTCTCGACCACGATCATCACGCCGAATTGCTTTCCGACAGGAATGGTTTTTGGAAAGAGCGCCTCGACCTGATCGGGCTTGGCGTTGCTCGCGATGTCGAAATCCTGCGCTTCGCGGCCGAGCAAAAAATCCCGCACGCAGCCTCCGACCCAGAACGCCTCGAAGCCAGCTTCCTGGAGCCGGCGAACAATTTGCGTTGCGGTGTCGCGCATCACGGAGAGGAGTTACACGACACAGGGGACGAACACAACGCGGCTTACCGGCGCTTGAATGAAAGGGATGCCACGACTACGCTCCGCTGCGTGATCGTCGAACAAATCCAACTGCGGCTGCATAACGGGTTTCGTCCTTTCAAACTCCAATTGTCGACCGGCAAGGAGTATCGCGTGCCGCATCGGGATTTTATCAAATGATCGTGGTGATCGATGAGGAGGGGCTTTCCCACACCATCAGTCCATTGCATGTGGTGGCGATTAGCGAAGCGGACCCCGCTGAGTAACTATTTTTCCTCCTCGGCGACGAGTTCTGTTTGAGCGAGATGGTGTTTGCGCTTGAAAGTCATGTAGACCACACCGCCCACCACACTCCAAAACAAACTGCCGGCAAAGGCGAGCAGCGACATCGACAGCGCGGGAGTCGCATGAACCGCGATCGCCGGGATCGCCAGCATCTGAACGAAAAGATTTTCGCGGACGCCGATGCCGCTGGGGGCGATCGGCAGCGCTGCGATGCAGACCACCGTCGGCGCGATCAAGCAGAGCGAGATGAAGGAGACATCGAGCTTCAAACCGCGTGCGAGAATCCAGAACTGCGTCACGCACAGAAGATTCACGACCATCGATAGCACGAACGCGGTGGCGAGGGCACGCGGCGCTTTGCCGTAGCCGCGGCAGGCATCGAGCAAGCCTTCGAGCCATTGGCCCTTCGGCAGTTTTCGCAACCAGTCGCGTGCGGTGATCCAGCGTTTGGAAACGCCGCCACGGAACGCGATGAAAACAAAACCGGTGGCACCCACAGTCATAGCCAACATCACCGCCGTGATGCGCCGCAGTCCTGCGTGTTCGAACAAGTGAAGGTTCGGAACGATCATCACCGCGGCGAACACGAGCATGGCCCACAGACCAATCACCCGATCGACGAGCACCGTGACCACGGCTTCGTTCTTCCGGTGATGAGTTTCCCGCGCTGCGTAGTAAGCCTTCATCACATCGCCACCAACCGTGCCGAGCATGAGTGAGTTGAAGAAATGCGCGACGAAGGAAATTTCAGCCGTGCGTCCGAAGCTGAGTTCAAAGCCTGCCACCCTAAGTAGCACGCGCCAGCGGATGACCCCGATCACGATGGCGACGCCAACGGTGAGCACGGAAATGGCGAGCGAGATCGGCTCAACGCTGCGCAACGTGGTCCACAGGGCTGGCGGGCCGTACGTCCAACCCAGCCGCCACTGTTCCGTGCGCGGGAGTTGTTGCCAGCGCGCGTAGTCGATTTGCGCCGAATGATCGTTCAGCTCGTTGCGCTTGGCTTGTTCGCGCGCCTCGTTGACGAAGATGGAATGGAAAATCCACACCAGCAGCAATGCGGCGACGCCAATGCGCCAGGCGCTCGACCAGATTTTCTTCGCGGCACTCACTCGTCGCCCCAAATGGCTTTCACGTACGCCACGCCGGCCACGACTTGACTGGTTTCCAGCGACGGGCTCATCTCAAAAACCTTGATGTGCTCCGGCTTCACGAAACGTTTCAGCGAAGCAAAGTCAATCATGCCGGTGCCGGGCGCACGATGATCGCGGCCGGGAGGCTCGACGTCGTGGATGTGAAAGCCCGCAAGAACCGGCGAAAGATTATCGAGGTGCTGGACGTGGTCGAGGAGGCCAAGGTTCGCCTTGATCTGCGCATGGCCGGTGTCGTGCCAGTAACGAATGACCGGTGTGCTGAAATCGCGGAACAGGTATTCCGCCTCGTCGTCGAATGGAATTTCCTCCAGCGCCTCGCGGTTCTCGATGCCAAAGATCACGCCGTGCTTTTCCGCGATGGGGATCAGTCGTTCGAGCATCGCAGACGACTCGCGGACGTATTCCTCCTTCTTGTCGGCGCGCTTGCGCAGCGCCTCGTCGCGCAGTTTGGTGAACTTGGGAGTGTCCTTCTTCCCGTCGCCAATCAATTCGAGCAGCCGATCGGTGTAGTCCTTCATGTTCACCGATCCCATGTGCAGGACGACGAGGCGGGCTTTGAGGCGCTCCGCCGTTTCGATTGTTTTGACGGTGTGCCTGAAGGCGTTCTCGCGCTCCCGCGGATTGTCGGAAGAAAACTGGAAGACGTTCGGCGCCGCGCGATCAACGCCCATGGGGAGCGGGCAGAAATTGTGCAGCGTGGAAATCTTGATCACGCCGGAATCCACCGCGTCGAGGATGCCTGGCAGCAGACTGATGCGAATGCCATGGCTCAGTTCCGCGTAGTCAAAGTCGAGCGCGCGAATTTCTTCCAGCATCGCGCGCCCGTCGGTGTGACGGTGTGAATTCCAGCAACTCGATAGCGAATACATGCAAAAAGGCCGAGTGCAGAGAAGACCGCACTCGGCCTGAAATGTTCAATGAGAATTACATGTCGGCGTAACGCGCTGTCAGCATGGCTGAGAAGCGGGCTGCCTTCATCTTGCGGCGTTTGCGCTCGCTCGGCTTTTCAAAATGCCGATGGTTACGAACTTCCTTCAGCGTGCCTTCCCGGTCGATTTTCTTTTTCAACCGGCGTAACGCCTTGTCCACTGATTCGCCTTTTTTAAGTCGGATCTCGGTCAACTAAATTCACTTCCTTCCGGTGACATTGGAGCTTGGCACGCGTTGATCGCGGGCGTTCCTCGAAGTCAGGCGCGAGAGACTAGCCGCAAAACACTTCGTGTCAACGGGCAAAACCGGGAACGGCTTGCTTTCAATCGGGCCGAACCGCATCGTTTGCGCCCAATGGGTTTGCCCACAGAACCAGTTTGGCTCGATGTGCCGCAGGTGGAAGATCTTGCGCGCCATTTCTCCAGCTTTCGCCATGACGTCAACGGATGCTTGTCGCTCGTCGTCGCGGCAACAGAACTCATTCGCTACAATCCCGACGTGGTCAAACGCATGGCGGCGACTCTCGTTGAGCAACCGCCGCGCATCGCTGGCAAGACCGCTGAATTCGTCGCCGAATGCGAGCGGGTGCTCGGCATCCGTCCGCCCAACGAAGCGTCGTGGTATCGCGACACATGGAAACGCAACAATGCCGCGCCCGGTGAGCCGGCTGGCCCTGCCACCGTGAGTGTGGAGACAGCAAAGAACCTTCACGGCGAATTGCTGCACCTGGGCAAGGAAGTGATGCAGATCGGGTTTATTGTGGCCGGCAACAAAGTGCTCACAAAAGCCGAGCCCGCGGCCGCCGAAAGCGTGGCGCTCACAGCCGTCGAGCAACTGGGCAAAGTCACGAAGCGGTTCGATCAACTCGCATTGGCTCTCGAAAAGGCGTTGGGAATCAATCCGCCCGCGCCGCGCCGCCTCGCCAGTGGCGCGCCTTCTGGTCCGGTAACACTTTCGCCGAACCAGATCGCGTTGTTTCATCGCCGGTTGACGAATCTCGAGCGCGACATGGCCGATCATCTGAAGCCGTTGCTCGAATTGAGCCACCTGGCACGCACGAATCCCAAGGCAGTGCAGACACGCGCGCCGGAGTTCGCCCAGCAACCGCCCAAGATTTCCGCCGAGGTGTCAAATTTCGCGACCGAGTTCGACGACACGTTTGGAATTGTTCGCGCCGGCTGATCCGCACGTAACCTCGGTGAATCGAGGGCGTCTCATTCGGCGTGTTTGTCATGCGCCATCTGCTCGTACTTTTTTTCACCGCCGCCGCGATCCTTATGGGAGTTCGCGCTGGTGCCGCCGACATTCCACCGGACAAGCGCGGGACCAATCGCGAAGATTGGAAGAAACTTTCTCCCGAAGACCGTGCGAAAGA
>JBBRBM010000105.1:0-20888 GCA_038205745.1 Verrucomicrobiota bacterium | reverse complement strand
CATCAGCGCGTGAGGCCACGCATTGCGCCGTTTCATTCCACCCGTGCCAACACCTCTCGTCCTTCGCGTTTCTTTCCTGCGATGCACCACTTCCATCCACCCCAGTCCTTCCGCCTTCGCGTATAAAATGAGAATTGCTGGCTGGAGTCGCGCTCGATCGCGTGGTGGCGAACAAGGCGAGGGCCGGATCATCCACGTCCATCTCGACCAACGAACGCTCGGTCGTATCGAGCGCTTCCATTTTTCGCCCATCGACGATTCGCGGCACGAATGCCGCATCTGCGAGCGGCGGACGGATCACGCTGGATCAGCTTCCCGCCGAGCTCGCACGCGCCAAGTCGCTCGCGGGTCAGCCCCGATATTCGGCGTTGCTCGATATCGCCAACCGCATTGACGCCGGGGACATTCCTGCCGCGCTGCAGATCGCGTTGAAGATCTCCAATGCCGATGGCCGCCAGGCGCTTGTCTATCGACTGGTCGCACGATGGGCAGAGCTTGATCCGCGCGCAGCGATCGCGTTCGCGCAAGGGATTGGCAATGCCACCCTGAAAACCAGCGCCGTGGAAGCAGCGCTTCAGGCCTGGGCTGACAAAGACCTGGCAGGTGCGATGGAGTGGTTGAAGAAACAGCCCGCCGGCACGGAACGAAATCGGTATCTGCAAAGCATCGTGGCTGCGATGGGCCGGGACAATCCGCAGGACGCGCTCGCATTCATCGCGAACTACGCCGGGACAGCCAACAAGCAGCAGCTTTATCAAGCGCTCCTGAGCGCCTGGGCCTCAAAAGATCCTGCCGCCGCTGCGAAAGCCGCGCTCGAATTACCACTCGGCCGGGACAGCTACGTGTTCGGAAACATCGCGCAGCAATGGGCGCAGAAGGACGCGGCAGCAGCGATCGAATGGGTGAAATCGCTTCCTGACGGCCAGCGCAAGCGTAACGCCATCCAGAACATGATGTATGGCCTGGCGCAAAATGATCCCAAACTCGCGGCGGACTTTGCGCTGGCGTTGCCGGCTGGCGACGCGCGCAACCAGGCAATCGCTTCCGTCGCTTCACAACTTGCCAGTTCCGACATACAAGCCGCGGTCGAATGGGTGAAAAAACTTCCTGACAGTCCCGCCAAACAAAACGCGTGGAGCAACATCGGTTATCAATGGGCGCAACAAGACGTTCAGGCCGCGGCCGCTTACGTGCAATCGCTTCCCGCCGGAACAGCGAAGAACAATTTACTTTCAACCGTTGCGCAACAACTCGCGCAGACCGATCCGAACGCCGCGTTGCAATGGGCGCAGAGCTTGCCTGTGGGCGCCACGCGCAACGGGGCAATGTCCGGCGTTCTTTCCACCTGGGCGGCAAGTGATCCGAGTGCGGCGGCGGCTTACGTGCAAAGTCTCCCGGCGGGGACCTCGCGCAATAATCTCATTTCCTCCGTGGCGCAGCAGTGGGCGCAAGGCGACGCCGTTGCCGCCATGAAATGGGTGCAGGATTTGCCGCCGAGCCAGTCGCGCAACAATGCGATGCAATCCGTGCTCTCGTCGTGGGCGCAGAGTGATCCGGCCAGCGCCGGCCGCTACGCGCTCACCATGCCGCCTGGCAATGCGCAGAACAACGCGATCAGCAGCATTGCCAGCCAATGGTCGTATCAGGACGTCGAGGCCGCGGCGAAGTGGGTGAAGGAACTGCCCCCTGGCAATGCGCAGCGCGACGCCGCACGCAACGTGATCTACCAGCTCGCGAATTCCAATCCGCAGGCCGCCGCCGATCTCGCCATGTCGATGCCGACCGGAAATGTTCAAAACAACTTGCTCAGCAGTGTGGCGTCATCTTGGGCCAGCCACGATCTCACCGGCGCGATCGAATGGGTGAAGAAACTCGAGGACGGTCCTGGGCGCCAGCAGGCGCTGGGCAGCATCAGTTACGCGTGGGCGCAAAACGATCCACAGGGCGCGGTGGCCTTCGCCAACCAGTTGCCAGAGGGCAGTTCGCGCAACACCTTCGTCAACAACATCGCAAGTCAGTGGGCGGCGAACGATCCCGAGGCCGCGCTCACGTGGGCGCAAGCGATGCCCGATGGCGCGGGCAAAACGAGCGCGATGGGTTCTGTCATGCAATCGTGGGCGAACAACGATCCCGAGACAGCGGCGACGTTTGTTTCCAAATTGCCCGGCGGCGCTGTGCAGGAACGCGCGGCGTTGTCCGTGGTGCAAAGCTGGGCGGGCGCCGATCCGCGTGGCGCGGCAGCATGGGCGGCGACGTTTCCTGAAGGCAAACTTCGCGACCAGGCATTGAACAATGTCGTTTCCACGTGGGGTTACTCCGACCTGAGTGGGGCGGCGGGCTGGGTCGCGAGTTGGGCGCCCGGCAAGTCACGAGACGCCGCAGTGGAAACCCTCGTGAGCAATCATTCGTACAACGATCCCAAGAGCGCGGCAGGTTGGGTGAACCTCATCAGCGATGACAAGATGCGGAACTCGCGGACGGAAACCGTCGCTCGAAATTGGATGCGACAGGATGCCACTGCCGCCACAGCCTGGCTGAACCAGACGACGCTGACGGATCCAGTCAAACAACGCATACTTCAACAGACGGCGCGTTCGCGGAATACGGACGAGTGAATGTCAGGCCGCCAGCGAGCTGTTGTGCGGGCTGAGCAGTTGCGCGGTGGTCTCGACCAAATCTGAAATGTCGAACGGCTTGTCGATCCACGCCGAGCACCGTGGCGCGGCCGGGTGATTTCGCAGATGCCGTTCACCCGTCATCACCGCCACCGGAATTCGGGCCGTGCTTGGATCTTCCCGCAGACGATTGATCGCTTCGAACCCGGTCATTTCCGGCATGAGCAAATCGCAGAGGATCACATCGGGATGCGCCTCGAGAGCGAGATCGCAGCCATGACGCCCATTGGAACTCACGAGCACGCGATACCCTTGCGCTTCCAGCACAACGCTCAACATCTCGCAAAGCTCTGCGTCATCATCGATCACGAGGACGGTTTTCACACCTCATTCATCGGCGTGCGGCGAAGTGGTCTGAAGGTTGCAAAACGCGCTCGACACCGTGCCTGTGGGCCGCCGCCGCCGAACACGAGAAGAAGAACGAGCAGCAGGCGGTGAACTCGGCGTTGCGCAGAACACCGCGACTGCGTAAGAACTGAAGCGAGCAGCATGTCTGTGGCAACACTCAACCTGGAGGCGGGTTTTCCGACCGTCGATGACGCGCGGCGCCGACTGCTCAGCGAGATGCAATCCGCGCGGGCGCGCGGGGTGCGAGTGCTGAAGGTGGTTCACGGCTGGGGTTCGAGCGGGGAGGGCGGCAAACTTGGACCCGCGATTCGCAAATCGCTCCGGCTGCGGGTCAAGGAGGGCAAAGCGAGTTTTGTGTTGCCGGGTGAAAGGTTTTCGTCAGACACCAATGAGGGGCGCGAATTGGTGCAGCGGCACCCCGCCTTGCGCAAAGACCGGGACTACAACCGGGCCAACCCCGGTATCACGCTGGTCGAAATTTCGCCGTGAGAGAGGCGAAGCGAACGACGGAAATAAAGATCCGCGAATCCACTGCCGCACAGAAGAAGCTTTTCAAGACGTACCCGGATGAACGACCATTCCCGCCATGCCCGAGCCATTGATACGCGTCGCCCGCGGTGAGGCCGAATTCGGCACCTGCACTCTGGCCGAGGTGCGTGAGATGGTGGACGCGGGGTTCTTCCTGCCGACGGACGAAGCGCAGGTGCTCGGCATGTCCGAGTGGCGGCCCCTCGGCGAGACGATTACCCGGCTCACGGTGGAAAGCGGTGACTGGCGGGACAAGGTGGTGGCCGGCGCCACGGGCTTATCGCGCGTCTTGGGGCGCAGCGTCGGGCAGTTCGTCGCGGGGGTGAAGGCGCAGGCGAGCGATGAGCCAGAAGGGATGTCCAGATCCAGGAAACTCGCGCTGGAGCAACAACTGCCGCAATTCCAGAAACTCCTCGCCGAGCATCTGCGCGACAAGCCCGTGACGATCGCCCGCGCCGCCGTGCAGAATCAAGCCGTGATGAGGAACGTGTTCGGCACGCTCTACGCCTGCCTGCCGAAGCCGATTTGTCGCCTGGTCTCACGGGAGGCTTTTAACAGTTTTTGCATGGAGCATCGGCAGCGCCTGATTGGCGGGGCCGGAGCTTCCACCATCGCGACGCCCGCCACCACCGTTGACGCGCCGAAAACGGACGTCATTTCCGATGATACACCGCGAACTTGATTCGCACGATCACCCGGGCGACCGACAGTTCATGCGGGCGTTTCGCCGGCTGGCGGACAGCTTGAGCTACGCGACGGATGGCTCGCCGTTCCTCGGCGCGGGCATCCATCACGTTCAGTCGCGCGTCGCCAATCAAGCCAAACCGGACAACATCACAGAGGGTGTAAACAGTGTAAAAGCACGCCGCACTTGTTCGGAATTTTCGGACACCTTGCCTAAACTTTAGTGTGCGTCAGAACGCGCCCTTTTGGGCGTTGTCTTCAAAGAACTCGACTCCGAGTGTCTCAGGCATCCATGAGCGTCCCGCTTTGACCGCTGTTTGCGGGGTGCGTTTCCAGTGGTGTTGCGATTCTGTGACCCGCGAAATTGTCTGCCGATCCGCGACGGCTGCCGATCACAGCCACAGTGCCGCGCGGCGGTTCATCGTTGGCGCCCGCAGGCGCGCTCGCGTCGGATTCAACGTCGCTTAATGGCGCGTTAAAGCGTTCTGAAACAGGCTTGGAACGTCCCTTTTTTGCGGGTGCAGGCGGTTCATCAAAAGCAACGAACTTCGCGTTGTCGGAAGGACCGCGAATCTCGGTGATCACATACTTGAAGTCTGCGTGACTTGGTGTTGCGCGCTTGCACTCTTCCGCGCGAAAACGCGCTTCTCCAATTACGTCCACCGTTGTCGTGAAGGGGTGCTGCGCTGAGCGTGTGTAGCCAGCAACATAATTCAATGAAGCCTCATCGATCGTGGGACAATGATGCTGTGCCACAAGCTCCACGTCTCGCAACGTGGGCTTGGCCGGCAGTTGATACATGCGAGTGATGCGGCGACGGAATTGATCGCTGTTCCATTGCGAGCAGTTTTGCTCGGCATGGTGAAGCCGGTTTGAGAACAACGGCGTTGCGCCCAGGATGACCGGCACACCACGATTTGTGAGCGCGCTGTAAATCCAGTCCACCAACTCAGGCCGCACGTTGCTGCGCTCGCTGCCGCTGAATAAATAGTGCGCCTCATCGATCACCAAACACAACCGGCTGCGCACAACCATTGCCTCCACGGCCGCTTGCATTTGTGTGGTCTTTTGAGTTGATCCCGAAGCGACGCCGAGCGTGCGGGCAAGGGTGCGAAAGAAAACTGTTTTATTGGCGACACCTGTGAGCGAAATGTAAACCACGAGACCACGAAGCATCTCGCACCATCCCTTCATCACTTCCGTTTTCCCAAGGTCGCTGTGGCCTTCGATCAGCACGATCTTGCCGCTGCGCAACGCGGAGTCGAGCGCGGGCAACATCAATTTTGCAATCGATGTATGTGCGAAACGAACTTTCGCGCGCGCGTGCCAACGCGTTTGGAATTCAAACAGCGTGCCGATAATGTCCCGGATGAAGGGGCAACAGGTTGCTGGTGAAAGTATCTCGCGGCGGGCTTCTGGTTTTTCATCAGCAAGCAATTCCATCTCCCGCTCGCGCGTGGATGACGGTTCGCCAGGCGCGAGGAAAAGTAGGTTGGGAACGATGCACAAATCGGCGAGGAATTTTGCCAGCCGTTCAACGTCTCGGCACTGCGTAAACAAATGGTCTGCGGATACGAGTTCCTTATCCTGAACGGTGTTGAATAACTGCCGATATCCCGGGACTTATGACTGGGTGGAGACTGCGCTGGATGGCTGTTCCGCAGATCGGCATTCGCGGGGTCGTCCGAAGCCTCTTTGGTCGCAAAGAGCCCGTAAAAGACCCGGGTGAGCCAGCAAACAGGCTTGACACGGCATAGGTCGCCCAAATCCGTGGCGCGGGATGGACAAAATTTCCAGACAACTCCAGACAAGGTTGATGTGGTTTGACCGTAGTGGCGCGCGCCACACTGCGGAGATGCATCAAAAACCCCTTATTTTCCGCAATCGGCCGCGCGTCACCACACAAGGTGAGAATTCGAGCCCCGCCACCCCCGCGCCCGCATCTGGAGCGACTTCGATGGGCATGGTCCCAATTTGCCTTTTCTGCGATTCGACACCTTGAATTTGCGTCCGATACATTGGACAGGCAACCTCTCGCCCGTGAACAAACAGGCGCTCGTCAGCAAAATCATCGCTCAACTCACAGCGGAACTCGGCGTGTACTACAAGGCGGCGCGCGCCGCCCATGCCGAGGCTACGCATGAACAGAGCAAGGCCGAGAGCAAGTACGACACCCGCGGACTCGAAGCATCCTATCTCGCGCGAGGGCAGTCGAAGCATGCGGCGGAGATCGAAGTATCGATCACCGAGTTTCGATCCTTGACGCTGCGAGAGTTCACGCCGGCTGACGAAATTGGTGTCGGCGCGATCGTGGAACTGGGTTCAGGACGCGCACGGAATTTCTACTTTATCGGGCCGCGCGCCGGGGGCACGGAAGTCATGCACGATGAGAAGGAAGTGTTGGTGATCACTCCGCAGTCGCCGCTGGGTTCACAAATCGTCGGGAAGAAAAAAGGCGAGCGCTTGAAACTCCAGATCGCCGGCGCGCAGACGGAATACAAAATCGTGTCGGTGGTTTAGAGTAAATGCCGAAAATGATTTCCGGTTTCCGCGTCGCGTTCCCCCTTACCCCAACCCTCTCCTTGGGTGAGGGGAAAGGGGCAACCGAACGCTGCAAACGGGCGGCGCAGCGTCTTATCGACAGCGATCGAGCGCCATCAGCGTGAACGCCGTGCCGTATTGCTGGTGATAGTTGTAGAGCGGAAAGTCCCACCACGAGCCGTCCTTCTCCTGGAGCGGCAGCAGGATCGCCGCGATCTGGCCGCGATATTTTCTGGCTGCTTTCTGGGGTAACTGCTCGGTGCAAAGCACCGCGTGGTAATGGCCGTAATAGAAAAAATATCCCGCCACCATGAACCACGACTCGTGCGGCACGGGCCGCTTGCGCGCGAACCCGAGCCATTCGTTGCGCGAGACAAAGCGATCCAGCCATTCTGTGAAGACACCCTCTGTGATATTCGTGGCGCCCCACGCGGACAGAGCGAGATTGCATGCCTGTGAACGTCCGAGGCTGCCGCCGGGCCGATTGATTTCCAGCATCGGTCGATACTTCAGTTGCTCGCCGTAGCCGTAGCTGAAATCTTTTTTCTGCTGGCGAACGAGTGAATCTACGCCGCGCTTTACCAGGTCTTTCGGGATTTCCACGCCGATGTATTTTGCGCGCTCGAAGGCGAGCAATACGGTCGCAGTGACGAAGCTCGTCGAGTCGGTGTTCGGGCGCTGCGTGGCGGCTTTGAAATCGTAATAGCCCCAGCCGCCGTCCACGGACTCGTAGTGCCGCAGCAATTCGATCTGACCGAGAATGGTTTTCTTGATCAGCTTGCGGCGGGCGGCATTGGTGGTTTGATCGTGCATCGCAACGAGCGCCTGGATGCCGTAGGCGTGCGTCCAGACGTTGTAGATCGCGACGCCATTCGCGCGGCGCACCTTGGGAAGGTTTTCCAGCAACCACGCTTCGCCTCGTTCCATCGCTTGCGTTACACGTGGGTTGGATTTCTCCGCTCCGGTTTCGATCAGCGCCTCGATGCACATCGCCGTGACTGCGGCGCGAAAGGCGTGATGCGAGCCCGGCACCGGCGCGTAGATGTTCAAGTCCTTCGTCTTCTCAGCGGAACCCCACGAGCCGTCCTTGTTCTGGTCCTTCAGAAGGAATTCCACGCCGCGACGGATCGCGCTTTCGAGTTGCTCGGAAGTCGGCGCGATGAGCGTCGCCGGATCAGCCGCGAACGTGGCGATCGCGCAGAGCAGGGGACCGAGGAGTTGCAGCGCGCGGCGCATCAGCCTTGCTCAGGTTTCTTCAGCAACACTTTCTCGCCGTCGCTCACGCCTTCGGTGATTTCCGTGAGGGAATCATCCGATTCACCCGTCTTCACCGTGCGCTTCTCGTTTGAGCCGTCGGCTTTCTGGACGTAAACAAACTTCGCCGCCACTTCCGTGAACACCGCCGCCTTCGGCAGCGCGACGGCGACGCGCTTTTCAATCGCCGAGAACGCCACCTTGCAATTCATTCCCGGCAGCAATCGCACCGACTTGTCGCGCGTCAGCGAAAGTGTCGCGTCAAATCCTCCGCCCGGCATCGGCACGATGCCCACGTCGTCCAGTTTCACGGTGAGCTTGCTGCTCGGCGACGACACTGGCGTCGCTTCGCCTTTCATGTTCGCAGTGTAATTGCCCAGCTCCGCTTCGGGAATCACCGTGCGCAATCGCAGCTTCTCGGGATTCACCACCGTCATCACGATCTCGTTCGGCAGCAACTTCCCGCCCGGCACGAGCTTCTTGCTTATCATCGCGCCCGTCGTCCACTTGCCATTCTCGCACGCGCCATAATAGGCAATGCCGTCCATCGGCGACTTCGGCGTGAGACCTTCCAGATCGTAACGCAAGTCATTCAACTTCCGCTCCGCCTTCTCCTGGTCGCGCTTGAGCTTCTCGAAATCCAGCGTCTTCTTCGACAGCGTCCGCGGCACCGTGATCTCCGCAAGCGTGAGCGCCAGTTCCTGATCGCGCTTCCCGTTCTTCTGCGTCTCGTATTCGCGAGGCAACGACGTCTTGAACTCCCGCTCCAAAGACTCCCGCGAGTTCTGCAACGAAAACTCCGCCGCCTCCACCACGAATTTTTGCCGCTTCAATACAATCTGCTCCGTCTCCTCCGTCAGATCGTCCGCCTTGTACATCTTCTCCAACTGCCTCAACTCCTCGTTCGCGCCCATGAGCCGTTGCTCCGCGCTCTTGGTCATGAACTTCGCGTTCTTCTCCCGGCTCGGCCGGCCAGTGTTTGCGAAGTAGGCGTAATCCTCGTCCGCCATTTTCTGCGCGCGGCGTGCTGCCTCCAATTTGAACGGCGTTGTCTTCTGCAAATTCTCCAGCTCCGCCTTCGCCAGTTCCATTCCCAGCGCCGCGTTGGGCCGATCCGCCTCCAAGTCTTCGATCTGGTCGCGCAACTTATCCACGTCCAGCTTCACGAGGAGATCGCCTTTCTTCACCCGCGCGCCGTGCGCCACCGCGTCGATCACCGTGAGGTCCAGCCAGCTTTTGGGCGAAAACTTGATCGGCTCCGACTCGACTGCTTCGGCCACGGCATCGAACTGCGCCTTCACTTTGATGACGCCGCGCGTGGCGACGTGAACGGGCAGGGAACGATTCGCATTGGTGTCCGGTCCGGCGCTCGCTGCGGTCACGGACAACATCAGCGCCACAACACCAAGTCTGCTCATGGAAAAGGGATTCATGGTCACCAGCGCAGTGTGGCAGACATCGCCGTGCGCGAACAAGCACTTCGATCAGTGGTTCACCACAGAGGCACGGAGGACGTTGAGATTAACCACCAAGCCAAGAAGCCACGACCTTGTAGCCCCGGAGGGGCGACCCGCGAGTAGCCACGGGTGTCAACCCGCGAAACCGAGTAGCCACGGGTGTCAACCCGCGAAACCGAGTCGCGACATGGACTCCGCCCCGGATGGGGCGGCGGAGGTCCGGCGGCCCCTGCCGGGGCGCGGAAAGTGGGTGCAACCGTAGTCCACGGGTTGCGTTGTGCTTCACCCGCGGCTACTCGCAAACGCCCCGTCGGGGCGCAGGCCGGCGAAGCGACGCACCATTCCGGAAATGCTTTTGCCAAAGCGGGAGGGGAATGCTTACCTGCTCCGCATGAACACGGCACCGTCCCGCCGTTCCCGCCGCAACCACCGCCGGGCGCTTAACCGTATTCCGTGTCGTGTCCTTCGTTGGCGTTGCTTGCGGTTGCACCATGAACAAGCCCACTAAGATATTTTTGGTTGTGACGCTGGCGGCGATCGTTGCGGGTGGTTTGCTCCTTCTTCAGAAGCAGCGGGCGCACGCGGCGGAGAGTCAGCTTGCCGACATGATTCCGCAGATTACTTTCATCACTGTTTACGACATTGATGGGCACGCCACTCTCAACTCGAACGTTCTTGTCTCTGCCACCTCGGCGGCGTTCCCAGTTGATGTCTTCGGGCGGGCAGCTTCATCAGCCACTCGCGAGGGTGGCATGACCATTTGGAAGGGCTCCACGACGGCGGTCATTACTCTGCGTGATGGCACACAGCGTCATGCGCGCTTCAGTTACTACGGTGGATTCTTCACGGTGGACGGCCTTAGCGGTCGTTTCGTTGCTCGTGGCGCCGGTTCTTCCGAGTTTCAGGAGGCACTTCTGCGTGTGATGCAGGTGGATTTTTTCCCAAAACGCCAGAAGCGAAATGCTAATGCTTCCTGAAAAGGTAACGTCATCCGTCGCGGCGGCAGTGTGAGTGGAGCGTTCAAGGTGCCGACCCTGTTTTTTCGGTGAGCCAGGGCCAGCTTCTGGTGTTTCATTCTCTGTTCTTCTTTCTCGAACACTTTCCAGCCGCGGCACGCGTCCTTCCAATCGGATGCGACGGCATCAAGTCTGGAATTGCCTGTTCAAAATTCCAATTGGCCCGTTCAACCCGCGCCCGCACACTGCCGCCAACAAAAGGACCAATATGATCATTGCCCTCGTTGCCTTCGTCGCGATCATCGCACTCATCCTGCTGTTCGCGGTCGGTTCGTACAACGGTCTCGTCGTGTTGCGCAATCGCTTCAAGAACGCCTTCGCGCAGATCGATGTGCAGTTGAAGCGCCGTTACGACTTGATTCCCAATCTCGTCGAGACGGCCAAGGGTTATCTCAAGCACGAGCGCGAGACGCTGGAGAACGTGATCTCCGCTCGCAACGTCGCGTCTGGCGCTCACGCGCAAGCGTCCGCCAATCCCGGCGACGTGACCGCGATGAAAGCGCTCGCAGGTGCGGAATTAAATCTCGCCGGAAGTTTGTCGCGCTTGTTCGCCGTGGCTGAGGCGTATCCGAACTTGAAAGCCGACAGCACGATGAATCGGTTGATGGAGGAACTCACGTCCACGGAAAACCGGATCGGCTTTGCGCGCCAGGCGTTCAACGACTCGGTGATGGAATACAACACCAAGCGGGAGACGTTCCCGACCAATATCGTGGCGGGCATGTTCAACTTCGCGCCGGCGGAGATGTTCGTGATCGATCGCGCCGAGCAGAAGGAAGCGCCGAAGGTCAGCTTCACCTAAGGGCCACGTCGCATGAACGACGGGACTCGCACGGCTCGTCCTTCCAATTTCTTCTCGTTTCAGGAAACGGCACGACGCCGGACCGGCTTCCTGGTGTTTTGTTACTGCGTCGCCGTGGTGGTGATCGTGTTCGCGGTGTATTGCGCGCTGCGACTTGTTTTTGAATTCGCGCTCACGGGCAAGGAAGCCGGGCACGCCATTCCATTCATCCATCCGAAGCTCTTTCTGTGGACCATGCTGGGGACGTTCACGGTGATCGGATGCGGAACCTTGTGGCGTATCATCGAACTGCGCAGCGGCGGACGTGCTGTTGCGGAAATGCTCGGCGGAAAACTCGTTTCGCCAAGTCCGGATGATCCGGCGCTGCGACAATTGCGGAACGTGGTCGAGGAAATCTCCATCGCCTCTGGCGTGCCAGTTCCTGAGATTTACATTTTGGAAAGCGAGCGAGCGATCAACGCTTTCGCCGCCGGTTACGGGAGCGGCGACACCGCCGTCGCTGTCACACGCGGCTGCCTCACGCATCTGACGCGCGACGAACTGCAAGGCGTCATCGCTCACGAGTTTAGTCACATCCTCAACGGTGACATGCGGTTGAACATTCAACTGCTCGGCGTGCTGCATGGCTTGCTTGGCATTTACCTGGCGGGACGAATTCTTCTGGAAGTGAACTGGAACGGCGTTCTCGATCGCAAAGCGGGCGGGATCATTCTCGTCGTGATCATCCTCGGTGGATTGCTCGTTGCGATCGGCTATCTCGGCGTGTTGCTGGGGCGGATGATTCAAGCCGCCGTGAGCCGTCAGCGGGAATTTCTCGCCGATGCTTCCGCCGTCCAGTTCACGCGCAATCCCGACGGACTTTGCGGTGCGCTGAAAAAGATCGGCGGCTTCAGTGCCGGTTCACAATTGCGCGCCGCGCAAGCCGAAGCGGTAAGCCACTTCTTTTTCAGCAACGGCGTCTCGCAGTCTTTCTTCGAATTGATGTCAACGCATCCGCCGCTCGACGAACGGATCAAGCGCTTCGATCCCGGCTTCGCAGGAAAATTTCCCGTGGTGGAAGAAATGGAAAGCGTCGAGCAACGCGTCTCCCGCGTCGCCGCCGCAGCCGGCATCGCCGCTGAATGGAGAACTCCCGTGCCGGCGCCCGAAATGATCCGCGCCGATCAAATGACCTCGCGGGCCGGACATTCCGCGCCGGTGCGCTACGCGGCGGATGTCGTCGAATCGATTCCCGGGACGTTGCGTGAAGCGACGAAGACTTCATGGAGTGCCACTGCGCTGATGTATGCTTTCGTCTTCAGCCCAAGTCCCGATCTGCGCGCGCAACAGAAACAACAGATCGCCTTGTTCAACAGCGCGCTCGCCGCCGAAGCCGATGCTTACGCCCTGGCACTTGCCGCGCTCGATCCGCGGGCGCGATTGCCGCTGCTCTCGCTCTGCCTGCCAGCGCTTCGCCAACTTTCGCATCCGCAATGGCAACAGGTGAGTGCCGTGCTCGATCAACTCGTGTGCTGCGATGGCCAGATCGATCTCTTCGAGTTCGTCCTGAAGAAAGTCGTGGCGCGGCACGTGGACGCGTTTTGGGAGCCGAAGAAGTCGGCGGCAATTCAATACTACTCCTTCACTCCGCTGGCGGATGACTTCGCGGTGTTGCTCTCCGCGCTCGCGAACTGCAGTGGCGAATCGAGCAGCGACGTTCGCGCCGCGTTTGTCCGTGGCATCGCCAAGCTTCCGATGTTCGAGGGCTTGAAATTTTTACCTGCATCAAGCTGTGGCGTGGGTGAACTCGATCGTGCGCTCGGTCGTTTCGCGCAAGCAGTCCCTCACATCAAACTTAAATTGCTCGATGCCTGCGCCGAGACCGTTGCCGCTGACAGCCTGATCAACGTGCATGAAGCCGAGTTGCTGCGCGGCATCGCCGACACGCTCGACGTGCCGTTGCCGCCGATGATCCAGGGCATCTGATGGAAGCACGTCTGAACTTCGCCTGACGTGGAGGTGTTTCCTCTCTCTCAACGGGGAGAGAATTCTCCGAACGAAAACTTCGCGCTTTGAATCCCTGAACCGTAGCAGCCGAGGTAACGAGGCTCTGATTCTTCCTCCGACTGAGAAGTTTGAGCCTCCTCACGTCGGCTGCTACCGAGGAAAGGGTCAGGGAGAGGGGAAGCACGCATTCCAGTTTTAAGAGTGCTGTCATTCCACATCGAACCCTCAAAACCTTGACCGGCGACATGTCGCGCGGGCTGGCAGGGCGATTGATTCGCGCTGTGCAAAGCAAGACCCAAGCGCCGCTTGTGAGACGTGCAAGAACCAGCTTAAAATCCGCGGCAATGAAACCTGCCCCGCCAAATCGCGCCAGGCCACCGCATCTCGTCCTTGCACAATCCGACGCCTTTTTGCGATGGGACAACGGATACCTTGCTGCAAGTTCGGCAACATCGCGCGCATGAAACTCATCAAGACCATTCTGTGGATTCAGCTCGCGCTTGGTTTGATTGGCGGTTACGTGGCATATGCTTACGTTCATTGGGGCGCGATGAGCATTGCGTGGGCACGCGATTACGCGGTCGAGTTGGAGAAGGTGAGGCAGTCTCCAGATTTTCATGAGCCTCCTGTCATTCGGGGCAAATCTTTTCTGCGCGTAATGGAGATCATGGAATCGAGCGCACGCGCTCGTGCAGACGTTGCGTTTTATTGGTTACTGAGTTGTGGCGTTGCCGTTGTTCTTGCAGCCGTGCAGGTGTGGTTGCTTTGCCGAGTTGACCAGAGAGCCAGGCGCATGAAATGAGTTGACGTTCCAGGCAATGTGGCGAGGTTACGCGGCAAGGAGTTTTGTTTATGCGCGAACCGTTTGATTCCAATTTCCAACATGCACCGCAGCCGGATGATGCAGCGTCAGGGTCCGGCGTCACGCGCCGGGAGTTCACCAAGACCACCGTTGCCGCCAGCATCGCCATGGGCGCAGGCGCCCATGCATGGGCCGCCGAGTCCACGAGCGGGGAGATGATTTACCGCACGCTCGGTCGCACGGGCGAAAAGGTGTCGGCGATCGGTGTGGGTGGTTATCACATGGGTTCGCCGAGCGAAGTAGAAGGCATCCGCATCGTGCGCACGGCGGTGGATCGCGGCGTGACGTTCATGGACAATTGCTGGGATTACCACGACGGCGGCAGCGAGGAGCGCATGGGCAAGGCGTTGCGTGATGGTTACCGCAACAAGGTGTTCCTGATGACGAAGATCGATGGGAGGTCGAAGAAGGTCGCCGCGAAACAGATCGACGAGTCGCTGCGGCGATTGCAGACGGATCGCATCGATCTGATGCAGCATCATGAGGTGATTCGCGTGGAGGACCCGGATCGGATCTTTGCCGAGGGCGGCGCGCAGGAGGCGATGTTGGAAGCGAAGCAGGCGGGAAAGATTCGCTACATCGGATTCACGGGGCACAAGGATCCGTTTGTTCACCTGCGCATGTTGGATGTGGCGAAGGCGCATGGCTTCCGCTTCGACGCGGTGCAGATGCCATTGAACGTGATGGACGCGCACTTCCGCAGCTTCGGCAAACAGGTGTTGCCGGTGCTGGTGCAGGAAGGCATCGGGGTGCTCGGCATGAAGCCGCTTGGAAGCGGAGCGATTCTCAAGAGCGGCACGGCGAACGCGATCGAGTGTCTGCACTTCGCGCTGAACCTGCCGACGTCGGTGGTGATCACCGGCATTGATCAAATGAAATATCTCGATCAGGCGCTGGAGGCGGTGCGCACCTTCAAACCGATGTTGGAGCAGCAGGTCGCGGCGTTGCTGGATCGAACGCGTCAGGCAGCGATGACCGGGAAGTTTGAAGGATTCAAGACGCGCGCGGATTTCGACGCGACGGCGCGGCATCCAGATTGGATTTCGTAATCACGTCTGCTTGCTCTGTCGCAATCGGTCGAGGCCGACGGCGAGCACGATCACGGCGCCGATGATGATTTCCTGCATGTAAGTGGGCCAGCCCATCTGGTTCGAGCCATTGCGCAGCACCGCCATGATCACCGCGCCGATCATTGAGCCGAGGATGCTTCCCGTGCCGCCGCTCAAGCTCGCGCCACCGATGACGACGGCGGCGATGATGTCGAGTTCGAGTCCGCTCGCCACGGTGGGATCGCCCTGAGTGAGACGTGAGAGCTGCATCAGTCCGGAGATGCCAAAGAAAACTCCCGCGAGCGTGTAGATCAAAATCTTGTGCATGCGCACGCGAATGCCGCAGAGCCGCGCCGTGGCTTCGTTGGAACCGATGGCGAACACGTAGCGGCCGAAAACCGTTTGCCGCAGCACGATGGCCATCAAGATCGCCAGACCGATCGCGACCCAGACACCGATCGGCAACGGGAAAAACTTATATGGTTCGTCCATGGCCATGATGTTGTTGATGGCAGCCTTCTCGTCGTAGTTCACGGTTTGGTTTCCACCGAGCCACTTCGCCGCGCCACGGGCGACGCCCATCATTCCGAGCGTGACGATGAATGGCATCATGCGCGCACCGGCGATCAGAGAGCCATTCACCATGCCGACCAGCGCTCCTGCACCGACTGTTACCGCGATGACGCCCGCCGTTGACCATGGATGTTCCAGCGCGAGCAGTCGTGCGCCAACGACGCTTGCGAGCGCCACGACGGAGCCCACGCTGAGATCGATCCCGCCGCTCACGATGATCAACGTCATACCGAGCGCGCCGATGGCAACGATCACGGTCTGCGTGAAGATGATTTTGAAATTGCCGCCGGTCAGAAAGGCCGCGCGCACCTCTGGCCTGCTCGAAAAAATTCCGATGACGAGGAGCAGGCCGAGAAAGGGGCCAACGAGCGTGAGGAAATTGCGAAAGGTGAAGCGATTCATTCGGCGGAACGGAATTGAGGATTGAGGATCGGGGATTTTGGATTTGGGATTGGCGAAACTGGCGTGCGACGCGTCTTTCCTTTCGCAGTGGCGACCGAGGAGGAAAGGATGCGACACAATTGTTCGCTTTCATCGACGAGCGGAGCCATTCGTTTTTGCGGAAGCATTCCAAGTCGATTGACGAATCGCATCCAGCCGCGAGTCTCGCGCATTTCTTTCCAGGCGATGTTCAACTTATGTGCAAAATCGGCGCGGCTTTCGGCAGCGGTTGCTTCATCGTAGTTCGGAGCGCTCGATGTTCCGCAACGACAGGGCTGGCCTGCAATGTGTTTTCCCATGCGAGTATCAGGCAGCGCGTCTATTACTTTGGCAATGCGCGCGGAAAACTCCCACAGCCGCTCAGAAAGCTCACTGGGTGTCATGCGCGCCAATCCTCAATCCAAAATCCCCGATCCTCAATCCTCAATTCCAGATCCAGTCGCCGTGGCGATAATCGATTGCTCCGTCCATTGAGCCACCGGCTTCACCTCGCTCAATACACCGCGGTACATCACGGCGATGGTGTCGCAGACGCCGAGCAGCTCAGGCAAGTACGAGCTGACGAAAAGGACGGCTTTGCCTTGCGCAGCCAGTTCGCCGATGAGGCGATAAATTTGCGCCTTGCTGCCGACGTCGATGCCGCGCGTTGGCTCATCGAGCAGAAAAACTCGCGCGTCGTGATGGAGCAGACGGCCGACGGCGATCTTCTGCTGGTTCCCGCCGGAGAGTTGACTGATCGGTTGCTCGGCTCCGCGCGTGCGCACTTCGAGTTTGTCGATCCAGCGTCGCGTCGCTTCGTTTTGGCGCCGCGCGGAGATGAAACCGCAGCGAGCGACGGGAGCGAATCGTGTGATGGTGAGATTGTCGGCGAGCGAGCGGTTCAGCATCAGGCCTTCCTCTTTGCGGTTTTCGCTGAGCAAACCGACGCCGTTCGCGAGACGTTGCGCGGGTGAACTGTGCGTGAGGTCGAAGCCATTCACCACCACAGTGCCGCCGCGAACGTCGTCGAGGCCGAAGAGCGCGCGCAGTGTCTCGGTGCGTCCCGCGCCGACGAGGCCGGCGATGCCGAGAATTTCACCTTCGCGCAATCGGAAGCTGACTTCGCGCGGCTTGACCGTGCCGGCCAGCGAATTCACTTCGATGACGGTGTCCCCAGGCTGATGCGGTGTGCGCGGATAGATCTCGCTGAGATCCCGCCCGACCATCATGCGGATCAAGTCCGTGATTTTCGCCGATGCCATCTCGCCCGTGCCGACCGATTCGCCATCGCGCAACACGGTGAACCGCTGGCACACGCGCTGGCATTCCTCAAGAAAGTGACTGATGTAAACGACGCTTACGCCCCGCTCACGCAATCGCGCGATCACGCGAAACAAGTTCTCGGTGTCCACCTGCGTGAGGCTGCTCGTGGGCTCGTCCATGATGAGCACCTTCGGCTGACTGACGAGCGCGCGCGCGATCTCGACGATCTGTTGCTCAGCGATGGTGCGCGTGTTCACGGGCGCAGAGAGCGGAATGGAACCGTGCTGCAACTCGGCGAGCGCGCGCCGGGCCAGTTCGCGGCGTTTGCCGCGATCGAGCCAGCCAAGCTTCGTCGGCTCAGCGCCGAGGAGAATATTTTCCTCCACGCTCAGGTGCGGTGCGAGCGTGAGTTCCTGGTAGATCATCGCGATGCCGGAGCTTCGCGCGTGATGTGGGTTCTCAGGAAGGAAGGGCTCGCCGTCGATGGCGATGGAGCCGGCGTCCGCGCGATGCGCGCCGCTGAGGATTTTCATCAGCGTGCTTTTACCGGCGCCGTTTTCGCCGATAAGCGCGTGGACTTCACCGGGCGCGATCTCGAACGAGACATTCCGCAGCGCGCGCGTGGCGCCGAACGCCTTCTGCACACCGGACATTTTGAGACGAGCGGGGGGCATATTCACCATGGAAGGGTGATCTTTGTGTTCCTGGGATTCATTTCAAATACTCATTCAGCGGCGGATGAATCAGCGCCTGCATCTCGGGCGTCTCGATGTTGTCTGGCGTCACGAGGAACACGCCAGTGTCGATCTTCTCCGGCACCTTCCTGCCCTGGAGATGATCGACCATCGTCGTGATGCACGTGTAGCCCATCTTGAGCGGGTTTTGCACCACGAGCCCGAGCACGTCCCCTTTCTTTAGCGCCTCCACGGCCGCAGTGCCGACGTCGAAGCCGACGAGTTTCACTTGTCCATGAGCGCGTCCAATGTTTCGCAGTGCCATCGTCATGCCGACGGTGAGCGTTTCATTGACGCAAAAAATTCCATCCACATTTTTGCCGTGGCGATTCAGAAGATTTTGCGAAACCTGATAAGCAGTCTCGCGCGTCGCGCCACCGTATTGATCGCTGGAGATCAGCTTCAGGTCAGGGAACTTCGTTTTGAGCGTGTTGAGGAAACCAGCCTCACGTTCCTCGGTCGCAGCAGAGCCGATCGCGTAGCGCAGCAGGATCACATTGCCCTTGCCGCCAAGAAGTTTGCCGACGTGCTCGGCGCCGAGCACGCCGCCTTTGTAATTATCCGTGGCGACGTAGCTGATCGGCTTGTCGGACTTCAACGCCGAGTCGAAAACGATCACGGGAATTTTCGCGCGAGTCGCGGTGTTGATCGGCGGCACGAGCGCTTTCGAATCGAGCGGCGCGATGCAGATGCCGCTGACTCTTTTCGCGACGAGATTCTCGACGACGCGCATCTGGTAATCGCGGTCGTCCTCACGCAGCGGCGCCTCCCAAAGCACTTCGACTTTCACGCCTTTGTCCGCCAGTTCGCGCGCGGCCTTGATGGCGCCCGCGTGGACGGTTTTCCAATGCTCATGCGTGGAGCCTTTGGGGATGACGGCGATGCGATACGCGTCGGCGGCAAAGAGGAAGCGACAGGAGACCAGCAGCGTGAGTGCAATAGCGAATTGCCGTGGCTTCATGCGCGTGAGCGTATGGAAGCGAATGTCCGAACGGAAATAATTTCTTCTACGCCGCCACTTCGCAGTAGGCCGCCTGTGATGAGGGTCGCGGCACATCGTAGCCAGCATCCCGCAATCCTTCGATGTGCAACTCGATCGCGGACTTCATTTCCGTTTCGGTTTCAACTCGTGTCTTGCCCGTGGCGATGCAGCCAGGCAAATCGGGCGAGTATGCCGAGAAACCGCCGGGGGTCTGCTCGATGATGATGAGGTATCGGCTCATTCAGTCCTGCTTGCTTCGAAATACTGTTTCGTGTTCCAGGTGCCATATCATCGTGCGGATGACCAGCCACTGTAACCAATCCCTTCCTGGACGAGTGTTTGAACTGTCGATGGCTCCCGCGCGTCCGGTTAAGAAACCAGCCGTCGTCTTCGATCAGCCGGATGATTTCTCGAACCTTCGTGTAGATCTGCAGATCTTACTTCAAATATTTGTCCAAAGGCGGATTGAGCAATTCTTTCATCTCCGGCGTGTCCATGTTCTCCGGCGTGACCGACCAGACGCCGGTGTCGACGCGTTTTTCGACGGGCTTGCCCTGGAGATGCTGGACCAGGGTCATGACGCCGAGATAACCCATGCGGACAGGATTTTGGACAATCATCGCCTGCACGTCGCCGCGCTTCATGCCTTCGACAATCTGTGTGCCGGCATCGAAGCCGACGACTTTTACAGCGCCACCCGCTTTGCCGGCGTTGCGCAGGGCCATGATGATTCCGGCGGTGACGGATTCGTTCGAGCCGAAAATACCTTGGAGGTCCTTGCCGTAACGGTTCAAAAGATTTTGCGCTGCCTGGAATGAAGACTCGCGCGTGGCGCCTCCATACTGCGTGGTCGAGATCAGCTTGATGTCGGGGAACTTTTTCATCGCCTCGAGAAATCCCGCTTCGCGTTCTTCGGTGCTGGCGGAGCCGACTTGATAGCGCAACAGAATGACGTTGCCTTTGCCGCCAAGAAGTTTGCCGAGTTGCTCCCCGGCCATGACGCCACCCTTGTAATTATCCGTGGCGACGAAGCTCACGTATTTATCGCTCTTCAAACCGGAGTCGATGATCACGACGGGAACCTTCGCGGCGGTGGCCGTGTTCACTGGTTTCACGAGCGCCTTCGAATCGAGCGGTGCCAGCACGATGCCGTTGACGCGCTGGCTGATGAAATTTTCGACGACTTGGATTTGTTGATCGCGATCGTCCTCGCGCAGCGGACCTTTCCAGATGATGTCCACCTTCACGCCCTGGTCGGCAAGTTCGCGCTGCGCTTTGACGGCGCCAGCGTTGATCGCTTTCCAGAACTCGTGAGTGGTGCCTTTCGGAATCACTGCGATGCGAAAGTTTGCGGCTGCAACAGACTGCGCGGCGAATGAGAAGAGAAGTGCCGCGATGGCGAGTGAGTTCAAAGGTTTCATTGAAGCCACGGTAAAAAAGCCCCACGTTGTTTTCAACGCTTTTGCCCAAACTCGCCGTGGCGACGAACAAATGCTGATGACACCACGGGCGTTTTCCGTCAGACCAAACGTCGAGATCGAACAGTTCGACAAGTTGCGCGACAATGAGGCGAGCGTGATGGGACTTGGTTTGGTTTGGTTTGGTTTGGTTTGGTTTGGTTTGGTTTGGTTTGGTTTGGTTTGGTTTGGTTTGGTTTGGTTTGGTTTGGTTTGGTTTGGTTTGGTTTGGTTTGGTTTGGTTTGGTTTGGTTTGT
>JBBRBM010000104.1:0-20929 GCA_038205745.1 Verrucomicrobiota bacterium | reverse complement strand
GCACGTAGCCGTAAGGATTCGGCCACACGCCACCCTGACGATTGTAGAGTCCGCCGGGCGCCATGTGGAACAGGTGATGAATGACGCACGCGCTCACGAAGGCATCGCCGCGCTCGTTCCAGTCCACGCCCCACGGATTGCTCGTGCCGTCGGCGAAGACTTCGAACTTCTTCGTCACCGGATGATAACGCGCCAGCGCGGCGTCCATGCGCACGCCGTCGTCTTCGGGATTGTTCGGATCCTTGACTTGCGAATGCGTGAAGACGCCGTGCGTCATGTAAAGCCAGCCGTCGGGGCCCCACGTGAGATTGTTCAGTAACTCGTGGCGATCTTCGTTGCCGAAGCCGGTGAGTACGACTTGCTGCGTGTCGGCTTTGTCGTCGTTGTTCGTGTCGCGAAGGAAATAAAGATTCGGCGGTGCGGCGATGTAAACGCCGCCGTTGCCCAGTTGCATTCCTTCCGCGAGTGAGAAGCCATCGGCGAACACGGTGACTTTGTCCGCCACGCCATCGGCGTCGGTGTCTTCGATGATCTTGATGCGATCGCGGCCCTTCGCACCTTTCGGCGCGCCTTTGGGATATTCGTACAACTCCAGCACCCACAAACGTCCGCGCTCGTCCCATGTCATGGCGACGGGGTTCGCGACCATCGGCTCGGAAGCGAACAGGCGGACTTCGAATCCAGGCGGCACTTCGATGAGCTTGCGCGTCTCTTCCGGCGCGAGCGCGTGAGTGGTGGCCGGTAACTGTCCTGAAGTGATCTGACGACCGGGCGGATTGTTGGTGTAGATTGGAAAATTAAAGTTGCCGCGCGGCGCCTTGTAGTCGCTTTCACCGGCGGACGCGACGAGGGCAGTCGCGATCAGAGCAATAATGGTGGCCAAGCTTTTCATAGAGTGTGAGTGGAAGAGTAGTAGCGATGCCCGCCGCGTGCGGCAAACGATTTTGTGGAGAGGACCGTGAGTGGCAGATTTGCTGAGGTTAATTCGTCCGTGGGCACGACTTTGCTCAAGCGACGGCGGATTGCGTTGAGAAAATAGTAAAGAACTGATGCAGATCAACCGACTATTCATTCAGTCCTGTGCGTGAATAATCGTTCACGAAATGGTGGCGTCGGCGTCAATAAGCGGCGTTTTCCGCGCATTCGGCGGGAATGCCGCAGGCAACAATTGTTCTTCAAAAGGCAATAGTTGTAACGCGCGAGTAGTGTGTTTCAGTCTTTACTTTCTCTAATGCTTGGCTCGGGTCGAATTGTGACGTGGTTGAGTGTGTTGTTGGCGGCCTCGGTCGCTGTCGGCGCGCCGGGTGTTGTCATCAACGAAATTCACTACAACCCCGATGTTAAGACCGAGCGCATCGAGTTTTTAGAGCTGTTCAATAATTCGAGCAACGCCGTGGACATGTCCGGATGGTTGATTACCGACGGCATCAACTTCGTTTTTCCAACGAATACGACCATCGCACCCTTTGGATTCAAGCTCATCGCTGAGAATCCAACGGCATTGCAGGCAAAGTTCGGCTATGCAGGAGCGCTTGGGCCGTATACCGGTTCGCTGTCGAAATACGCCGACAAGATCACACTGAAGAACGCGCAAGGTCTCACGGAGAATTCGGTGGATTACCAGGTCGGCTTTCCATGGCCGACGGTCGGCGATCCGCCTGGCTATTCCATCGAACTGATCAACCCGAACCTCGACAACAACCTCGGCGGAAGCTGGCGCGCATCGGTCGTCGCGTTGCCTCCCGGACAAGCGTCGGCGTTGCTGGTGCCGGATCATTCGACCTGGAGTTTTTTCAAAGGGCAGAGTGAAGCGTCGAATCCATCGAATCTGTGGCGCCAACTCAGCTTCAATGATGCAACGTGGTTTTCAGGCGGCGCTCCGATCGGCTATGGCGAAAGTTTCATCGTCACGCCGTTGTCGGACATGCGGAGCAATTACACGACGGTGTTTTTCCGAAAGAAGTTTGTGGTCACCAACCTGACGCAGATTCAAACGCTTCAGATCGACACAGAGCTTGATGACGGCGCCAAGATATGGATCAACGGCACCAATGTGCTGAACGTCAACGTCCCGGCTGGCGAACTGGCTTACAACCGGCTCGCATCAGGCACGGTCGAAGGAACGAATTTCACGTCGTACGTGATTACCAACGCGGCCAGATTTCTCGTCGTGGGAACGAATGTCATCGCGGTGCAGGCACTCAATTCAGCGCTCGCGAGCAGCACGGATTTCGTGATGGATTTGCGGGTGACCGCGCGGAGCGGCCCATCGAATGTCGGGCCAACGCCTGGGCGCACGAACATTTGCTATTCTTCAAACGCGCCTCCGCAAGTTCGCCAGGTAGATCATTCGCCTGCGCGGCCCCAAAGCGGTGAACTCGTGAAGATCACCGCCAAAGTCACTGATCCCGACGGAGTAACGAATGTGGTGCTCCAATACCAGATCGTGAATCCCGGCTCCTATATTCAAATCACCGACGCGGCCTACACCAACAACTGGACGTCGGTCGCGATGACGGACAATGGACTCAATGCCGACGTGACCGCCGGTGACGCCGTGTATTCGGTGGATCTCCCGCCTTCAGTGCAAACTCACCGTCGCTTGATTCGGTACCGCATTATTGCCACGGATTCCGGCGGCCGGTCGATTCGCCTGCCGTACGACGACGATCCACAGCCAAACTTCGCCTACTTTGTTTACGACGGCGTGCCTGCCTGGAGTGGTGCTGTGCAGCCCGGAGCCAGTGGCACGAATGGCTACGTGTTCACCGTGAGCTCGAACGAAATGAATCGCCTGCCCGCGTATCACCTGCTCGCCAAGAGCAATTCATTCGCAACGGCGATCGGGTGGGCACCGGGCACAACCAACAATCAATACACGGGCGACAATTTTCTGTGGACTGGTGCGCTGATTGTAGACGGGAAGGTTTACGACCACATCGGATTCCGCGCGCGTGGCGGCCTTTGGCGCTACAGCATGGGCAAGAACGCCATGAAGTTTCGGCTCAACCGCGGGCACGACTTGGAGGTAAAAGACAATTGGGGCAACAAGCTGAAGACAAAATGGCGTCGTTTGAGCCTGCGGCCCAACATTCAACAAGCCTCTTACCTGCATCGCGGTGAGCAGGGAATGTTCGAATCTATTGGCTACAAGATGTTTGAACTCGCTGGCACACCGTCACTCAAGACGGTCCAGGTACAATTTCGGGTGGTCGACGATGCTCGCGAAGTGGTGCCGGGTTACCAGTGGGGTGGAGATTTTTACGGACTCTGGCTCGTCGTGGAGGAAGAAGACGGACGCTTTCTCGAAGAACGGGACATGCCCGATGGGAATATTTATGACATGGAGAATTGGTCCGGAACGCTCAACCACACCGGGCTCTCGGGTCCAACGGACAAATCGGACCTCAACTATTTCATAAGTACCTACAGCAACACCGTTCCGCCCGAGGCGTGGTGGCGGACCAACCTGGACCTGAAATCCTATTATGGATTTCATACCATGATTCAAGGAATCCACGACTTCGATGTATCCGCCGGTAAGAACTATTTTTACTACCGCAACCCGGTCAACGGATTGTGGCAAATCTGGCCCTGGGATCTGGATCTGTGCTGGGCAGATAACATGGGAGGAGTGACGGGCGGCGATGAACCATTCAAGAGCAGGGTATTGTCAGACTTCGCCAACCCAGGTCGATACCCCCCTATTGGAATTGAATTTCGCAATCGAATGCGCGAGATCCGTGACTTGTTGTTCAACACCGACGAAGCGTGGAAGTTGATCGATGAACATTGGTGGCTCACCCATGGGACTGAGCAGTGGTCGATCACCGACGCCGACCGCGGCCAGTGGGATTATAACCCCATCATGACCAACACAGCGGTGGTTTATCCAGTGCAAGCCGGACAGGGTAAATTCTACCAGTGGCTTTACGAGCCAGGCACGAGTAACAACTTCGGAGGCTGTGCGCAATTGATGAAGAAGTTCGTCGGTTATCGCGCGACCAATACGACTTCCTCGCTCGACACGATGTCCGCTGACACTCTAAAGCCGGTTCGCCCTTCGCTCAGTTATACGGGCCCTGCGAACTTCCCGATCAACCGATTGACGTTTCATGCGTCGAGCTACAGCGGTTCAAGCGGATTTGCTTCCATGCAGTGGCGGATAGCGGAAATCACTGCACCGGGCGCCCTGCCTTTCGACCCCAGTGAGCCGCGTAAGTATGAGATCATTCCCGTCTGGCAAACCACCAATACGGTTTTTGTGAATGATGTCCAGGTTCCGCCCACGGGATTGAAAACCGGCCATCGCTATCGCGTCCGCGTGCTGGTCAAAGATGTCACCGGACGCACGAGCAATTGGTCGTTACCCGTTGAGTTTACCTTGGGCGAACCTGACGGTGCCGCCAACTTGCTGAACCACTTTCGGATCACGGAAATCATGTACAACCCGGCGCTGGGTGGTTATGAATACGTCGAAATCCACAATGACAGCCCTTTTGTTACACTCGATCTTGCCGGGGTAAAATTTACGCAAGGCATCGATTACACTTTTCCAAGCGGTGCGACGCTCGCTCCGGCCGGTTATGCATTGGTCATTGGGACAACAAATATCGCGGCGTTTCGTGCCTATTATGGATTGGATGCCAGCGTTCCCGTTTTCGCAGCGTACACCGGCTCGTTGAACAATGCAGGTGAACTGCTCACGCTGCGCACGTCCGCAGGCGGCACTGACATTGTATCGTTCAATTTCAGAGATGGCCGCGGCTGGCCCGCCGTGGCAGACGGTGCCGGGCACTCGCTGGTCTTCAGCGCACTCAACGAGGCGGCACAAGGGAGCGGAGCAGGAGACTATGGCGGAAACTGGCGCCCTAGTGCATATCTGCGCGGATCTCCGGGACAGGCGGAGCCCATAATCACCCCGGGCGTTCTCTTGAATGAGATTTTCGCCAACACTGAAACAACCAACGGTTTTTCCAATGACTGGATCGAACTCTATAACCCAACAACAAACGACATCACACTCGGGCCTGATTGGTATCTGAGCGACGATGGTGCGGCACTGGCCAAGTGGCAGATTCCGTCGGGCACCTTTGTTCCTGCACATGGCTGGGTGAGCTTCGATGAAGTCACTGGCTTTCATAACCCGACGAATATCGGATTCGGTATAAGCAGCGCCGGCGAACAGGTGTTCCTTTCTTACATGGCAGGCTCCGCAGAAGACCGGGTCGTCGATGCTGTGAGCTTCAAAGCCCAGGAGAATACTTCATCGGCAGGGCGTTACCCGGACGGTTCGCCATATTGGTTCACACTTGCGTCGACGCGTGATCTTGCGAATGCACTGCCGCAAGCCGGCGTTGTGATCAGCGAGCTGATGTATCATCCGCCAGACATTGGTGGAACGAACGATAACTCGCAGGACGAATTCATCGAGATATGGAATGCGTCGGGCAGTGCGGTGCCATTCTTCAATACGAATGGCAACTGGCGCATTGCTGGCGATGTCGACTTCGCTTTGCCGGCGATGACGTTGCCGGCCAATCATTACATGCTCGTTGTGAATTTCAATCCGGTGACGAATATGGCGCAACTCGCCGCGTTCAAGAGCCGTTATGCATTGACGAACGCCCCCATCCTGATTCTTGGCCCCTATGCCGGCAAACTCGCCAACAGCAGCGCGCGCGTGGCGATCGAGAAACCGCAACCCCCGGATGTGGCGGCCAACCCGGTGCCATGGGCGATCGTTGACGAAGTCCTCTATTCTGATCAGCCACCGTGGCCATGCGGCTCCGATGGCACTGGCTTTTCGTTGCAGCGCTTGAGCGCCACAGGCCATGGGGGTGATCCGTTGAGTTGGACTGCCGCTGTACCCTCCGCTGGCGCGACCTACCAGCCATCTTTTTCCACTGGGCCTACGATTACGGTTCAGCCTCGGAGCGCAACGGTTCCTACCAATGCAAGCGTCACCTTCAACGTCGGCGTGTGCAGTTCTGGTCCGCTAACCTACGAATGGCAAATGAACGGATCGAACCTGCCGGGTGCCACCAATGCCACGCTTACACTCATAAACGTTCAGCTCACCGATACTGGAAACTATCGCGTGGTCGTCGCCAATGCCGCCGGTTCTGCCACGAGCGATGAGGCTGCTTTGAGTGTCCAGTTCGCTCCTTCGATCACGGCACAGCCTCAGAGTTTGGCGGTGGTCGCTTACACGAACGTTTTATTCACCGTGGAATGTGGCGGGTCGCAGCCCCTACTGTATCAATGGCGGTTTAACGGAACGGATTTGCCCGGTGAAACGAGACCAACGCTCGTTATTTCCAATGTTCAGGCTTTTCAGGCGGGAACCTACAGCGTGCGCGTTTCCAATGTCGGAGGCAGCATTGTGAGTTCCAATGCGACTCTTACCGTGTATATGCCGGCGAGCATTACCAGCCAGCCGGTGAGCGTCTCTACTAACGCGGGCAGCAATGTCATTTTCCAAGTCAGCGCCACCGGCATCGGCACCTTGTCCTATCAATGGCGCAAAGACGGAACGAACATCCTGGGCGCAGAAGGCGCCGCGCTTTCCTTGACGAATGTGCAATTGGTTGATGCGGGGATCTACAGCGTCATCGTCGCGGATGCGATCGGTGCCATGGGGAGCGCTCCTGCCGTTCTGACCGTAATCTTGCGGCCTGCGATTATTGTCCATCCGGCCAGCGTGACGATCCTTGAGAACGAGGCGGTGACCATCAGTGTTGTCGCCACAGGCACTCCGCCGCTGCATTATCGCTGGCGCAAAGGCACGGCACTTTATCTTATAGACGGGCCACCGACGTTGAGTTTTCCTGCGGCATCCATAATCGATGCGGGTGCTTACAATGTATTCGTGTATAGCGGTGTTGCCAGTGGGACGGTGCTCAGTTCGAATGCGGTCCTGACGGTGTTGCCGGATATGGATGGCGATCACATCCCCGACAATTGGGAAGCCTACTACAACTTTGACACAAACAACATTTATGACGCGATGATCGATTCAGATGGTGACGGGGTGAATAATCTCGACGAGTTCACCGCTGGAACGGACCCACGTGCAGCATCAAGCTTTTTGGAACTCAAGGCTGTGCTTGCACCGGAGCAGCCGGCCACGATCTCGCTCCAGTTTAATGCGGTCTCGAACCGCCCTTACACGTTGCAGACCAAGGAATGGACCAACAGTTGGTCCAATCTTGTCGTCGTCGCGGCCGCGCCTACCAATCGGTTCATATCAGTATCTGATTCGCCGTCGAATAACTTCCGGCTCTATCGGCTTCAAATACCGCACTATCCCTGATGCTCTGTTCGCTTCGGCGAGAGAGACGGCGGGGAGGCGATAGTATTGCTTCCGTGGGTCGTTGTTACTGGAACAAGCGCTCGAATCTAAAAATAAGTTCGAGGCCGGTGATCAACAGCGCGGCGTAGACGAATTTCAGAAACGCCTGCTCGGAGAACTTCCTGTTCATCCACACTCCGAGCCAGACTCCGATTGGCACCAGCGGAAAAAACTTCGCGCTCGTCCACAAGGTTTCAGACGTGATGAGGGCGTGCGGGGCAAAGACGGGGAGATTGACCTGCGTCTGGTCGATGCAAAAGAAGGGCATCTTGAGCCAGTTCACGAACGTGAAGATGAGGACGTTGGTGGCGACGAACATTTCCTTCGGCAACCGTTGCGGAATGAGGAACATGCTGACGATTGGGCCGGCGCCGTGCGCAAAGGTGGAGGTGATGCCGGTCGCGATGCCGATGGGCACGCCGACACGATGGTTGGGCGCGAAGGAGCCTTCGGCCTGGAAGATTTTTTCCTTCATGAGTTGAAAGAGCACAAAGCCGACGGCAATGCAGCCGATGGCGATGTTCAGTTCGCGCGCGGAGAATCGGCCGATGAGTTGCACGCCGATGACGATTCCGCCGATGACACCGGGGAGGAGAAACTTGAGGTTGCGCGCGTCCCATTTGCGCCAGTAGTTCCAGAGTGAGAAGGCGTCGCCGGCGCAGAGCAGCGGCAGGATGATGCCGATGGCGTCTTTCGATCCGAAGGAGAGCACCGCCAGGGGCGTGGTCAACATCCCCAGCCCGCCACCGAAGCCCGCCTTCGAGATGCCGATGAACAGCACGGCGAATATTGCGACGAATAGTTGCAGTGTGAACTCAGGCGCGGCGATTGCGAACACGTGATGACGAGTAAAGGAGCGGTGCGAAACAGCCAAGCTTCAATCCTTCCGCCTCGCGATGATTGCACGCGGGTCTGCCGCTCATACCTGATTCGGAACTGCAGCGGCCCGCTCTTTGGAAGTGAACACCCGCTTCTGCCTGCGCGCCGTGGTGAACAACCCATTCACACTTTCATCTTTGAACAGGTTTTGCGCGTCGCTACTCTTTGCGCGTGCCACGAAAAGATTCGGGACGCACATCTGAGCATCACGGCTTCAACGACGTCATTGGCGTTGTGCTGTTGGGTTTTGCGCTGTTGCTCTTTGTTGCGATGTGTTCGTTCGACCCGGCTGACGTGTCGGCGAACACGACGAACACGAACCACTCGACCCATAACTGGATCGGGCCGATCGGCGCATGGACTGCGCAGTTGCTCTTCCAGGGCTTCGGCGTCGGCGCGTTCGTGTTGCCCATCGTGATGGTGTTGGGCGGGCTGGGCTGTTTTTTCCAGAGCCTCGCGTACCTCAAACGGCGGTGGATTTGGTCCGCCATCCTCGTGCTCTGCTGCATCGGACTCCTCGATCTCTACACCGATCCGGTCGTCATGGATCAACTTGCGAGGAACCCGAAGGCACCCACAGGTTTCATCGAACGCGTCGCGCGCAATCTCAACGCCAGCAGTGCAGGCGGCCTCGTGGGACACGCGTTGAACGCCGTCTTCCGCAACTTCGGCACGGCGGGTGCCACGATCGTTTACGTGGTGATTGATCTCGTCAGCATGTTGTTCCTCACGAATTTCAATCTCGGCGTGTGGGTGCGAGGACTCGTGAACCGCGAGGAACGCGAAGAACTTCCTGGCGACGAAAAGCTGACGCCCGAAGAACGCGAACTCGCGAAGCGCGCGCGCGAACTCGAACGCGAGAAGCGCAAGCTGGAGCAACAGTTTGAGAAGCGTTCCAAGACGGAGAAGTCTTCCAAACCTGGGGAACTCGACCCTGAGAAGAAAGGTCTTGGCGCGGATTTGCAGCCAGTACCGGAGCCGACGATCCGCGACCTCAGCGTGCCCACGCGCACCGGCAAGACGAAGAAGGACAAGCCCGAAAAAATCGAGCCGCCACGAGACATCGAACCGCCGGATGAAGGTGAAGTGATTCCCGCGCGCGAAGTCGCCGCGGCAACTGCGGGCGACATCCTCGGCAAGAAGGAAAAGAAGCCGGACGACAATTCCGAGGACACCAAGCTCCCCGAACCTGTCGTCATCATCGCCGACGGCGCGAAACCCGCAGGGACAGCGCCGGGTGGAGAATCGGCCCCAGCACCGTCGATGGTTCCCGCATTGGTGCCCGCGCCGCCGAAGAGAGTGACGCCGAAGAAGAAGCCTCTCGCCGTCGCCGCAGCCCCCGGCATCAGCAATTATCAATTGCCGTCACTGGATTTGTTGAACCAACCCGATCCAGCGGTGGTGCCGACGGAAACAAAAGAGGATTTGCTCAAGCGCGCCCAACTAATGAAGGAGACGCTCGCGGAATTCGACATTCCCGTGGAACTCGGCGACATCACCAAGGGTCCCACGATCACGCGTTACGAGTTGCATCCGGCGCCCGGCGTGAAGCTGGAGAAAATCACCGCGCTCTCGAACAACATCGCCGCCGCTCTCAAGGCCGAGCGCATTCACATTCTTGCACCGGTGCCCGGAAAGTCCTCAGTTGGCATCGAAGTGCCCAACCTCATCAAGACCAAGGTCATCATGCGCGACCTTCTTGAATCTGAGGAATGGAAGAACACCAAGGCCCGCATCCCGCTCGCGCTGGGCAAGGATGTTTACGGCCATCCGATCATCGCCGATCTCGGCGAGATGCCGCACATGCTCATCGCCGGCAGCACGGGCTCGGGCAAATCGGTGTGCATCAATTCCATTGTCTGCTCACTGCTCTACAAATTTTCCCCGGACCAGCTTCGCTTCGTGATGATCGATCCAAAGGTGGTCGAGCTTCAGCAATACAACGCACTGCCGCACCTCGTCGTGCCTGTCGTCACTGACCCGAAGAAGGTGATTCTCGCGTTGCGCTGGGTCGTGAACGAGATGGAGAAGCGCTACCAGATTTTCGCGCGCGTCGGCGTGCGCAACGTGAGTTCGTTCAACTCGCGCCCCAAAGACAAGCCGTTGCCCAAGGCCGAGCCGGAACTTCCGCTCACGGCAAAAAAGGAAAAAATCGAAGCCAACTCCGAAGGCTTCGCGGTCGAACTCGACGAGGAAATCGTGGTTCCGCGCGACGAAGACATCGTCATTCCCGAGAAGCTTTCTTACATCGTCGTGATCATCGATGAACTCGCAGATCTCATGCTCGTTGCGCCTGCTGATGTTGAAATGGCCATCGCGCGCATCACACAGATGGCGCGGGCCGCCGGCATCCATTGCATCGTCGCCACGCAACGTCCGTCGGTGGACGTCATCACGGGCGTCATCAAGGCGAACATTCCGGCGCGCATCGCGTTCCAGGTCGCGAGCCGCGTCGATTCGCGCACAATTCTTGACGCGATGGGCGCGGACAAATTGTTGGGCAAAGGCGACATGCTTTTCCTCCCGCCCGGCAGCGCGAAATTGAATCGCGCTCAAGGTGCGCTGATCACGGATTCAGAATTGCAGGGCATCGTGGACTTCATCGCGAAGCAGGGCAAACCGAGCTACGAGCTGGAAATTCATCAGCAGCTCTCGAAGCCGGCCAGCAATTACAATGTCGAAGAAGGCGCGAGCGACGAAGACGAGGATCTCATTCAGCAATGTATCGAGGTCATCCGCAGCGAGCAGAAAGCCAGCGTGTCCCTCATGCAACGGCGACTCCGTCTCGGCTACACGCGCGCCGCGCGCATCATGGATGAACTCGAGCAGCGCGGCATCGTGGGCCCGAGCAAAGGCGCCGAGCCCCGTGACATCCTGATTGATCTCGACGGCGGCAACGCCGAGGGAGCCGCGACGGGTCACGCGGTTTAATCAGGCGCTGTCTTCACTTTCCTCCGAACAATCCCGGAGCAATTCCAACCAATGGGCGTGGAGTAACTTCGTCTTCGCGAGCGGAACCTGAACGCGATTATGATCCTTCGCACGCTTGCTGGCATGGTGCCCGCATGGCGTTTGATTGCACTGGTTGTTGTGTTGGTTCAATCAGTGTCAGGACAAACCTCGGCTCCGTGGAGATTCATGGTCACGGGTGATTCGCGCGGCTCGTTTGAACAGATCAACACCGAGATCCTTTCTGAAATCGCCGCGGAAGCAGTGCGGGTGCAGCCTGACTTCGTTTTGTTCACGGGAGACATGGCATACTCCGGCGGCATCGTTCCATTCACCCAATGGAAGAACATCATGACGGACGTTTATGACGCGGGCATTGCCGTGTATCCGATCATTGGCAATCACGAAGCGAATGATCCCGAGGCATTTGAGGCTGTGTTCGGAGGGGACATCCCACGCAATGGTCCCGTGGAACAACTCGGTCGCACTTATTTCGTCGCTCACAAAAACGCGCTCGTGCTCGGGCTCGACCAGTTCACAGCGGCGGGTGTCCTTGACCAAGCGTGGATCGATTCTGTGCTGGCAACGAACAAGGCGCCCCATGTGTTCGCGATGGGCCACATGCCTGCGTTCAAGGTGCTCCATTACGATTGCCTGGATGATTACGCGGAGGAACGGGACGCATTTTGGACATCACTGAAGCGCAGCGGTTGCCGCGCTTATTTCGCGGGGCATGATCATTTTTATGACCACATGCGCGTCGGTGACGGTGATGAGAATCCCGGCAACGACGTGCATCAACTCATCGTGGGCACCGCCGGCGCACCGCTGTATCCCGACGCCGAATACGACGGGGAGAATGGCGCGTGGAACCCGACGCGCGTGTATTACGATCAAAATTTCGGCTATGCGCTCGTCGAGGTGGATGGACCGAATGTCACTTTGACATGGAATTATCGGACGGCCCCAGGAGTTTACGAATCCACGGACTCATGGTCCTACGCTGCGATCGCGCCTGCCCGCCTCAACATCGAACGATTGTCCTCATCGCAACTCCGATTGTGGTTCGCCGGCCAGTCCGGCGTAACGTACGTGACGGAAGGATCGTCGGATCTGGTATCATGGGTTCCCATCAGCACGAACACAGTTATGAGTGGTCGAATCGAATTGGCGATCGATTGCCTCGCGAACCCGTCCAAACTCTTTCGCGTGCGGGGGCAATAGCCGCTGACTGCGGAGCGCTCACGTACCAGTTTTGGCGAACGTCGAATCGATGCGGTCGCAAAAGATTTCAAGAAAGCGTGGAAGCACGCGGACGTGAAACTTGATCTTGCCTGGTTCTGACGCGGCGCTGCGCAGCCCGCAGCGCGCTGGGACTAGAAGATCGTGGGACTGTTGGTGCGCCACTGGGCTGTCACGGCCCAGAGGTTAATCGGCCTTATGGAACCGCCGTAGCGAAGGTAGCGTGCGCTGCCATCGGCGAACGCGTAGTTGGAACCGCCCGCAGTCCCTTTGCCGGAATGCCGTCCGTGTTCAACTTCTTCGAAATCGTTGCCGGCGGCCGTTTCCAAAAAATCCATGTAGTAATGGATCGACATAGCGTCCTTCTCACCAAAAAGAACCGTCTCGCTGGTTTCCTTAATCCCTGCTTCAGGCATTTGTGTGCCGGCGATGATGCCGAAATTGGCCGAAGTAAAATTCGTAAGCACTTCCTGGAAATAATCATTCCAACCATTGATGAGATAGCTGCGCGGCGCCCGGTCATACGGAGACGCGGCCGTGGTCACCGTGTTCGCATTGGTGGGATTCCCGAAGTCGCTGGGACAGACGAGAAGTCTCTGATCCCGATAGTTTTCCTGCAATGTGGTCGACCAGCATGAAGGGATTCCTCGCGGCGGCTGTTTTCCCTCGTTGTCGTCCACGTAGAGCGTCAGTGAGAGCCCAAGCTGGCGCAGGTTGTTCACGCACGCGATGCGCTTCCCGGATTCCTTCGCTTTCGCCAGTGCCGGCAGCAACATGCTCGCAAGGATCGCGATGATGGCGATCACGACAAGCAATTCGATCAGAGTGAAACCGCGACGTAAGCCGCGACAGTTTTGAGTCAGTGTTTTCATGCGTTCACTTTCCTGTGTTGTGGCTCGCGTTGTGACGAGCCTCGCCGGCTGAGGAACCGCATTGCGTGCATGCTGGCGCGCAATGGTGGATGGACTCAACCCGTCCGCCCATGATTCAAATTTTTTCCGGCAAGTTTCTCATCGGCACTTCGCGCGAATATTCCAAGCTGCCCGGCGTCGAGTTTTCTAAGATATGACGAAGAGATCCCTCGTGTTGATCGGTGTGGCTGCGATACTCGCGTTCGTTTACGTCGCCTTCTTCAAGGATTTCTTCCGCTCGCCACGGATTGAGATGATTGCGCAGATTCGTCCGACGCGCGGCGTGCGGGCACCGGCGGGAGAAATTCCGGTGGAACCCGTCTCATTCGCCTTCGATCGCAAATACACCATCACGGCGATCCGGGTGGTCGCGGAGCAGGACGAGAAGACGAACAAATATCCCCACGAACTCTGGCACATGATCGCGGATTCGAACTCGATTCCCACGAAGGTTCTGATCTACGGGCAAGCGCCCCGCGGCATGAAACCGAAGGTGCCGCGCGCGCGCCCCGAACCGCTCGAGCCCGATGTGGTTTACAAAATCTACGTCGAAGCGGGCGATGCCAAGGGTGACAAGCGCTTCCACACGCGCGAAGTCGTCAGGCCGCAGTGAACGACATGAGAAGCAGTTCAGAAGGTGGAAGTCGTCGCGCTGCGACGACTCGGCCCGCGTTCAGCGGGTCGCCCGGTCGCGCCTGAACGGCGCGGGAACGCCGCCGCGCGGCGTTCACCACCCTGATGAAACCGCTTTTACTCTTTCATTTCGATGGCGGGACTTTGTGGTGCCGGGGTGCGCGTTAGTGTGAGGCGCGCCACGCGCGGCCCGTCCATTTGTTCCACGCGCAGTTCGAAACTGCCGAACTTCACCACGTCGCCGTTCTTCGGAAATCCACCGAGCTTGTGCGTGATCCAACCGCTCGCAGTCGTGACGCCTTCCTCGACGAGCGGTTCGCCGATGACGTCTGCCAGATCGTGGAGTGGCAACGTCCCGTCGATGCTCCAGGTGTTGTCGCCCGTCTTTGATAGCAACGGCTTTTCCTGATCGAACTCGTCCTGAATCTGCCCGACGAGTTCCTCCAGAATATTCTCCAGCGTCACCAGACCGACGGTGCCGCCGTATTCGTCCACGACGATCGCGAGGTGAACGCGGCGTTGCAGAAAGAATTCGAGCACATGCTCGAGGCGCGCTGTTTCTGGAATGAAAACAATCTTCCGCGCCACTGGAATCAGGTCCGCAGCGCGCTGTGCCGTGTGACGCGCGGCGTAAAGATCCTTGATGTGAATGACTCCGCGCGTTCGATCGAGGCTGCCGCCCTCCAAAAGCGGGAAGCGCGAAAACCGTGTGCGCTCCGCGATCACAATGCATTCATCGATGCTCGTCTCGGTGTTAAGGCCCACGATCTCCTGGCGCGGTCGCATGACTTCCCGCGAAACGCGGCGCCGCAGGTCGAGGGCGTTCAGGACGATGTCGCGCCCCACACCGGTGGCGGCGCTGCGTTGCTGCGACGCCGAAAGCAGCAGCCGCAATTCTTCGTCCGAATGCACTTCGTGTTCACCTCCCGTTTGAATTCCCATTTGTCGCAAGACCCAGAGCGACGACTCGTTGAGCACCCAGATCACCGGGTAGGCAGACTTGTAAAAAAGTTCCAGTGGCAACGCGATCCAGAGCGATGTGTGCAGCGGTTTCTGGATGGCCAGCCACTTGGGCGCCTGTTCGCCGGCGGAGATGTGGAGGAACGTGATCGTTCCGAACCCAAGGATGAACGACGCGGCATGGCGGATGGTTTCGGACTCGACGTGCATCCAATCGAAGAGCGGTTTCAAAATGGAAGCGAACACGGGTTCGCCAATCCATCCCAGCCCAAGGCTCGCCAGCGTGATGCCAACCTGCGCCGCGCTTAGTGAACGATCGAGATTGTGCAGGACGCGGCGTGCGATCTTCGCACGCCAGTTTCCGCGCGCGATCAGCGGCGTGAGCTGCGTGTCGCGAATCTTGACGAGGGCGAACTCCGCCGCGACGAAGAAGCCGTTCAGGAAGACGAGCGCTCCCACGGCCAGCAGCCGCCACAGGATTCCGATGAGTTCGTCGAGCGTCATGTCACAGTCGCACCTGGCCGAAGATGGCTTTCAAAATGTCCTGCAGGCTCACGATGCCGAGTTCGCGACGATCGCGTGAGAGCACGATGGCGAGGCGTTGGCCGGTGCGTTGGAGGTGGCGCATCGCTTCCTCGAGCTTCGTGTCCACGTCGAGGAATGTGGCGGGCGCGACGTAATCATTGACCACGCGACTTTTTTCGAGCTCGCCTTGGGAGTAGAGCAGTGACCGCAAGTTAAACAACCCGACGATGCGCCGCCCGCCGCCTTGTTCGTGCCACACCGGCAGCCGGCTCATGCCGCGCTCGCGACAGACGGCCATGGCTTCCGGAACCGGCGTGCGCGTTGTCACGGCGATCGCCCTGGCGATGGGCACCATGACGTGACCGACGCGCAGCGATTGCAGGTCGAGCACGCGCTCGATCATCGAGCGCTCTTCGGTTGAGAGCGCCTTCGCGGACTCCTGCATCAGTCGGCGCAGTTCGTCGCGGTTGCCGAAAAGGTGGCCCATGAAGGTGCGCCCGCCTGACCAGTGCATCATGCCGCTGGCGAGCCAGCGCACGACCGCGACAAGCGGCATCAGCAGCGCATGGATGAGTCGAAACGGGCGCGCGAGAGCGAGGCATAGCCGGTTCGGATACATGCGGAAGAGCATTTTCGGCAACAGCTCGCAGGTTCCGTAGAACGCCAGAACTCCCAACGCGAACACGATCGAGAAGAGCAGGGGATGTTGGCGCAGCCACTCGCGCGAACTGAACACGACCAGCGCGGCGACACCAAAGTTCGCCACCGTATTGCCGACGAAAATCGTCCAGAGAAAATCTTCCGGCGTGGAGAGGAAACGGTAGAGCACGCGAGCGTTGGCGTTTCCGCTGCGCATCAGGCGTCGGATGCGCAATTGGCTGAGCGCAAACACGCCGGCCTCGATCCCCGAAAAGAAGAACGAAAGACCAAGGCCGAGCAGCATCACGATGGTGAAGATTGAGAGCATTATTTCCTCACCAGTCGTTCCACCATCAATTCACGGACCACGCGTTCATCCACGACCTGCGCCGTCAGCTTCAATCCACGGAACGTCGCGGACTCACCGGACGTGGGCACGACTTCGAGCAAGGAGACGAGCAGGCCGCCCATCGTTTCCACGTCCACCTCGCCCACATCCGGATACTCGCGGCGAAAGTCCGCGACGTTCATGGCGCCGCTCACGCGCCAGCGATTGGCGCCCAGCTTTTCCATGATGAAGCCAGGCGTCTCGGCTTCGCTGCGAATGTCGCCGACGACTTGCTCGAGAATATCTTCCATTGTCACCACGCCCGCAGTGCCGCCGAATTCATCCACGACCAGGGCAATCCCGCGCTGCTGGCGCTGGAACGCGACGAGCAACTTCAGCAGGTTCATCGACTCGGGAACGAAGGACGGAAACTCGATCGCCTCCGCCAGATCAATCTGTGGATTGAGCAGCAACAGCTTCGTATCGAGCACGCCCACGATGGTGTCCGGGGATTCGTCGTAGAGTGGCAGGCGCCGATGTCGCAGCCGGCGCGCTTCGGTGATCATCTGCTCGACCGTGAGATCGTCCGGGATGCACGACATTTTGGAACGCGGCGTCATCACGTCGGCCACGGTCTTTTGATCCAGGCCGATGATGTGGGCGATGATTTCGGTTTCGCGTTCGGCGAGCGCACCTTGTTGCAGTGCGAGGTCCAGCAGTTCGCGGTAGTCTTCATCTGACGTGGCGGGCTGCGGTTTCATGGCCCGGGCAAGAATCTTGAGCAACAAGTCGTTCAGCCATTGCACGAGGCGCTGAAGCGGCCGCGAGATGTTTTGCAGCACGAACAAGGGGCGCGCCACGCGAAGGGACCATTTCTCGGGATCGCGTACGGCCAATGTCTTGGGCAGAACCTCGCAGCCGATGAGGATCAGGACGAAAAGCCCCGCGATGGCGAGTGGAGTCGAGCCATGCCGCCACAGCGCTGTGCCGAGGCCGAGGGCGACGATGCTGGAGTTCGCAAGCGTGTTACCCAGCACGATGGTGGCGAGCAATTCCGAAGGTTGCTGCAACAGGCGCACGACGAGGCCGCCTTGCGCGGGAACTTTTTCCGCGAGTTGATCGACCTGCCATTTGCCAAGGGCGAAGAGCGCGGATTCCGCCACCGCGAAGAAGAAACTCGCGCCGGCGCACACCAATACGCCTGCAAGCACGAGATAGGGCGTGAAATCCACGGGCGAAGTTATTTCCGAAGCAGCCCGCCAGCTAAAGGGAAAATTCGGTGTTGAGTCTCGCGAAGGACGCGAAGAAGGCGAAGGGATCGTTCGTCAATTGTTCCCCTTCGCTGCCTTCGTGGTCTTCGCGGGACACCTTCAGTCCCCCGCGATCTCGTTCGGCAGCTCATTCGGGTTTTCACTCTTGCCCGGGAAATGCCTTGCCAGCACGGCGGTGATTTCGTTGATCGCATGGACGATCGCATCGGTGAACTGGCCGGCTTTCATTCGTTGCGACATGCCCGCTGCGATCTCGTTCCAGAACGCGTCGCCACAATATTGATGAATGCCTTCGTCGCCAATGACCGCGAACTGGCGCGTCGTCGGCACAATGTAGATGAGCACGGCGTTGCGAAGTTTCGTCTTCGCCATGCCGAGTTGTTGAAAACGCGTCTTGGCGAAGGCGAGGGCGTCATGACGTTCCTTGTGGGAGACGTAAACGCGAATTTCTCCGCTCGTCTTCGTCTCGGCTTCGGTGATCGCGCTGACGATGCGTGCTTCCTCAAGCTGTGAAATGAATTCGCGATGGTTCATACGTCACCAACTTCCGCTCGCGCCGCCGCCGCCGGAACTGCCGCCGCCGCCCGAGAAACCGCCACCACCACCGCCGCCGGACCACCCGCCCCCGGAGCCGCCGCCGCCCCAAATGATGGGACCAGCGACCCATCCTGAGCGACCACTCCGACCGTAAGTCGTCGCACGCCGGAACCTGCTCAGCACAATGAAAATGAGAATGACGATGAAGATGACACCACCGAAGGGCAGTTTGGATTTTCCATGCCGATTGGCCACGGTGCTGCCGGTGCCTTTGTATTCGCCGCGTGCGGCGCTGATCAGGCCGTTCACGCCGGCGGTCAATCCACCATCAATGTCTCCGCCGCGGAAGCGGGGAGCGATCTGTTCTTCAATGATGCGCTTGCCGATGGCGTCTGGAATGACGCCTTCGAGACCGTAGCCGACTTCGATGCGCATCTTCCGGTCCTGGATGAACACGGCGAGCAGCACCCCGTTGTTGCGGTTCTTCTGGCCGATCTGCCACGCGCGGAACATGCGGTTGACGTAATCCTCGATCGAGGAGTCGGACTGCATTTTCGGAAACACGGCCACGACGATCTGACTCGACGTGTCTTTCTCGAATTGTTCGAGCGCGCGGTTCAGTTGCTCGCGCGTCGCGGGTTGGGTGACGCTCGCGTAGTCGTTGAAATAGCGAGTCGGCGCCGGCGGCATCACTTCCGCAGCCGCAAGCGGCAACGCGATCACGACGCAGGCCAGCATCCAAACGGGAAGCCGCTTGAGCCTTGGTACAAAGGAGAAATTCATCAGCGATTCGCGGATGAACTTACTTGTTCGTCGGCTTTCCGAAATTGAAATCCACCTTCGGCGGATTTTCAGAACCAGCCGGCGCCTGGAAGTACGGCTTGGATGTGAAGTGTCCGAAGCCCGCGACGAGTGAGCCGGGGAACTGTCGCACTGCGGTGTTGTAGTCGCGCACGGCGTTGTTGAAGTTCTGCCGCTCGACGGCGATGCGGTTTTCGGTGCCTTCGAGTTGCGCCTGGAGATCGCGGAAGTTCGCGTTGGCCTTCAACTCGGGATAGCGCTCCACCGACACAAGCAACCGTGAAAGCGCGGAGGAAAGCTGTGATTGCGCCTTTTCAAACTGCTGCAATTGCTCCGGCGTAATGTTCGACGGATCGATCTTGACCGAGGTGGCGGAGGCGCGCGCCTGAATGACTTCGGTGAGCGTGGACTTCTCGAAGTTCGCCGCGCCCGCGACGGTCTGCACCAGGTTTGGCACGAGATCGGTACGCCGCTTGTATTGATTCTCGACCTGCGCCCATGAGCTTTCCGTTCCCTGCTGCAAGGCGACGAGGCGATTGTAAGTGCCACAACCGCCGATGAACACAACGACGAGCAGGAGCAGTCCAACGCCGATCAAACCACCACAACCCAGAAGCCACTTTTTCATGGCGCGAACGTAGCAGAAGCGCCGCGAGGTGAGACTGGAATTTTCCGCGGGACTTTCCAGCAGGGCAGAGCAGCTTGTGACGGCTGCAATTTGTGCTTCACCGCCGCGAAAAACTGCCGATAAGGAAGGAACGATGAAAAGACTGCTTCAACTCTGTGTGGCTGTACTTGCGATGGCTGGATTTCAGCAAGCGCAGGCCGTGCCTTTCACCAATTATTTGGACGGAATCTCGAACGTGATCGCCTACGCCAATTACGTTGCGAGCACGAATCCGGAAGCCCCGGCCAAAGTCCGCGCGATCCTTGGCAAGGCGCTGAAAGATTTTCAGAAGCCGTCCACGAGCGTCGCGGGCGACTACAAGATTTTCATCGCAGTGGCGACGCATCTCATGCCTTTGCAGACGCTCGTCGATCCGGCGCTGTCAGGTCCGTTGGGATTCGCTTCCAGCAACGCGTTCACGAACTTTGTTCTCGAGGCCACGGCGGAAGTTAATGAGCTTTTCATGCGGCAATACTTGATCACTCCGTTTCAACCTTTGCGTCGCGCCGCGAGCAATCAGGTCGCGGGTGCCATTCGCGCCCTGTCAATCGCTGGTACCACGACGAATATCAATCTGGGCATTTTGTCCGTGGGATTGGGGCTGAATAAACTCGTTGTTGCCCGCAAGCTCGTGAATAAGGCGGAGCTGAAGCAGGGATTTGCCCCCGATTTACTGGACGACACGCTGTTGCGCTACACGATCAAAGGCAGTGAAAAGACTGCGTCCTTGTTCGGCAACACCACTTACACGAACTCGGAAGGGGATACTGGAACATTCACTTACACGCGCACCGGGTTGAGCACGGCGACGCTTGTGTTTGTGAGCCAAACCGGTGAAGGCACCACCACAGTCAAGCTGCGCTTCACAGCTTTGGACAGCAGTTCTGCCGAAGGAACCTTTACGCTCCGCAACAGTGAAGGCGGCGCCGGTGCCTCTGGCAAAGGCACATTCACCGTGACTCCGTAGTCGAAAATTTTCGCAAAGCCGGCCGGCTCGCGCGGCCGGCTTTTTTGCGTTCTGAACAAGCTTGAGGCCAGGGCGTTTGGCTGGCATCTGCAAAGTGCCGACAGGAGACGGCAAGAAGATTACGTTAAACAATAGCGCCCGGAGATGATGTATTATGCTGGTGAAAACGATCCAGCAGCCCCACCCCACACTGAAAGCGGAGCGTCTCGGCGGATTGGAGATCAAAGTGGCGCACTCGGCGCAGGATTGGCGGCAGGCCAAGGCGG
>JBBRBM010000103.1:0-21136 GCA_038205745.1 Verrucomicrobiota bacterium | reverse complement strand
GTTCGTGAGTGATCCGCTCCAGCCGCCGACGACATTTACGACGGTCGGATAATTCGCCTGGAAAGCGGCGAGATTGGCAGCCGCGACGTAGTAGCCATTCGCGGGAATCGTCACGTTCGGGAACGTAAACTGGACGCCTTTGGTGAAGCGCCAGCCCGCGAGCGAAATCGGGCTCGCCGTGATGTTGCGCAACTCGATCCATTCCTGAGACGGCAAGCCGCCGCGTGGGTTGAACATGATTTCATTGATCAAAACTTTGCCGGCGAAGTTCGCGGCGGGATCGAGCGTGTAAGTCCAGTCTCCGCCAGCGAATAGATTCGGCGTGGGTGTTGCGAGATCGACGATGCCGTGCCCGACGGCCCATTGGATCGTCACGGGACCATTCGACGGTGGCAGGAAACTGAACGCGTAGGGTCCAGCGCCGGAACCGTTGACCGAAAGGGCCGACGCGCCGTTGATTCGCAGGTCGTTTGAAGTCACACCCACGACAGGTTCGCTAAACGTCACACGGATCGTGTTCAACGTTCGCACGGTGATGAATGGCAATGGATCAGTTGCCACGACTGTTGGTGCGACTGTGTCCGGCGTCGTGTAACTCCATGTCGATCCGGGCGCGCTCGCGTTGAATGCATTCGGAACAGTCGCGAGATCGTGAATGCCATGCGTGTTCACCCAGGTGAAGCTCAACAATGTGGAGTTCGCCTGGGAAAAGGTGAACGTATACACGGCGCCCGAGCCGCTCACGTTCGTCGCGGCAAGACCATTCAACAGCAGGTCACTCGCATTAACGCCCGCCACAGATTCGCTGAAAGTGACGGTGGCTTGCGTGAGATTCGTGACGAGCGATCCGGCCGCAGGATTTACCGACGCAACGATTGGCGCGGCCTGATCGATCAGCGTATAACTCCAGACGTTGCCCTGCCGCGTGCCGTCGAATGGGTTTTGCGCCGGTTCAACATCGCGAATGTCGTGGTTACTCACCCAACCAATCGAAACCGCACCGTAAGGCGGCTGCGCGAAGGTGAACGTGTAATTCGCGCCCGAGCCGCTCACGCCAGTCGCGGCAACGCCGTTCACCAACAAGTCGCTCGCGTTCACGTCGGAGACGGCTTCGCTGAAGAGCACGTTGATGTTCGTGAGCGTGCTGGTGGTGGAACTCGCCGTGGGAGTTTGCGACGCGACGGTTGGCGCGCTGGGGTTCACCAGCGTGTATTGGAACGACGCGCCGGGGCTCGTCCCATCAAATGCTTTCGGCGGAGCGTCGAAGTCTGCGATGCCGTGCCCTCCCGCCCAGGTGACACTCACCGGCCCATAGACAGGCTGAGTAAACGCGAACGCATAAGTCGTGTTCGTCGTGGAAGTCACGGAACTGGCTGGATTGCCATTCACCAGCAAATCTCCGGCACTGACTCCGCTCACGCCTTCGGTGAACTGGACCGTTATGTTGGTGAGATAAAACAGTTCGCCCGCGGGCGGAGAGATGTTCGCGATGCGGGGCGCGATGAGCGTGAGGTCAGACAGATAAGTATAAAGCTGCGCGTTCCAGACGAAGTCGCTGCTGTCACTCAGACTCTGGTTCAACGCGTGAATCGCGATGACATTCTCGCCTTCATGTAAAAATGTGGAGGCGTTCGGGATGGTGAAAGAGAAGTATGGCAGGCCGCCGTTCTCATTGAATGCCTGGATGGCCGTGCCGTTGTAAGGAATCTCGCCGTCCGGGACGTTGAAGCGGGGCATGGCTTCGATGCCGTTGATCCAGATGATGAAGCCGTCATCGATCTGCGCGTTGAAATAGAGATTGGATACGGCAGCGGCACCAAAGACGGTGAACTTCTTGCGCAGGTAAATGCTGGAGTAGTTGAAGCGCATGTCGCTGAGGAGCGTGAAGTTGGTGAGGCCATTGGAATAGGGATCGCCAAAGAAGAAGGGCGCAAAGGCGTTCGACCAGTTCGCATCGTTGTAGGCCAGGCTGCGCCACGCATCGATGGGGCTGGAGGCTTCGGCAAAGCCTTTCACAAAACGCCAGGTGCTGTTGGATTCGATGAGGATGGTCTTGTTGTCGACGGTGACGAACCAGGACCACGCCGAGCCATCGAAGGGGTTGGGCGAGGTGGCGAGGTCGGCGATCCCATTCGGGTTGGCCCAGGTGAAACTCACCGGCCCGGCGACGGGTTGCGAGAAATGGAAGGTGTAGTTGGAGCCGCTGCCGGTGAGGCCAAATGCGGGGGTTCCATTGATCAATAGATCGGCGGCATCGACGCCGTTCACGGGCTCGGTGAATACGACGGTCGTTTGCGTGAGGTTGGTGACGGTGGCGTTTTGCGCCGGAGTGAGATCGAAGATGTTCGGGGGTCGAATGTCGACAAATTGATAAGTCCACGTGGCGCCGGGTGCCGTGGCGTTGAACGCGAGGTTGGACGGGTAGCCGAGGTCGGTGATGCCGTGGTTGGGCGCCCAAGTGATGGTGACGGTGCCATAAGCCGGCTCGTAAAAGTAGAAGATGTAGTTGGAAAGGCTTCCCTCCATGAACGGCGCAGGCACGCCATTGATCAGGAGATCGCTCGCTTCCACACCGACGACGCGTTCGCTGAAGGTGACTTGCACGGAGCCGAGATCGGTCACGGTGCTGCCGGCGAGAGGAAATTGCGTCGCGATGGTCGGCGCGACGGTGTTCGTCGGCGGAATGGTGATGGTGACATTGACCGGCGCGGATGTTCCACGCAGGCCGTTTGCATCGATGGCGACAGCGCGGAGCGTGTGCGTGCCGAAGGGCGCGTCCCATGTGATGGGAAATGTTCCGGCGACGGGCAGGCGATCCAACGCTGAGACTTCGGCAGGAGTGAGCACGCGATCGAACAAACGAATGCGGGCGACCTCGCCGGGTTCGGCTTCGGTGAAATCGTCACGGAAAAATCGCAAGGTGTTCGCGGCGTTCACCACCGCTTCGTTGTTGGTGTCGATGAAAGTGAATTGCTGCACCCCATTCAGATAAGCCGTAACGTTGGTGTTGGCGTCGCGGGTCAGCACCACCTGGTTGAATTGGTTCGGGAGGATTGGATCGGCGCCAATAGCATACGGATAAAAATAAAACGTGGTGCCGACCGCGTAGAGGCCGAAGTCACTCGACCCATTCTTGAAGTCCAGAATACGCGTCCACGTGGTGAGGTTGTCGAAGGAGAACAGCATCACAATCGTGTAAACCTGCGGCGACACGACGCTGGAAACCGGACTGAGCGCCACGCCGACATTGTCGCCGAACCGCAGCACCGTCCGCTCCTGGCCATCCACGGTGGAGGTCGTGAATTGATTCGCACCGAGGTGGACCATATCCGGCGGCGTACCCGCCGCACTGGTGAGGTTGTTCTGAAACTGGTAATCGGCCTGCGCCGTGTTCGGCGGCGCACCCGTCGCCGAGCCGATCAACGTATTACCCGCATAGAACTGCATGTTGGTGACACCGGTGAGGGCGAGGGCAGTCGCGGCGACGGTCAGGTTGGTGGGGCCTTCCATGGTCGCGCCGTTGGATGGCGCCGTTATCCGCGGGAACGGACGGCCCGCAGAATCGAATACGATGACATTGACGTTTGAGGACTGCGTCGAGAAGCCCGCATTGTCAGTTGCGACCGCGTTCAGCACGTGCTCGCCGAGTGACGGATTGTTCCAGGGAAAACTGTGTGGCGCCACCGAGTCTTCGCCGATCTTCACATGGTCCACAAAGAACTCGACGTTGGTCACCGAGCCGTCGGAATCAGTGGCGTTCACATTCAACGTGACGCTCGATGGACCGAGCAACGCGGCGCCATTCGTCGGGTCCGTGAAGTAAACAATTGGAGGCAGCGCTGCGGGCGTCCCAGCAAGAAGGCGCATCGAGAAGTTATCAATCTGATTCGGTGCATCGGTTCCCGGCGCTGAAGCATTGTCGTCCGCCCACATCACGTAAAAATTTCCGCCGTTCGGCCAATTCACTGTCAGATTCGTGCTCTTCAGTATCGGGCCTGTGTTGATGACCTGAACGTTCAACGTGGCCAGGTTGTTCCAACTGCCCGCTGCGCCTGTGAGACTGAAATAGACACGTGTCCCCCGCCCCGCTTCTTCACTCGGTCCGCTAAGAATCGTGTAGAGGTATGAGATGTTTACGGAAGTGACGTTGCTCCCGGAATTGTTCACGAACTTTCCCATCATGACGGTGAAACGATTGCCGGTCGGCGCGATTTGCAGGTATTGGCTTTGGCTCCAGACGCCGAGTTGGTTGGCGACGGGTGGATTCCCTCCATCAAGAAGCGGCCGAGTACTGACACCAACCGCTGTGATTGACGAGTTCACATCGGTGTCCATCGTGTATGCTTCAGAGCCCGACCCGGCGCGGCTCGTCGTCGCCCAATCGGTTGCCTGCGGCTGGGAAGAAAAATCGTTGGTGTAGCCCGCTGAACCAACAATGGCCGCATTTCCCGTCGTCGTGAACAGGATCGAAAGTGCGCAGATGGCAAACCATGCACGCCAAAAACCAGCAATAAATGTGAACGTCCTCATAAGCAAAGTGGGGTTGCTCACAGATTGTGCCTCCATTTAGGCATTTTCGCCTAGAGAATTTCGCGGCCACAGTCTATCTTTTCACAATTGCGCCGTGTGACCTTCTCGGCCAGCCGCGTGCGCCGCGATAACTTGCGCTTCAGCCTCCATCCAGTCTGGGAGCACGAAATGAAGCGCAGACTGGAGAAGCTGGCGGAAGACCAACTGGCCGTGGAGGACGCGGAGAAGCACCGGTTGAAAGAGCTGCACTGGATGCACTGCCCCAAATGCGGTCAACGGCTGACCACGGAACAATGTGGCAAAGTAGGGATTGATGTTTGTCCGAGTTGCAAGGGTCTGTGGCTGGACGTGAACGAATTGGAGACTATCGTGGCCAACAATAGTGTCATGGGTTCATGTCTGCGGGTGCTGGGGGCTGAAAACCAGCAGAAGTGAAAGCATGAACAAACCAGCTTCAGCTAAACCAACAGTGATTCCCGCCGAGAGTGACCTCAGACATCGGAGAGTGAAATACCGGAACGAAGTATTATGAAAACGAAGCCCGCAAAAACGACAGGCAAGGCTCGTCGTCTCACCACAATCGCAACGCCACCGATCTTGCAAAAGATTTTGGCCACGACGGACTTCTCCAATGAATCCCAAGCTGGAGTCCGCTACGCAGTGGCGTTGGCCGAAAAGTTGAAGGCGTCCGTCACGCTGCTCCACGTAATCGAGCCGCCTTCGCGGATGTCCGGCATGGAATCAGTCATTCTGGCCCGCGAAGACTCGGAGATGGTTGATCTGGCCCGGACGCAACTGACGACACTGGCGAAGCGCGAAGTTAAGGGCGATGTGGCAGTCACTGCCTCTGTGCGCACCGGCAAAGCGTTCCATGAAATCAACACGGCGGCGCGGGAAGGCACGGCGGACTTGATCGTCATCGCCACCCACGGTTACAGCGGGGTCAAGCGCGTCCTGTTGGGCAGCACGGCCGAGCGTGTGGTGCGCCACGCGCCCTGTCCGGTGCTCACCGTGCCAGCCCGCGAACAGCCGAAGCGCTCCGGTAAAACACCGCCCTTCAAGCTGAAGAAAATTCTCGTCCCGATTGATTTCTCGACCCTTTCGAAAGATGCCTTGCCCTACGCCGTTGTTTTGGCCGGACATTTCGGTGCGGAAATCATCCTGGTTCACACCGTCGAAAAGTTTCCCATGGACTACCTGTTGGGACGGGAATTGGCGAACCAGACCTTCGTGCCCTTGATGAAGGAGGCGGAAACCAATTTGGAACGGTTTGCCGAGGAGCTGGACCAAGCTACGGGCGTGAAGGCGACCGCAGTTGTTCGCGAAGGACGGCCATTTGAAGAAATTTGCGATGCGGCGAAGGACGGGGACGCAGACATGATCGTCCTCACGACGCACGGCTACACGGGATTGAAACATGTGTGGCTCGGCAGCACCGCCGAGCGGGTCGTGCGGCATGCGCTCTGTCCGGTGTTGGTGGTGCGCGAACTGGATCACAAACTTATTTAGTTACGTCCATCGTTTTGAAAAATACAGCGAGCAAAGATTCCAACTCAAAGTCCTGGCACGACCTTGAGGTGGCCGAGGTGGTGCGCTCCCTCGACGTGGATTTGAAAGCCGGACTGGCAGGCGACGAGGTCAAGCGTCGCCAGGCGAAGTTCGGCCTCAATCGCATCACGGCGCGGCGCGGCACTCCGGCGTGGGTGAAATTTCTCCAGCAATTCAACCAACCGCTCGTTTACATCCTGCTCACCGCCGTTGGCGTAACGGCTTTTCTAGGCGAGTGGGTGGATTCGTCCGTCATCTTAGGCGTGGTGTTCATCAACGCCATCGTTGGCTTCCTTCAGGAGGCGAAGGCGGAGAAGGCCATCGAATCGCTGTCACGCATGGTCGCGACGGAAACCACCGTGCGCCGGGACGGAGGCAAACAGCGCGTTCACTCCGAGCAACTCGTCCCCGGCGATGTGGTGTTGCTCCAGGCGGGTGACCGTGTGCCCGCTGACCTGCGCTTGCTCCAAGTCAAGAGCCTGCAAGTGGACGAGTCGGCGCTCACCGGTGAATCACTCCCCGTTCACAAACACACCGACGTGCTTGCGCTCGACACCGTGCTCGCCGACCGGAAGAACCTCGCCTTTACCGGCACGCTCGTCACTGCGGGTGATGGCGAAGGAATCGCGTGCGCCACGGGCGACCAAACGGAGACAGGCCACATCGCCCGACTCATCTCAGAAGCGGTGGACCTCTCCACGCCGCTGACTAAGAAGATCGCGCACTTCAGCAAGTTGCTGCTGTGGGTAATTCTGGTGCTGGCCATCGCGACGTTCGCCATCGGTGTTGCGCGGGGCGAAAAGGTTGTCGAGATGTTCATGGCTGCCGTGGCGCTCGCGGTGGGCGCGATTCCCGAAGGCTTGCCCGCCGCCGTGACCATCGTGCTCGCCATCGGCGTCTCACGCATGGCGAAACGCAAAGCCATCATCCGCAAACTCCCCGCCGTGGAAACGCTGGGGAGCACGACCGTGATTTGCTCGGACAAGACCGGCACGCTCACTGAAAATCAGATGACCGTGCGAGAAGTTTTCGCGGGCGGAAAAATATTTGAAGTCACGGGCGGCGGTTATGAGCCGAAAGGTGAAATCAAAATCGGCGGCGCACCTCTCAACCTGGCCGAGCATCCGGCTCTCGCCGAATGCCTCCGCGCGGGCGTGCTTTGCAATGATTCACAACTCGTGCGCGACAAGGGCGACCGGCTGAAAGTGCAAGGCGACCCAACTGAAGCCGCGATGATCGTGGCTGCCGAGAAGGGCGGCTTGCTCCACGCCGAGACGCACAAGGAATCGCCACGCGTGGACATGATTCCCTTTGCATCCGAACACATGTTCCGCGCCACACTGCACGCCGCGCCCGCAGGTCGCGTGATTTACAAGGTCGGTGCAGTGGAGCGACTCCTTGACCACAGTGCCGACGCGCTGGATGAGCGCGGAAAAATTATTCCGATCGACAAGGAAGCCGTGCATCGCGCTGTTGAACAGATGGCCGCGCGCGGATTGCGTGTGCTCGCATTCGCCCGCCGTCATGTGGATGCGAATCACACAAAGCTCGAACCTCACCACGTCGCCGAGGGAATGACCTTCCTCGGCTTGCAAGGGATGATTGACCCACCGCGTCCTGAAGCCGTCGAAGCGGTTCGCAAATCTCAGCAAGCAGGCATCGCCGTGAAGATGATTACCGGCGACCACCTCATCACGGCGCGCGCCATCGCCGGACAAATCGGGCTGAAGAACACCACGCTCGTAGCCGCCGACGTGGGAAGGCTCAAACATCTCAACCCGGGCATGGAGGAAAGTCAGAGCCTTCTTACGTCGGCTGCTACAATGGAGACTCTCGCCGCTCTCTCCGGTCACGAGTTGGAAAAGATTTCCGACGCTGATCTCCCGGAAGTGGCCGAGCGCACCGCCGTCTTCGCCCGCGTCACTCCCGAACAAAAACTGCGCCTCGTCCGCGCGCTGCAATCACGCGGCCACGTCGTCGCGATGACTGGCGACGGTGTGAACGATGCCCCCGCACTCAAGCAAGCCGACATCGGCATTGCCATGGGCATCAGCGGGACAGACGTGTCCAAGGGCGCGGCGGACATGATCCTGACGGACGATAATTTCGCGAGCATCGAAGCGGCGGTGGAGGAAGGCCGGGGCGTCTTCGACAATCTCACCAAGTTCATCGTCTGGATTTTACCGACCAATCTGGGCGAAGCGCTGTTGCTCATCACCGCCATCTGCCTGGGACTGCCGTTGCCTGCGCTCCCGCTCCAACTGCTCTGGATCAATCTCACCGATACCTTGCTTGGCCTGCCGTTGACCTTTGAGCCGAAGGAAACCGAGTTGATGCAACGTCCGCCGCGCAATCCCAAGCAGCCGTTGCTGACGGGTCGGCTCATGATGCGCACCGGACTGGTGTCACTCATCATGGTGGCTGGTGGACTGGGATTGTTTCTTTATGAATTACGCGTCGCCGAGACCGGGTTGGCAGCGGCACGCACCACCGTGGTGAATGTCATCGTCCTCATTGAGGCGGTTTATCTGTTCAATTGCCGCTCGTTGACGCACTCGGTGTTTGCCATCGGCTGGTTCACGAACCGTTGGGCGATTGTCGGTTCGTTGGGCATGGTTGGGGCGCAACTGCTGTTTACATACGCTCCCGTCATGAACCGGCTTTTCCACAGCGCGCCGATCAGTGGGACATCATGGCTGCGAATTCTGGGTGTCACCGCGATGGTGTTCGTCGCCGTGGAAACCGAGAAGTGGTTGCGGTTTGGCCGACACCGCGATAACCACGAACCAGCGAAATGAACCAACCAACCCCCTCGATGGCCACCGTTGCCTTCTTTGACACTAAAACTTATGACCGCGAGCATTTCGAACGCGCGGTCGGCGCGGATACAATCCGCTGGCAGTTTCATGACTTTCGCTTGTCAGCGAAACGGCGAGCATCGCGTCAGGCGCGACAGTCGTTTGCGTCTTCGTGAATGACCGGCTGGATCAGCCTTGCTTGGAAGCGTTGCAACGCTCCGGCGTGAAGCTGATCGCGCTGCGCTGCGCTGGTTTCAACAATGTGGACTGGAATGCTGCGAAGGCGCTGAACCTGCCGGTCGTCCGAGTGCCAGCGTATTCGCCACACGCATTGGCCGATCACACCGTCGCATTGTTGCTGACGCTAAACCGAAAAATTCACCGCGCCTACAATCGCGTCCGCGAACATAACTTTTCACTCAACGGCCTCGTGGGTTTCGACATTTGCGGTAAGACCGTCGGCGTCGTTGGCACGGGCAAGATTGGTCGCATCGTCGCGCAGATTTTTCGCGGCTTCGAAGCGAAGGTCGTCGCTTACGATCCGTTTCCGTCCCTCGACTGGGCGAAAAAGAACAGCATCGCCTACGCGGATTTTGATTCCGTGCTCGCGCAGAGCGACATCCTCACACTGCACCTGCCATTGACGCCCGACACGCATCACTTGCTGAACGAGCGCACGCTCGCCCGGCTCAAACCCGGCGCGTTCGTCATAAACACGAGCCGGGGCAAGCTCATTGACAGCACCGCTCTCATCCAACATCTCAAGAGTGGCCACCTCGGCGGCGTCACCCTGGACGTGTATGAGGAGGAGGAAGGCATTTTCTTCGAGGATCATTCGAGCAACGTGTTGCAAGACGATGAACTGAACCTGTTGCTTTCCTTTCCCAACGTCCTCATTACCTCGCATCAGGCTTTCCTTACTCAAGAAGCGCTCGCCGAAATCGCCCGCGTCACACTGCAAAACATTCTCCGGGGCGAAGGTGATGATTTCCTTCCCGGCACGCGCATGGCATTGGGACAACAACCCTGGTTGCCACAGAAATTGCTGTCGCGCGAACTGCCCGCCGGGTTCTTGAATTAGTTGCTCTCAGCCGCCAGCCGGATCGTTAGGTTTCTGGAATGGTTTCTTCGTCCGCGCCTGATCTTTCTGCACGAGCAACTCGTCTATCGCCGACTGGCTGGCGTCCTCATCGCCTTGTCTGGTCTCTTTCTGCTACTGCCAGTCCCATTTAGCAACGCACTGCCCGCGTTGACCGTGCTACTGCTGTCGGCTGCTTCGCCCGCACGCGATGGACTTTGCTTCATCGCTGGTTGCATCGTGTTCGCCACTGCCCCAACCTTTTTTCGTCCTGCTGGCCATGGGCGGAACGCAGGCGATTGAGCAACTGCGCCGCATTTTCACTGGAGACTTACCGTGAATGAGCGCATTAGCAATCAACGGGGTGACACCGGTAACAGGACTCGCGATTGGCGGAAGTATCGAGCGAGGTATTCAAGATGGGGTCCTGAACGTGGGCATGAAAGGAATGAACCGAAGCGGTCAGCGGCGGGATCGTGCCGTAGCTGGGCGCACCGAGTGCCTCCGAAGCATGACAAGCGCGACAATCCATTTCATCAGAAACCGGCAGCACAATGTCGTTGGTGGCGATGGAAGTCCCACCGCCATTACGCGCGATGATGCGCATCATTGGATATGGGTTCTTATTGTGCGCGTCATCGTAAGGGGAAATTGGGATGCCTTCGGCACGAAACCAATTGCCCCGGGTGAACACTCCGCCCGCCGGTTGATTGGTCTGTTCGAACAGTCCCAGTCGCATTTTGAAAACGGCGATTGGGTTTGTCCGCTCGAAACCTACTTTGGCGTTTTAGAATTGTAGGCCATGAAGTAAAGCACCGGCACCGCCATGCGACTGATGAGGAGCGAGGCGATTTCGCCGGCCATCAGGGAGATGGCGAGTCCTTGAAAGATTGGATCGGCCAGAATCACGCTTGCCCCAACCACCACCGCCAACGCAGTGAGCAGCATCGGGCGGAAGCGCACCGCCCCTGCATCTACAACCGCTTCGGCCAACGGCATGCCTTCACGCAGACGTTGTTCAATGAAGTCCACCAAGATAATCGAATTTCGCACCACGATCCCCGCGCCCGCCATGAATCCTATCATCGAGGTCGCTGTGAAGAATGCCCCCATCATTCCATGGGCGGGCATGATGCCGACGAGCGAGAACGGAATCGCCATCATCACGATCATTGGCGTGAGAAACGACCGAAACCAGCCCACCATCAGCACGTAGATCAACACGAGGCAGGCGGCGAACGCCGTGCCGAGATCGCGGAAGACTTCGATGGTGATATGCCATTCGCCATCCCACTTGATCGCCGGTTCGTTATCGGTGAACGGTTGAACAGCGTTGTATATCTTCAGCTTTGCCCCGCTGCCGCCGAATTCCTTCGTATCGAGCGCGGTCAATGCCTTGTTCATCGCCTGAATCGCATAGACCGGACTTTCCACCACCCCCGCCACATCGCCGATGACATAGGTCACCGGCATGAGATTCTTGTGATAAATGCTCTTGTCGTTGACGGTGCGCTCAATGGTCACCAATTCGCGCAACGGGATCAGCGGCGGTGCTCCGGTGGTCGAACCCGGCTCGGGCAACGCGTTGGCATCGCCGGAGCGCACCCGCAGCGCGAGCAATTCCTCCGGTGTCGTGCGCGAGGCGCGGGGCAATTCGAGCACGATGTTCACGTCCTCCTTCTCCCGAGGGACGTGGAGTAAATCCACTGATTGCCCGCCCACCGCGATGGCGAGCGTTTGAGAAATTGTTTCAGCGCTGATGCCATGCAACGCGGCTTTTTCCTTATCAATGACGAAGCGCGTCTTCGGCTGGTCGGCCTCAACATACCAATCCGTGTCCACGACTCCGGGCGTGCTCTTGAAAATCTCGATGACTTTCCGCGCCAGCTTGTGGCGATTCTCCTCAGTCGGCCCGTAGATCTCCGCGACCAGCGTTTGCAGCACTGGCGGGCCGGGCGGCACTTCCGCCACCGCCACTCGTGCACCGAACTTCGCTGCAATCTCTGCCACGCGTGGGCGAACGCGCTTGGCAATGTCATGACTCTGGGCCTTGCGTTCGCCTTTCGGGACGAGGTTCACCTGGATGTCGGCCACATTGGCGCCACGCCGCATGAAGTAATGACGCACCAGCCCGTTAAAATTAAACGGTGACGAAACACCCGCGTAGATTTGATAATCGACAACCTCCGGCTCGTTGCGAACAGCGGCGGCAATTTCCCGGGCCGCCTGCGCGGTGCGTTCGAGCGCACTACCTTCGGGCATGTTGAGGATGATCTGGAACTCACTCTTGTTGTCGAACGGCAGCATCTTCACTTTCACCCAGCCGACACCAACGAGCGCCATCGCAACGAGCAGCAGGCCCACGATGCTCGCGAGAAAAGTCCAACGCCACTTCGCTTGGGCAATCATCGGCCCCATGAAACGGCGATAGAGCTTCGTGAAAAAATCTTCGGGATGTTCGGAGTGCAGGTGAACATGGCTTGCTTCGGCGGCACTCGGCGTGCCTTCGGTGAGGCGGGAATACTTCTTGCCCCAGCGGAGAATGCGGACGCTCGCCCACGGCGTCACTATGAATGCGATGAGCATGGACCAGAACATCGCCGCGCTGGAGCCGATCGGAATCGGGCGCATGTATGGCCCCATCAACCCTCCGACAAATGCCATCGGCAACACCGCTGCGATCACAGCGAACGTGGCGAGGATGGTCGGATTACCCACTTCACCCACGGCCTCAACGGCGATGGTGGACCAGTCGCGGCCTTTGTTCTGTGGTAGATGAAAATGCCGGACGATGTTTTCCACGACGACGATGGCGTCATCCACGAGGATGCCGATGGAGAAGATCAGCGCGAAGAGCGTGATGCGATTCAGCGTGAAGCCGTAGAGATAAAAAACCAGCAACGTCAGCGCGAGCGTCGCCGGAATCGCTACGCCGACAATGCCTGCTTCGCGCCAGCCGAGCGTGAGCCAGATCAGCACCATCACGCCGACCACCGCGATGCCCATGTGCAAGAGGAGTTCGTTGGATTTTTCCGCAGCGGTTTCGCCGTAGTTGCGCGTGATGGAAACTGACACGTCAGCGGGGATCACACTTCCTTTGAGCGTTTCGACTTTGCGTAATACTTCGTGGGCGACGGAGATCGCATTGGCGCCCGGGCGCTTGGCGATGGAAAGCGTGATGGCGGGTTCCTCGCCCGATCCTCGCCCCATTCCAAACAACACATACTGGCTCGGCTCTTCCGCCCCATCGGCAATGTCCGCGACCTCGCGCAAGTAAACCGGTTTACCGCCATACACACCGACGACCACATTGCCCACATCTTCTGCGCTTTGCAGGAATGCCCCGGTTTCGATGACGACTTCCTTGTTTTCGCTCGTGAGTCCGCCGGCGGCGAACTGCTTATTCGCCTGACGCAGCATGGGAACTAATCCTGCCGGCGATAGATTGCGCGACGCGAGTTTCGCGGGATCGAGCAGCACGCGCACCTGTCGTTGTGCGCCGCCGATGAGTGTGGTTTCCGCGACAAGCGGAACTTGCTTCACCGCATCGTCCACCTGGGCGACGAGGCGGCGCAACGTAAGGTGATCATAGCGTGCGCTGTGAAATGTGAGCGCGAGAATGGGAACATCGTCGATGGACTTGGCTTTGATCAGCGGTGCGGAAACACCATGTGGGATGCGGTCGAAGTTCTGTTGCAGCTTCTGGTTCAGCTTCACGATGCTGCGTTCCATGTCCTCGCCCACCTTGAAGCGCACAATCACGAGGCTCTCACCCGGTCGTGAGGTCGAGTAGATGTATTCCACGCCGGGAATTTCCCAGAGCAGCTTTTCCATCGGACGAGTGGCGCGTTCCTCGACTTCCTTGGCGTTGAAGCCGGGCATCGCCACCATCACATCCACCATCGGGACTTTAATCTGCGGTTCTTCCTCACGCGGCAGCATGACGACCGCAAACGCGCCCAGCAAAATGGACGCGATGACGATGAGCGGCGTGAGCTTGGAATCAATGAACGTGCGCGCCACTTTCCCGGCGATGCCGAGTGACTCAACCACTGGTTTCCCGGAATCAGGATTCATGGCGTGACGGTCAGAGGTTGACCGTCGAGCAATCCACCCGCGTTCTCCACAACCACCTTTTCACCAGCGCTGACTCCGGAAACCAACTCGACTTCGCTGCCGATGTGCTTGCCGGTTTTGACCAGCCGAAGCTGAGCCTTGTTGTTGTTGATCACAAAGACGATCTCCATTTGCCCACGCTGAACGACCGCCCCGGCCGGCACGCGCAACGCGCTGGTTTCGCCAATTGGCATGGCCACCCGACCGAATTGGCCGGCACGTAGACCCGGCGTGCCGGGCAGATCCAACTTCACAAGAAATGTGCGGCTGCCAGGATCAGCCGTGGGAGCGATTTCGCTGACGAGGCCCTCAAGCTCCTTATCCAATGCCGAGATGTGGACGGGCAGTTTGTTACCCAGCGCGAGTTTACCGACGACGGCTTCAGGCACATCGGCGTCGAGCCGGAGCGCGGTGGAATCCTCCATGTCGAGCAGCGGTTTGCCGGGTGTCGCGAGATCTCCCACATCGGCGTGTTTGCGTGTGATGACTCCAGCGAAGGGCGCGGTGACCTTAGTGTAGCTGAGCAGCGTTTCTGCTTCTGTGACTGCGGCAACAGCGACGCGGGCTTTGGCCTGCGCGCCATCAAACTCGGACTGCGAGAGAATCTTTTGTTCAAAGAGCGAGGTCAGTCGTTTCAAGTCAGCGTCTGCCTGTTGGCGCAGTGCGAAAGCCTGATCGTAGCGCGCCTGAACTTCCCGCGCATCAATCACCGCCAGTGATTCGCCAGCCTTCACCTGCTGTCCCGGCACGACGAGCATCTGCTCAATCTTGCCGCTGACCTTGGCCTCGATGACTGAGCGCAACTTCGCGCGCACTGTGCCGACGACTTCTTCAATCGCAACGCGATTTTTGCTTTCGATGATTTGCGCCCGGACGGTGACGGTGGACAAAGCGGGTGGACTGGTGGGTTCGGGTGATTTGCCGCAGCCGCCAAGCAGGCTCGCGAATACGACGAGCATCCCGGCGTTGAACAAGGTTCTTGAGTTCATGGTTTTTCGGCGGACGCCGACCGGGAGATCGGCGCTCCGGAGATTATTTCACCGCGCAGCAACTTCCAGCGTCTTTTCCCATGCCGCAGTTCTTGAGAGCGATTTCCAGCGGGCAGAAGTTGGTGAAGGACGATTGCAGCAAATTGAAACCGACGAACGCGGTGAACCAAAGCCAGTTTTGGCTGTGATAGTGTGCGAGCACCAGGCTCAGAAGGATGAATATGCCGGCAAACCGGCGGATGATCATGTGCATTTTCATAAAGGTGTCGTGATTTGGTTTCAGCGCAGACTGGTCGCGAGCAACACGCCGAGAACCGCGCCGTAAATCGAGCTGATGTAAGGGTTGCTCGTGAGCGGACATGTGCCGGTCGAACATCCGACGAATTTGTAGTAGGCAAACCCGAGCCCACCGCCGACGATAATTCCAATGATGATGCGTAGTGTCATGGTGCGTTTCATGTTCAAGCGGTGACAGCCGCGCTCACTGCTTTGTCCAGCCACGCTTTGAACGGGCGTGGCCCGGGAAATCCTACGACTTGATCCACTGGCTCGCCATTGCGAAACAGCAGCAATGTCGGCACGCCCGTGATTTCAAACGCCGCCGCCAATTCTGGCGTCTCGTCCACGTTCGCCTTCGCGAACTTCAGTCGGCCCGCATACTCGCTCGCAAACTGTTCCAGCAGCGGCGCGAGCACCTTGCATGGCCCACACCACGGCGCATAAAAGTCCACGACCACCGGCGTGTGGGCCTGGAGCACTTCCGTTTCAAAACTAGCTTCCGTCAGTTCTACGATGTTTTTCATGGCTTCGATTTAATTTGTGTCTGCCATGTCTGAGCCGCGACCGGCGGAAAAGTTACAATCCGCCCGCCAGAACATGCAGCGGCCTCAATAGCTCATTTTGTCAAGTTTCACCTTGCCCCGGAAAATCCAATAGATGCTCACGGTGTAGGCGATGACGATGGGGACGCCGGTCAACGCGATGGTGAGCATGATGCCCAGGGTCTTTTGTGATGAGGCCGCGTTGTGAATGTTCAGACTGTTGGCGATGTCGGGGTTGCTCAACACCAGGTTGGGATACATTTCCAAACCAAACAAGCCCATCAATGCGATCATCGCCACGCAGGAGGAGATGAACGCCCGACCTTCCCGGCGCAGGGAAATCTCACGCGGGATGTTGGCGATGGCGAGCATGTTCGCCATCGCGATGCTGAACAGCCAGGGATTGGCCCGCAGCCGGGCGGCCATGTGCGGCACGTAGAGCAAGGTCGCCATCGTGGTCACCGCGTAACAGATGATGAAGAAGATGATGGTGTTGTTGATCCAGCCGCGCAGTTTATCGTGCAGCGCACCTTCGGTTTTCATCAGCGCATAAATTGATCCGTGCATCATGAACAAAGCCACCGTCGTGATGCCCAGCAGAATGGGATACGGACCGAGCAAGGTCCAAAACGTGCCGGCATATTCGCCGCGCGCGTCAATCGGCACACCCCATGCGATGTTGCCCATCACCACGCCGATGAGAAAACTTGAGAGGATGCTGCCGCACGCGAAACCCACGTCCCACATCTGCCGCCACCAGCGCATCGGTTGCTTGCTGCGGAACTCGATGGCCACGGCGCGAAAAATCAATGCGACCAGCAGCAACGTAAAGGCAAGGTAGAAGCCGGAAAACACTGTCGCATAAACATTGGGGAACGCCGCGAACAAAGCGCCGCCGCCTGTCACGAGCCAGACTTCGTTGCCATCCCACACCGGCCCGATGGCGTTGAGCATGACGCGGCGTTCCTCGTCCGTTTTGGTAAACAAGTGCAACGCGCCGACACCGAGATCGAACCCGTCGAGCATCGCGTAGCCGGTGAACAGCACCCCGATGAGGAAGAACCACGTCGTGTTGAGATCAAGCGAGCCGAAGTTCATGGCTTGCTCCTCTCCGGCAGCGCCAGTTTTCCGGACGGAGTCAGGTCAGCCTCGTCCGGACCGTGCTGAATTTTGTCGTTGAGGAGATAGACGAACACCGTGAAGAGCAGCACGTAAACCGCGCCAAAGAGGAGGATGGAGGTCAACACCATGTTGGCCTTCACCACGGCGGACAGCCCTTCCGACGTGCGCAGCAAGCCCTGAACGATCCACGGCTGGCGGCCGACTTCGGCGGCGAACCAGCCGGCCTGATTGGCGATTTGCGGACCAAGCACCGACAGCACCAGCAGCCTCAGCATCCAGCGCTTTTCAAACAAAGACCCGCGCCAAAAGTAGAGGAAGCCCAACGCAGAACTGGCAATCATGCCGAAGCCGATAGCCACCATGAGGTGAAACATTTGAAACGTGAAGTTCACCGGCGGACGATCTTTCAAGTCAGGTGCAGCTTCGCGCAAGCCCGTGACCGGTTGGCCGGTGTCGTTGTGGGCCAGGAAACTCAACATGCCGGGAATCTTTGGGCCGATGACCTTTTCGCTCTTCTCGTCCACCCAACCGAACATCGTCAGCGATGCATTCGTGGTCGTATCATAGTGGCCCTCGAAAGCCGCGAGCTTGACAGGCTGATTCTTCGCCACGCCTTGGGCGCTGCTGTGGCCGCTGACCAGTTGCAGCAAGGACGCCACAAGGCCCACAATCAGCCCGACGCGCATCGAACTCCGCGCAAAAAGCTCGTGCTTCTTTTTCAGCAAATACCAGGCGCTCACGCTGACCACGAGAAATGCACCCGCCTGCCACGCGCCGCACAAGGTGTGGAACAACCGATCCATCGAGGAAGGGCTGAACACCATCGCCCAGAAGTCAGTGATTTCGGCCCGCGCCTTCACTCCTTCGCCAACGATGTGAAAGCCCGCCGGGGTTTGCATCCAGGAGTTGGCGACCACGATCCAAATCGCGCTGAAGTGCGCCCCGAGACAAACCATGCAGGTGGCAAAGAAGTGCATCTTGCGGCCAACCTTGTTCCAACCGAACAGCAGCAACGCCAGAAAACCGGATTCAAGGAAGAAGGCGAAGATGCCTTCCGCCGCGAGCGCGCTGCCAAAAACGTCACCGACATAACGAGAGTAAGTGGCCCAGTTCGTGCCAAACTCAAACTCCATCACAATGCCAGTGGCGACACCGATGGCGAAAGTAAGCGCGAAGACCTTCGTCCAGAACCGCGCCATTTGGTGGTAGATGGCCTTGCCGGTTTTCAGCCACATCCCTTCCATCAGCACGAGCAGCACGCCCAGCCCGATGCTCAAGGGCGGGTAGATGTAGTGAAACGAGATCGTCAGCGTGAACTGGATTCGCGATAGTGTCAGGACATCCATGCTCAGTTATGGTCAGAGAGTCGGGTCATTTTGTAAGCAACAGAGTTGCCGGAGTGCCTGGTTCTTCATGCTTCGCTGCCTTCATTCCCACGAAGGAATCGAGCCGGGCTGTCAAAATCTCGCGCGACGGCAATCCAGCCAGACTGTCCAGCAATTGGCCGTCTTTGAAAAACAACAGCGTCGGGACAGCCTGCACGCCGAAGCGTTGGGCAAGTGCCGCTGCTTCATCCAAGTTCACTTTGACGAACTTGACTTTGTTGGTCAGCGACCCGGCCAGTTCATCCAGCAGCGGCGAGAGCCGTCGGCAAGGACCACACCAAGGAGCATAGACGTCCACCACCACGGGCCGGTCGGACTGGGCCACCTCGGTTTCGAACTGCGCTTGAGTGATGAGCTGAACATTCGCAGTGGACTGGTTTACCGAGCCAGAGCCACCACCGCCGGAAAACTGATGGAACAGAAAACCCAAAACTGCACCGTAAACTGCGCCCCGTCGCCAGTTCGCGGTCAGCAGGCAACTACCCGAGGCGCATTTGCCGAAATAGCCGAGCAACGCTCCCAATCCGCCACCTATCAAAATGCTAATCATCATCGACATCATAATCATTCAACCTTTCTCCAAAACGTTTCCTTAAAAAGCGCTTCACCGGACAACGGCCCGTGAATCCCGACACGACCAAATATCCGCCGACCAGAACCGTGAGCAGCAGCCACCATTGGCTGACGGATTGTGCCAACCAAAGGCTGTGTAGGATCAGCGCCCCGGCCAGAATCCAAATCAGGCTTTTCATCGTATGCCTTGATTGAGCCGCGTGGGTGCAAAAGGATACGAGCATTGGTCCATAATCATTGCGCGAGTGAGGGATTCCACTGATCCGTGTGGTTCGCCGGAGCGTAGGTGGCGCGGAATTCCAGCGCCTGAGCATGGCCATCGGCGAAGTTGTAGTTTGCCCGCTGGCCGTGACGCTTTTGCGCCACATCACTCGCGTCGGAAGCACTCTGCCAGAAGTGTGGCATGATGTGATCGGCACTGCTGGTGTTTTCCGCGAACAGGATCGTGGCGGCGGGATGCAGCAATTGGGTGACGCGTCGCCACGTTTGCGGCTTGCCCGTGTAGTCATCGTCCGGACCGAGTTCGTAATACACATTGAACCCATAACTCCAAGGCTCGGTTCGCCGGTCCGACGGACAATGATAAACCCCCTTGAACAGATTCGTCCAAAGGGTCGTGGTCGAGCCGAGTTGCGGCGCGACGGAGCGTTCCCAAGGAATTTCACCGTTGGCGAACGCGGAATGTTGGCTGCGCGGGAATTCATCGCCGTTGTCATCGGTGTAAAGGCGAACCGCCAGTCCGAGTTGCCGCATCTGGCTGAGGCACTGAATCGCCCGCGCGGACTCCTTGCCGCGCGACAGTGCCGGCAACAACATGGCTGCCAAGACCGCAATGATCGCGATCACGACGAGCAACTCGATCAGCGTGAAGGCGCGGAGCGCACGGATTGCCGCGCGCTCCCGCCGATGGTGTTCTCGCGCTTTCACGGAACGAAACGCATCCGAAAGAATTGCTGCGTTGCGGTGGGGTCGAGGAGGACGGACGGCTGTCCTTCAACCGCGACTGGTGTGTTGGTCACCGTCACCCACGTCGTCGCGTTGACAGCGCTCGCCGATTCGAGCACCCAATTCGTCGTGGTCACTGCTGGCCAAGCGACGACAATTTTCGACGCGAGGCTCAGTGCCGGACGGCCATCCGAGGCGTTGGTCCAATTGAACACCAGCGGCCCGCTGCTGGAGTTCGGCACGTCCTGACCGGTCGTGGTGTCGAGCAGATAGACTTCAAAGGTTGCGGTGTAGCTGTTCGTCCCAGGTGGTGCGGCGATGGCGGGATGAAACATCATGCCATTCCAATAAAGCGCGTTGGTAACTCCCCTCGTGCCGAAAATGGGAGCAAACGCCTTCGGCACAGAAGTGGAGTAGCGATAGATTTTGAGATCCACCGGGCCGGAGAGCTTGCGAATCCACATCTGCGTGCCCGCTGGCAACGGATCACTCATCGCGTCCATCACGAAACCGTAGCGGCGGCTGAACGACGCACCTTGCCGGCTGGGATCGAGCGCGTCAAACCACGGGGCAGCGGGATCGAAACTGTCGCCCGAATTGCTCACCAGCAGTGGGGTGAGTTGCGGAATATCAGCCGGCATCATGACGTGCATCCGGCCATCATCGGCATGATACGCAACCATGGGCATGGCCATGCCACCTTGCATCGGCACTGAGGTCAGGACGGCGGCGTTGGCCGCTGAAGTTCCGCACATCACAGCGATGGCGGCAGCGGAGACGAAAGCGGAACGGACAATTACATTCTTCATATCAGGAGACTTCAAAGTTATTTGTGGCCGGCCGCCCCGCGTGGAGTGTGTCATTACACGTCGCGCGTGAGACGACCGAACCGGTTTCAAACGGAATCAAAAGCGATAACTCACATGAGTGTCGCAAACGAAGGGAAAGCGATCAGACAACAGCGAAACTGCGGGGAGGCGGGATTGGGGGAGACTCGACGAAATCAGGAAGAAAATGCGGAACAAACGGCACCGCATCCTCTGCGTCCGTGGGCGCGAACGGCATCAGGATTTGATGGGAGGCGCAAAAAAGCTCAGACGATTTTTCGGTCTTCACCAGCGGAAGCTTTTGCTGTTCGCGCTCCTCCTGCTGTCGCCCATCCCGAATGCCGAGGCACCTCTTGCAGGGATGCTTGCCGTCAAAAGTCTTCACAACGGCTTCACTGAATGAG
>JBBRBM010000102.1:0-21309 GCA_038205745.1 Verrucomicrobiota bacterium | reverse complement strand
AGGAGGAGATCGCGTTCATGGGGCCGCTGAAATTGCGCGATATCGAGGCGGCGCAGCTTCGCGTGATCGACATCGTGCGCAAGCTGGAGACGGATGGGGAAATCGATCTCGGTGAAGCGCGGCAGAATATTCAGTATGAAGCCGCTTAAGTGTCATCTGGAGTTGCAGGGTGAAGGTGACAGGTTGCAAGTTTGTCCGCGCCGCCGCTTTCAACTTTCTCCGAAACCTCCAATCGGAAATCGGAATGTGTCCCGCGAAGAGCGCGAAGAGGAAAGGATTTCTTCGCCTTCGCTCACTTCGCGTTCTTCGCGGGACACCTGTTCCACCTTCAGCCCTGTATGAAGCCACTTGAGCCCATCCGTTTTACGCAGCCGCTGCGCGAGGTGCATCTCACGCGTGCTGGCACGTTGCCGCGGGATTGGGAGGAGCAGCTTTGTGCCGCCGATCTCAATGGCTATGAGCGCGGGGTGATCGATGGGGAGAAGGCGTTGAGCGAACAGTTGTTGCGCCAGCGCAATGAGTTGATCGAGTTGCACAATGGCGCAGTGGAGGCGTTGCGCAAGGCGGTGCCGCAGGTGGTGGAGCAGAGTGAGGAGGCGTTGATCACGCTGGCATTTGAGATCGCGCAGAAGCTGGTGGCGGAATTGCCGGTCACTCGCGAGAGCGTGGCGGCGACGGTGCGTGATGCGTTGTCCCAGGTGGAAGGGTCCACCGAATATACCATTCAGTTGAACCCGGAGGATTTTGCATTGCTGGAGAATCACACGTCGCTCGTCGGCATCGCGCCGGGGCAACAGATGCACTTCACCACTTCACGCGATGTGAGTCGCGGCGGTTGTCTGGTGCAGACACGATTCGGGATCATCGACGCGCGGCGGGAGACGAAGCTGGCGCGCATCGCGGAGAGCCTTGGGCTGGTGGAGGAGGGGCTGTGAATAAGTCAATCAGTGAGTCAGTGAGTCAGTGGGTCAGTGAGTCAGTGGGTGAGTGGGATTCCTCTCACTTACTGACCCACTCACTCACTCACTCACTTTCTGCACCGGAGGCAATTCCATGAGTTCCACCACTTCTCATCGCCTCAACACCGCACTGGACCGGCTCAAGTCGGCGCGAGTCACGGAGACGCGCGGGCGTGTGGTGCAGTTGATCGGGCTGGTGATCGAGTCTGAGGGGCCGCTGGCGGCGGTGGGCGATGTTTGCCAGATCATTTCGCGGCATGGCACGGCCACGCTGGCGGAGGTGGTGGGTTTTCGGAATCATCATTTGCTGCTCATGCCGCTGGGTGAGATTCAAGGCATTCATCCCGGATGCGAAGTGGTGGCCACGGGCGCGCCGTTGCGGGTGGCGGTGAGCGATGCGCTCAAGGGCCGCGTGATCGATGGGCTGGGGAAGCCGCTGGATGGTTTGCCCGCAGTGCATAGCCGGGACTGGGTGAAGCTCAACGTGCCGCCGCCGCATCCGCTCAAGCGCGAGCGGATCAATCGCGTCTTCCGCACCGGCATCAAGTCCATCGACACTTTCACGCCGTGTGGGCGGGGACAGCGGCTGGGTATTTTCGCCGGGAGCGGCGTGGGCAAGTCGACATTGCTGGGCATGATGGCGAGCCAGGCGGAGGCGGATGTGAACGTGATCGCGCTGATCGGCGAGCGTGGCCGTGAGGTGCGCGAGTTTCTGGAAAATGATTTGGATGAAGTGGGCCGGCGCAAATCGGTGGTGATCGTGGCGACTTCGAACGAGCCCGCATTGGCACGATTGAAGGGCGCGTTCCTCGCGATGGCGGTAGCGGAACATTTTCGTGACCAGGGTCAGAATGTTTTGTTGATGATGGATTCGGTAACACGCTTCGCCATGGCGCAGCGCGAGATCGGGCTGGCCGTGGGCGAGCCGCCGACCACGCGCGGTTACACGCCGTCGGTGTTTTCATTGTTGCCGCAATTGCTCGAACGCGCTGGCACGAGCGAGCGCGGCGCGATCACAGGATTGTTCACCGTGCTCGTGGAGGGTGATGACATGAACGAGCCGGTGGCGGACGCGGTGCGTTCCATTCTCGACGGGCACATCGTGTTGTCGCGCGATCTCGCGACGCAGAATCATTATCCCGCCGTGGATGTGCTGGAGAGTGTGAGTCGTCTGACGCGTGAGTTGTTGGATGCGCCGCAGCTCGACGCTGTGGCTCGGGCGCGGGAACATCTGGCGGTTTATCGGAAGCACTCGGACTTGATCACCATCGGCGCTTACGCGGCGGGCAGCAACAGTGCGGTGGATCAGGCGATCAAGCTACACGATCCATTGCGCGGTTTTCTACGGCAGTCGATTCGGGAAGGTTTCCCGCTGGAACAGACGTGGCAGTTGCTGGCGCAGACGTTGAATTCGATTTCCCCAACTCAACCCAAGGTTAACGCATGAAGAAGTTTCGCTTCCCACTACAAACCATCCGCGAGCTGCGCGAGGTGCAGGAACAGGATGCACAACGTATTTACGGTGTAGCGGTTCGCGAGTGCGAAGACGTCGGGACACGGCTCACGGTGCTCGATCAGGATATTCAGGGCGCATGGCAGTCGATGCGCAACTGGTCCGGCCTGCGCGTGGATGAATTGCGCCACGGCCGCGCCTGGTGCTGCGTGCTGGAGGAGAAACAGAAGCTGCTGGTGGCTGAACTGGAGCGCGCGCAGCGGAAGGTGAATGAATCTCATGCGCGACTGATCGCGGCGACGCGCCAGCGCGAGGTGATGGATCGGTTGTTCCGCAAGCAGCATCGGGTTCATGAGCGGGATGTCATGAGGGAGCAGCAGAAGTTCATGGACGAGGTGGCGACGCGCCGCGCCTGGCAGCTTGAATTGGAGGCGGCATGAAGCGCGTGGTGACGGCGGGCTGGTTCGTCGCGCTGATGGGCGCGCTGGTGTATCTCGGGACGACGTTCGTGTGTTTTTCGATGGCGAATTGGTCGCGCCCGGATGGCGTAAAAGAAGCCGACGATGAAACCATGACCCTATCGGAGTCGTGGCGATTCACGAATCCGGAACTCGATGACATGCTCGTGGAGCTGAAGCACGAGCGCGAAGCCCTTGCGACGCGCGAGCAGCAATTGAAGGAACTCGAAGCCCGGCTGGCGAATGAGCGGCAGGAGATCGGCACTGTGACACAGGCGGTTAATCGCTTGCAGCGCGAGTTGGACGCAACCCTGGTGCGAGTGAAACGTGAGGAGATTCCCAACCTGAAAAAGCTGACGAAGGTGTATGCAGCGATGACGCCTGAAGGCTCGGTGAACATTCTCAAGGAGCAGACGGACGAAGAAGTCATCAAGGTGTTGTTCTACATGAAGGCAACTGAGAGCGGACCCATTCTCGAAGCGTTTTCGCGGCTCGGAAAAACGGACGCTGCGCGCGCGGCGCTGCTCACCGAGCGGTTGCGGCACACCGTGGAGAGCAGCGCGGGAAAGTGATTTATGAAATCATCCTTCCCATTGGCCGTTGCGACTGCTGCGCGGCCCGCCGATTCCGCCCATGTTGCGAAGGCTGCGCGAGGTGTCCCGCGAAGCGGCGAAGTGGGCGAAGGATCAAGAAAGGAAGCAGGTGTTTGCTTCGCCTCCTTCGCCGCTTCGCGGGAGCCAATCGGTTTTCCATCCAGTCCATTCTCAATCCAAGGTTTATGAAATCATCCTTCCCATTGGCCGTTGCGACTGCTGCGCGGCCCGCCGATTCCGTCCATGTTGCGAAGGCTGACTTACGCGAATTCTCGTCGTCCCCGGGGAGACAGGGCGACGGCGAGACAGGGCGAGCGGGGGAATTTCCCCTCATCCCCTCCTCCCCAAGTCCCCAAGTCTCCGTCCCCTCAGGTGGAAAGCCCGTCGCGGACTTTGCGCGGCACCTTTCGCGGGCAGGAATGAAGAAGGCGCTTGGGACCGGGGGACGGGGAGACAGGGCGAGCGGGGGAATGTCCCCTCCGCCCCAAATCTCCAAGTCTCCTAAGCCTCCTACCGAGGAGCCTTCCGCGACGTGCGCGGCGCAAATCGCGGTGCAGAGCGCGCTGGAGAGAATCACGGATTCCGATGCCGATCGCGGGGACGTGAGCGAATCGGAGAAGACCAGGGACGAGTGTGCCAACGAATCCGGGGGGAACAGGGCGAGCGGGGGACGCTCGGGACAAGGGGATGAGGGGACGCTCGGGATAGGGAGATGGGGGGATGGGGCGATCGGGGGAATATCCCCTTGTCCCCAAGTCCCCTCGTCTCCTTGTCCCCCAAGTCCCCCAAGTCCCCACGTCTCCTTCCCCGCGACCGCCGTATTCCCTCCATCCGGCGACGCCGGAAATGCCAAGGCAGAGCAGGGGATGGAACTGCCTCCAGAATTTGAAGCCGTCGAAGAATCATTGCCCGCTGAGTTGGGCGCGGCACTCACTTCCGCTGCGGACAACACCACAGGACGGGGAGACAGGGCGACGGGGAGACAGGGCGAGCCCAAAGTGACCGGGAGATGGAGTGACGGCGAGAGCGGGGGAATTCCCCCAATTCCCTCATCCCCAAGTTCCCTCATCCCCAAGTCTCCTTCCCCTCAGGTGGAGCAAGGCGCATTGGAAGCGTCGGCAGAGAAACCTTCAATCCTCGACTCTCGCCCTTCAACCCTCCGTGGCACCGCCGCTGCTAAACAGGATGTGCGAATGAACTACGCGGTCGAAATGGACGAAACTGCCGGGCAGGCTGAGAAAAATCTGCCGGGCGACGCGTTCGCGCCGGTCTTCCCTGCGGCGCGCACGAACGTTCCCAATGACGCCCATTCTTCGCCGCGTCGTGATGTTGAGCTGAGCCCGCTGGCGCTCAACGTTGCGTCGCCCGATTTCCGCGCGCAGCCCGAAGCGAAGGTTGAAAGCGCTTCTCCTTCCATGAGTGATACTGCCGTCGATCGAGTTGCGCGTGTGCTTTTGGACGGCGTGGCGCGCGTGCGCCACATGGGCCGCGAGTCGGTGACGGTGAGCATCACGCCGCAGCCCGGCACGGAGTTTTTGCTGCGTGTGGAGATGCGCGAAGGCGCGCTAAGTGCGCACCTGCATTTCGAGCGTGGCGATCGCCAGTTGCTCGATTCAAACTGGCAGGAGTTGCAACGGCGCATGGCCGACCAGGGCGTGCAGTTGCATCGCGACGACGGCGAGGCGCGCAAGGGTTCATCACTCTTTCAGCAAGACTTTTCCCAATCGCAGCGGCGTGAGGACGTGCCGCGCGAAGAAATCATTTCCCCAACCCCCCAAACGCGCGGCGCCAAAGTCCCGAACCGCATGGCGGCGCCGCGCTTTTCCAAATCGTTGCTGGAGGGATGGGCTTAAATTTTATGGCAAACACCGTCAGTTCCATTTCAGGCAGCGGCGCGGACGCCGCATTGCTTGCCGACACAGCGAGCCGAATGCCGACGCAGGTGCTCGGGCAAAAAGATTTTTTGAAGCTGCTCGTCGCGCAGCTTGCCGCGCAGGACCCGATGAACCCGAAGAAGGACACGGACTTCATCGCGCAGATGGCGCAATTCAGTTCGCTGGAACAGGCGAAGGGAATGCAGACGAGCCTCGCCACAATGAGTTCGCAGCAGGACTTGCTGCAGGCGAACAGCCTGCTTGGGCGCGAAGTGAGTTTGCAGATCAGCAAGGATATCAATGTGACCGGCGTTGTCAGCGCCGTGAACATCGAGGCAGGGACGCCAAAAATCGTCGTCAACGGCACGGCTTACGAGATGAGCAAGCTCTTCTCGGTATCAGTGCCCGAACCGGTGGCGCCGAGGGAAACATCAACTCCGTAAAACATCGCTATGCTTCGTTCACTCAATTCAGGCGTCAGTGGCATCCAACAGTTCCAGCAACAGATGGATGTCATTGGCAACAACATCTCCAACGTCAACACGACCGGCTATAAGGCGGGGCGCGTCGATTTCGCCGACTCGTTCAGCCAGACGCTGCGCGATTCTGCCGCCGGCAGCGCGTCGAGCAGCAGCACCAGCGCGATGCAGGTCGGCACGGGTGTGCAGACGAGCTCGATCTCAAACGCATTTACGCAGGGCGCCATTTCGCGCACAGGCGTGCCGACGGATCTGGCCGTGTCAGGCAATGGATTCTTCGTCGTTCGCGATGCGCTCAATGCAAACACCTTCGCGACGCGCTCCGGCGATTTTCGTGTGGACTCGAATGGCTATCTCGTCACGACGAATGGCATGCGCGTGCAAGGCTTCAGTGACAGCGGACTCAGCGCGCGTGGTGACCTCTTGATCGACGCCACCGGCGCACCGAGCACGACCACCGCGGGAGCCACGGTTTCATCTTTCAGCATCGACCAGGAAGGCAAAGTCAATCTGCGGCTCAGCGATGGAACCGAGTATGTGCGAGGGCAGGTCCTGCTGCAAAATTTCCGCGATCCCCAGGCACTGGTAAAGGAAGGCGCGAATCTTTACTCCGGTCTCTCGGCTGCCGGTCCGCTGGCGAATGCCGACGTGCCCGGCACGAACGGCCTGGGCCGCGTGCAATCCAGCTCGCTCGAACTTTCCAACGTCGATCTCGCGAACGAGTTCTCGACGCTCATCACCACGCAGCGCGCGTTCCAGGCGTGCTCGCGCATCATCACAACGAGCGACGAGATGTTGCAGGAACTCGTGAACCTGAAGCGTTGATTCATTTATGGCAGACCGCGTCAAAGAAGCTCCCGAAGAAAAGGCCGAGACCGAAGTACCAGCCGCGGCACCGGCGGCCGGCGGCGGATTCAAGGCATTCATTCCGCTGATCGCCACGCTGGTGTTGATGCCTGCGGTGGCATGGGCATTGACGCAGTTTGTGCTCGTCCCAAAGTTGCAGAACTCGCTCGGCATCGCGCCGAAGCATGCGACCACACCCGTGGCGGATGAGAAGGAGGGTTCAACCAACGGCGTCGCCGCGGACAATGGCGCTCCCAAGCAAACGGTGCAGCTCACCAAATTGCTTGTGAACGTCGCGGGCACGATGGGCTCCCGTTACTTGCTCTCCAGCGTGACGCTCGTCGGCAGCGCGGCAGATTTCAAAACGCGCGTGGAGAAACGAGAACCCCAGTTGCGCGACGCGGCCATGACGCTGCTCTCGACCAAAACGATCACCGACCTGGAGAAGCCCGGCGCGCGCAATATCGTGCGCAGCGAGTTGATCACCGGATTCAACAACGTCCTGGGCGGCGGCACGGTGCAGGAAATTTACATCACCGAGTTCGCCATCCAATAACGCCATGCAGATCCCGGATCCCAACGGCGCGCACGAAGTCCTCTCGCAGTCCGATGTTGAGCGGCTGCTCCAACAGGTCCAGGAGCAGGAGAATACGACGCTCGTGCTGGGCAGCGGCGGCCGCAAGGACCGCATCAAGCACGACAGCATCCAGCCGTACGATTTTCGTCAGCCGGCGTTTCTCGCGGCGGGCGAGTTACGACGACTGCGCTTGCGGCACGAGGATTTCATCCGGTCGCTCGCGGCGCGGTTGTCGATTTATCTTCGCCTCGAGTTCTCCGTGCAGATGTCGAAGCTGCAAACGATCACCTATCAGAAGTTCACCGAATCCATTGCCAATCCGACCCACCTCACCTTGTTCAAAGCCGAGCCGCTGAGAGGCGTGTGCCTGCTCGATATTCCGCCGCGGCTTGGACTGGCCATCGTCGATCGCCTGCTCGGCGGCTCCGCCCAGTCGCACAACGCGAACCGCGAGCTCACCGAGATCGAGACGGCGCTGCTCGATCAGGCGGTTCAGATCCTTCTCAACGAGTGGTGCAACCATTGGCAGTCGTTCCAGGATTTGCGCCCCACGTTGCTGGGCCATGAGAACAACGGGCGCTTTCTCCAGACCGCGCCCCACGACACGGTGATGCTTTGCCTCACGATGGAGGCGCGCGTCGGTGATTGCATTGAGCAGATGCAGCTCGCGTTCCCGCATTACACGCTCGAGCCGCTGGTGAAACATCTCGCCACGCTTGGCGCCGACAAGGAGACGACGGGCACCGGCGCGACCGCCATGCCCATTCGATGGAACGCGGACATGAACGAAGTCATGGTGAACCTGACCGCGGAATGGAATGGAGTGGAGATGACCGCGCGCGAGCTGGCGTCATTGAAAACCGGCGATGTCGTGCTGCTCGATCCCCGGTTTGCCCAGGATTTGCAACTGAGCCTCGCGTCGGTCCCGAAGTTCACCGGACGACTTGGCACGCGTGGCGCTAAGTGGGCTGTTGAACTGACAGAAGCTTTGAACGACTGATGAACACAGCGACCGATCAACCTGCGAATCTCGAGGTCCTGCTCGATGTACCGGTGAACCTCTCGGTGGAACTGGGCAGTTGCCAGATGCCGATGCGTGACGTGCTCCAACTCAATATCGGTGCCGTGGTGCAGCTCGACAAAGTCGCCGACGCGCCCGTGGAGCTTTACGTGAACCGCAAGCTGGTGGCGCGCGGAGAAGTCGTGGTGGTCGAGGACCGCTTCGGGATCAAGATCACGGAACTCCTTACCAGCGCGGCGAAATGAAGCTTCGCGCCCCACTTTCTTTCGCGGTGATTGTTTTCCTTTGTGCCGCTCCGGCGCTTGCGTTTGCCGACACGAACACTCTCGCACTTGCTCCCACGCCGCTTCCGAGCGCAGCCGGCTCTGTGATACGCATGCTGGCCTCCCTGGCTTTCGTGCTGGCACTGTTTTTCGGCGGCGTGTGGCTCTTCAAGAACTGGCAGCGCGTCGCGCGCATCAAAAACAAATCCAAGCTGCGCATCGTCGAAGCGCAGCCGCTTGGACCGCGGCAGGTGATCTACGTCATTGGCTATCAGGAGCAACGGTTTCTCGTCGGCGCATCGCAGGCAGGAGTGTCGTTGATTAGTGAGCTGCCCGAGGGGGCGATGGTCGAGGAAAAGACGGAGACCAACGGCGCGCCCGCGTCATTCGCGTCACTGTTGCAACACGCGCTGGGGAGGAAATGAACTGGCGTCGCTTCATTCTGCTTCTGCTCGCGCTCTCGGCGTTCTTCATCGTCGGCACCACGCAGGCTCACGCGCAGACACCGACCAATTTTTCCGCCCAGGTGGGACCGTTTCAGCTTTCGCTCGGCAATAATAGCCAGCCGCAGGATGTCGACATCGGCATCAAAGTTCTTTTCGCCATCACGCTGCTCACGCTCGCGCCGTCGATCATCCTGCTGGTGACGTGTTTCACGCGCATCGTGATCGTGCTTTCGTTTCTGCGCACGGCGTTGTCGTTGCAGGGAACGCCGTCGAATCAAATCATCATCGGCCTCGCGCTGTTCATGTCGTTTTTCATCATGGAGCCGGTTTGGAGCTCGATCCAACGCGACGCCATCACACCCTACGAGGCGAAGCAAATCTCCAGCGCCCAGGCCCTCGATAACGCGGGCGGTCACTTGCGCGCGTTCATGCTGAAACAGGCACGCGCCAAGGACGTGGAACTTTTCGCGAGCCTCGCAAAGCTCGGTCCCACGGCGCCGGACAAACTGCCGCTTAAAGTTGTGATCCCCGGATTCATCATCAGCGAGTTGCGCACGGCGTTCCAAATGGGCTTCCTGCTTTTCGTTCCCTTCATCCTCATCGACCTCATTGTCGCCACCGTGCTGATGAGCATGGGCATGATGATGATGCCGCCGATGACAATCGCGATGCCGCTGAAGATTCTGCTCTTCGTGCTCGTGGACGGGTGGGAACTCGTGGTGCGCAGTTTGATCCGCAGCTTTGGAGTGTGAGGAAATGACACCTGAATTCGCAGTCGAGTTGCTCAAGACCATGATGCTGCAAGCGGTGTCGCTGGCGACGCCGTTCCTGCTCGTCGCGATGATCATCGGCCTGCTCATCAGCTTGTTTCAGGCGGTGACCTCGATCCACGAACAGACGCTGACGTTTGTGCCGAAGGCGCTCGGAATTGTCGGCGCGCTGCTGTTGTTGATGCCCTGGCTGGTTCGCTCGCTGGTGGAATTCACCGCGGCGATCTTCGAGAAGATTCCACAGATGGCGCAGTGAAATGCCCTTCGATTTTCAGAACTGGATGTTCGGTTTCGTCCGCGCCGGCGGTTTCCTGCTGATGCTGCCGATCTTCTCGGCGGCGAACGTCCCAGTGAAGTTGCGCGTCGTCTTCGCGGCGATGCTTGGAATCCTGGTCGCACCGGGAATGGTCGTGGCTCATGCCGCTCCCACGCTCTTCGGCTCCATCAGCCTGATCGCCAGTGAGGCGTTGATCGGTGTTTCACTTGGCTTCGTGTCGCGCATCGTGATCGGCGGATTCGAAATCGCCGGCCAGCTCATCTCCTCCGAGCTTGGGTTGAACATGAGCGCCATCATGAACCCGCTCAGCACCACGCCCACGCAAGCGCCTGGCATGATGTTGCTGTTGCTGGCCACGACGCTGCTCTTCGCGCTCGATCTGCATCACTGGCTCATCGCGGGCTTTGTGAAGAGCTACGCTGTATTGCCGGCCGGAGGCGCGCACCTGCGCGAAGGTTTGCTGCTGCACGTTTTGAAACTCACGGGACAGATGTTCGTCGTGGCGGTCCAGATGGCGGCGCCCATCATGGCGGTGTCCTTTGTTGTGATTCTCGTATTCGCGATGCTGGGCCGTGCGGTGACGCAGATGAACGTGTTCTCGGAGAGCTTCGCCTTCCGCATCATGGCGGGGATGTTTGTATTTGCCGCCACCCTGCCGCTCATGGGCCAGCACATTGCGAACGCACTGCGGCGCATTCCCGACGACATGATGCTGGTCGCGCACTGGTTATCATGAGCGTGACCGAGAGGAAGGAGACTTGGGGACTTGGGGGACTTGGGGACTGGGGGATATTCCCCCGCTCGCCCTGTCCCCAGCTCGCCCGGTCCCTCACTCTGGCCCGGTTCTTGGGGACGAGGGGACGCTTGGAACAAGGGGATGAGGGGACAAGGGTACTGGGCGGCATTCCCCCGCTCCCCCAGTCGGCTTGTCTCCAAGTCCCAGGCCGAGGTGCCGCATGAGCGAACAAGGCGGAGAAAAGACAGAGCAACCGACGCCAAAGAAGTTGGAAGAGGCGTTGCGGAAAGGTCAGGTCGCGCGCAGTCCGGAAGTGCAGACCGTCTTCGTGTTGCTCGGAGGTCTCGTGGCGTTGTCGATGACTGGCAATGCCATGTGGCAACAACTGGCCGGCGCCATGGCGGTGTCGCTCGGTCACCTGCACGACACCAGCCTGAGCCAGGGTTCACTGCAAGGCTACGCCATCAGCGGCGCGATTTGGTTTGCGAAGCTTGTCGGGCCCGTTGTGTTGACCATCGTTCTGGCTGGCTTGCTCGCCGGAGGAATTCAAAACCGTTTCAACACCGCGTCGGATGCGCTTGGTTTCAAATGGGAGAAGGTGGATCCCGTCGCCGGCTTCGGTCGCGTGTTCTCGGCGCGATCTGCCGTGCCGACATTGCTCGCGCTGTTGAAGCTGGCTGTGATTGGGTTGCTCACGTGGTCACAGATCCGCGCGGTGCTGGATGATCCGATCTTCGCCAGCGCCGTGAGTCTGGATCGCATCGGCACGTTCATGGCGGAAGCGGGATGGAAGATTTGCCTGCGGGTTGTGTTCGCGCTCGGGCTCATCGCGGCGATTGATTACGGCTACCAATGGTGGCGCAACCAGCGCGACCTCATGATGACCAAGGACGAGGTGAAGGACGAAGCCAAGAACACGGAAGGCAATCCGATGATGAAGACCGCCCGGCGCCGCATGCGCGCCAACGTGAGCAAACGCAAGATGCTCGCCGAGGTGCCCAAGGCCGACGTCGTGCTCGTGAACCCCACGCACATCGCCATCGCGCTCCGCTACGATCGCAAGACCATGAAGGCGCCGAAGATCGTGGCCAAAGGCATTCGCCTGAATGCGCAACGGATTCGTGAGATCGCCGAGCAACACCAGATTCCGATCATGGAAAACAAGCCGCTCGCGCGTCTCATGTTCAAATACGGCAAGGTGGGCGGCGAAATTCCGGCGCAGCTTTACGCCGCGGTGGCTGAAGTGCTCGCGTGGGTTTACCGCGTGAACCGGTATCGATATTTCGCGCAGGAGAATGCGGCGGAAAGTAATCAGTCATCAGTAGGTCAGTAATCAGTGAGTCAGTAATCAGTGAGTCAGTAATCAGTGAGTCAGTAATCGGGCTTCGAGGTCGGCTACTGATTACTGTTTCACTGATTACTGATTACTCTCCCCAAACTGCGGCAAAAAATTCCGCCCGCGACGGCAACGTTTGCCCGAAATCCCAGCGTAGCCGCCCCAAACCCCTTGGCCCGGCCTTAGCTATGCAGTCTCCGCCGAAGAACTCGTACATGGCCAAGCTCAGCGACAATTTTAAGAACCTGCTGCGTCACAGTGATCTGTGGCTGATCGTTGGTTTGTTTGGGACCATCCTGCTGCTGATCCTGCCGGTGCCGGCCATCCTTCTCGACGGACTGCTGGCGCTGAGCATTGCGCTCTCGTTGCTGACGCTCCTCATCATTCTCTACCTCAAGACGCCCGCTGAATTCTCCGGGTTCCCGACGCTGCTGCTGTTCATCACCTTGTTCCGACTCTCGCTCAATGTCGCGACGACGCGACTGATCCTGCTCGACGGCTACGCGGGACACATCATCGAGGCGTTCGGCAATTTCGTTGTGCGCGGCAACTACGTCGTGGGCATCGTCGTTTTCCTCATTCTCGTCCTGATCAATTTCATCGTGATCACGAAGGGCGCCGGCCGCATCGCGGAAGTGGCGGCGCGTTTCACCTTGGACGCCATGCCCGGCAAACAAATGGCGATCGATGCGGAGTTGAATGCCGGCATGATCAACGAGACCGAGGCCCGCAATCGCCGCCGGACGGTCGAACAGGAAGCGGATTTCTACGGGGCGATGGACGGTGCGAGCAAGTTCGTGCGTGGCGACGCCATCGCGGCGATTCTCATCACGGTCATCAACATTGGTGGCGGGTTTGCCATCGGCATGGCGCAGCGGGGGATGTCGGTCAGCGAGGCGCTGGAACGCTACACCATTCTCTCGATCGGTGACGGCCTCGTCTCGCAAGTGCCGGCGCTCATCACCTCCACGGCGGCGGGCATTCTTGTCACTCGCGCGGCGGCCAAGGAAAATCTCGGCCAGGAACTCGGGAACCAACTGCTGTTCTACCCGCGTGCCATGACGGTGCTGAGCGTGATGCTCGGGCTCATGGCCATTGTGCCGGGATTGCCGATGCTTCCCTTCGCCACCCTTGCGATCATTACCGGAGCGCTTTCCTACACGTTGCACAAGCATGGCTCGCCGATGATTGGCGCGGTGGCCGGTGTCAAGGGAACTGCCAAAGCCGGCGACGCCAAACCTGCCGCTCCCGAAGCAAAGCCGGCGGACAAGCTCGAAACGTTGCTGCACATCGACGCGGTGCAGATCGAACTCGGCTACGGATTGGTCGGACTTGCCGATGCGCGCAAAGGCGGCGACTTGCTCGAGCGCGTGACAGGTGTGCGCCGCACGTTCGCGTCGGACATGGGCATGATCATTCCGCCGATTCGGTTGCGCGATAATTTGCAGCTCGGCACCAACGAGTATCGTTTTCTCATCAAAGGCCAGTCCGTCGCACAAGGGCAATTGATGCCGGGCCACTGGCTCGCGATGAATGCGACGAATTCCAAGACGCAGCTCAAAGGCATTCCCACCGTCGAGCCGGTGTTCCAATTGCCCGCCACCTGGGTGACGGAAGTGGAGCGCAAGACCGCCGAAGTCAGCGGCTTCACACTCGTGGATGCGGCGTCCGTGCTGGTCACTCACTTGTCCGAAACATTGAAGCGAGGCTGCGGCGACATTCTCACTCGGCAGGACGTGCAGGTGTTGCTCGATAACTTGAAGCAGACGCACGCGACGGTCGTGAATGAATTGATCCCGAACCTGCTCACCGTCGGCCAGGTGCAGCGCGTGTTGCAGAACCTCCTGAACGAAGGCGTCTCGATCCGCAACCTCGCGGCGATCCTTGAAAAAGTCAGCGACTACGCGCACGTGACGAAGAATCCCGACGAGCTTTCCGAGCACGCACGCCGTGTGTTGGGCATGCAGATCACGAAGCCTTTCCAGATGCCGAACGGCAGCGTCCGCGCCATCACACTCGATCCGAAGCTCGAGCAACAACTCGCACTCGGGTTGCGGCAGACGGCCACGGAGCTTGCGCTGGTCATGGAGCCGAAGCTGGCGCGGCATGTCGTGGAGTCGTTGTCGAAGTTCGTGCAGCAGATGCTTTCGGCGGGTCATCCGCCGGTCGTCTTGTGCGCGCCGCAATTGCGCCTCGCCTTTCGACGATTCTTCGAGAGCACCTTCACCGATCTGGCGGTGCTGTCGTACAACGAAATTCCATCACGCGTGGAAGTGCAGAGCGCCGCGGTGCTCGCGCCGGGCTGATTGAATGAACGTTGTCCCTTTCATCGCAGACAACGCGGCCGATGCGCTCACGCAAATTCGCAGCAAGCTCGGGCCCGAAGCCGTGGTGCTGAACGTGCGGCGTTTGCCCGCAACGGGATTGTCACGTCTGTGGTCTCGGCAGAGGATCGAAGTGCTCGCGTGCGCTCCCGAGGCTGTCGCTGAACGGGAGATCGCACCATCAATTCCCGCGCTGGCATTGCTCGATGTGCGGGACGTCTCGGGTCCGGAGTTTGCGGCAGAGCAGGGGACGGAAGATCTCTCCGCCATCATTTCCCGCCGCGCGAATCGCTTCTCCATGCCCGCGCTCGTTCCAGGCAAGTGGCGCAGCGCAGCCTTGCTGGAGACGATGGGCGTCACCGCCTTGCATGCCGAGCGCGTGCTGGATGAACTCAAGCGAATCCACGGTGATCGCGCGCCGGAGTCACTGGGCTCCGAACTGGCGCTGACGCGTGATGTGCTCAAGCGCTTCTGGCGCGACGCTCGTTTGCCGGCTCGCGGCACCCATGTTTTCCTTGGCCCGCCTGGCTCCGGCAAAACCACCGCTCTCTGCAAATGGCTCACGCAAGCGTCGCTCATCGAAGGCGCAAGCGCTCGCGTGTGGCGGCTGGATGTGCCGCGCGCGAACACAGCGGAATCGCTCAGTGTTCACTGTGAAATTCTGAACACGCCTGTCGAGCGTTCGTGGAACCCCGCGGTCACATGGCCCGAGGAATTGCACTTCGTTGATCTGCCGGGCGTGGAAACGAGCGATGAAGTTGCTTTCGACGAAATCCAGAAGCTGCTGAGCATCATGCCTGGCGCGCGTGTCACGCTGGTGTTGAATGCCGCCTACGATTCCACGCTGCTGCAAAACCAGGTGCGCGCTTTCAGCCGATTGCCCATCACGCATTTGCTCTTCACCCATCTCGACGAGGAGACGCGGTGGAGCAAGCTGTGGAACTTCGTGCTGGGAACGAATTACTCCATGAGCTTCCTCAGCGCCGGGCAAAATATTCCCGGACGTTTTCTGCCCGCCACGGCCGAGCTCCTGTTTCCCGAGGTTTTCCGTGCTTCGTGATCTGTTTCCCAAGGGAAACACCTCGTGGCACCGGCGCTGCTAAACATGGTTCGAGTCAATGAAATCTCTGATGATACTCGGCGGAATGATCGGTCTCGTGATCGGCCTGGCGTTCGGCCTCGCCCATCGCAGTCCGTGGCCGGATGCGCTCTGGCGTGCCGCTGCTGCCGCTCTCGCTGCGGGCGTGATGATGCGGTGGTGGGGCCGGGTATGGATCAAGAGTTTGCGAGCCGCGCATGAACAGCAACACGCTGAACTCGCCGCGCAACGCAAAGAAACCCCCAAACCCTCAGCCAAGTAACTCCAAATGCCGGCCACAACTTCCCTCGAGACAACGGTTGAACCTGACGCACGACAGATCGCACCCGGGCTTTGGCAGCGCTACCGCGAATCCAGCGATACGCAGTCCGAGAACGATTTGGTGGTGCAGTACATTCCCCTTGTGAAAACCATCGTGGGCCGGCTCGCGATGACGCTGCCGACACACGTGGATTTCGAAGAGTTGCAAAGCGTCGGTGTCATCGGGTTGCTGCACGCGATGCGAAACTTTGATCCGCAGAACGGCGCGAGCTTTGAAACGTACGCGCGGTTCCGCATTCGCGGTGCGGTGATCGACGAGTTGCGCAAGATGGATTGGGCCTCGCGCACCGTTCGCGAGAAAGCGCGCAAGATCCAGACGGCGATGCTGGAACTGGAACAGCGGGACGCGCAGAACGTTCCGACGGACGCGCAGGTTGCCGCCGAACTGAAAATTTCCGTCGAGGATTATCTCCGCTGGTTGGACGAGGTGCGCCCGACGACGTTTGTCTGCATCGACACCGCTCCGACTGACGTTGACGGCGCTGAGCCACGCTCGCCCGCCGAAATGATCAGCGACCCGACGCAGGAAACTCCAATGGACACCGCAGCGCGTCGCGAGATGGCCGGCTTGATTGCTGACCGCATCAAGAAGCTGCCCGAGCTGCAGCGCAAAGTTCTTTCGCTCTACTACTACGAAGGCCTGCGTCTGCGCGAAATCGCCGAGGCGTTTGGTGTGACGGAGTCGCGCATCTGCCAGGTTCACGCGCAGGCGATTCTTTCGATCCGGTCTTATCTCCAAAAAGTTGAAAGCAGCTCGGAAGCGCTGCGATTGTTTCAATGATCATTCTCATCGGAGCAATCATCGTCATGGCCTCGGTGATCGGCGGCTTCATGATGGGCGGCGGCCATGTGGGCGCGCTGATGCATTTGTCGGAGTTCGTCGTGATCGGCGGCTCGGCGCTGGGCGCCATGATCATCATGGCGCCGAAGAAGGTGCTCATCGACCTCGGCAAGGGAATGGTCGCGGCATTCAAGGGCACGCCCTACGACCGCGCAGCATACGATGAACTATTCAAGGCGCTCTACGAACTGTTCATGGTCGGCCGGCGCAACGGCATGATCGCTTTGGAGGAGCACGTCTCCACCCCTGAGAGCAGTTCGATCCTCAAAAAATATCCCGGCCTGCTGGCGAACAAACACGCGTTGGAATTTCTTTGTGGCGGTTTGCGCCCGATCATCGACGGCAAGATCAAGCCGGAGCAGTTGCGCACCCTGATGGAAATCGAACTCGAACGCATGGACGACGAACACCATGCACCCGTCAGCGTGCTGACGAAAGCCGCGGACGCCATGCCGGGCTTCGGCATTGTGGCCGCCGTGCTCGGCATCGTGATCACGATGGGAGCGATTGCAGGACCGATCGAAGAGATTGGTCACAAGGTGGCGGCGGCGCTCGTCGGAACGTTCCTCGGTATTTTCATTTCGTACGGCTTCATGAATCCGATGGCGGTGAACATGGAATTTGTTGGCCTCGCAGAGGCGAAATATTCGCAGACCATCGCCACCTGCGTCGTGGCGTTCGCCAGCGGCATGGCGCCCCTCATGGCGACGGAGATGGGCCGGCGCGGGTTGTCCTCGGACCTGCGTCCGGGTGCGGATGAACTCGAGACGATGCTGAAGGCCGCGGTTGCCAGCAAACCAAGCTGATCTCATGGCGAAGCGACATGGACATCACGGCGGCGCATGGAAGGTCGCTTACGCGGACTTCGTCACTGCGATGATGGCTTTGTTCCTCGTGCTATGGCTCACCGCGCAGGACGAGAAGATCAAGGAAGCTGTCGAGCGCGCTTTCCGGAATCCGTTTTCATCCGCCACCAAGGAGTCGATGGGCATCATCCCGAACAAGGATGTGCAAGTCACACACGAGCAAAAGGGAAAATTCGAATCCGTGAACGCGGTCGAAATGGAACTGCTCCGCAAAGTCACCGAGGACCTCGCCAAGATGTTCCAGGAAAAACAGGAGGATGCTCAGTCCGTGAAGCTTCAACTCACGAGCGACGGATTGCGCATCAACATCTTTGACCGCTCGCAAAAACCAATTTTTCAGCAGGACACCGCCGCCATGACTGACTACGGCTCATGGGTGGTGTCGACGCTCGCGTGGGAAATCGCGCGTTACAGCACCTTCACCATCGAGATCGAAGGTCACACCGAGGCCGGTCGCAAGGCGGCGAAGGAGGATTACACGGACTGGGAACTCTCGACCGATCGCGCCAATGCCGCGCGCCGATTGCTCGTCCATACGGGCGTCGGAACAAAGCAGGTCGCGAAGGTGGCCGGCTTCGGCGACACCGTGCCGATGGAGGGAACCCAGCCGGCGGACGAGGCGAATCGCCGCGTGACCGTGCTGTTGAAGGTGAAAGAAAATCAGGGCCGCGAGAAAAACTGATGAGCGATACATTTGTTCCATTCGGCGTGAAGAACGCTGCGACGAAAACGAACGATTCCTTTCGCGCGAAGATCATTCCGGCGCAAAACGCCGGGGACGTTCCATTCAGGGCCATCACCACATCTTCCGGAATGGCCGGCGCACACACGGACTCGCACGGCCAGCCGCATGTGAGCGTCATTCGCGACGGAGACAAGATCACCACGATTCGCGTGGTCTGCGGTTGCGGCGAAGTCATGGAACTGCGCTGCGCTTACTGACGCGCCACCGGCTTCCTGCCGGGACGGACTTCGATTCGGGCAGGCACGCTGCTCATCGTTCCCCAACCCGGCAGATACCGGGGGCACGTTCGGCAGAAATTTCTCAGTGCTCCCAGCAATTCTTTCCGCACACGTTGACGGTTGAAGGCTTTTTCACCTGCAACCTTCTTCGAAACCCCCAATCGAAAATCGGAATTTGTCCCGCGAAGAGCGCGAAGAGCGCGAAGAGGAAAGGATTTCTTCGCCTTCGCTCACTTCGCATTCTTCGCGGGACACCTGTTCCACCTGCAACTTTCAACCTTCAACCTTCAACGCTCAAACCCCCGTGGCACCATCGCTGCTTAGCAAGCTGCGAATGAATGTGAGCCTCTATCAGGCTGCGGCCGCGATGAATGCCAACGCACGCTGGCAGGAAACCATTTCCGATAACCTGAATTCGGCATCGATCCCCGGCTTCAAGCGGCAGGAGCTTTCGTTCTCGGCAATTCAGGCTGGCTTGATGCCACACGCGACGTCCCGCACGCATTTCACCCTGCCAAGCACCACCACCTTCACAAATTTTTCCGGCGGCGAATTGAATCCGACCGGCATCCCGACCCACGTGGCGCTGGAAGGCGCCGGCTTTTTTGAAGTGCAGTTGCCGAATGGGGCTCCAGCCTTCACGCGCGACGGCGAGTTTCAGTTGAACGCACAAGGCCAGCTCGTCACGAAGCACGGTTACCCCGTCCTCGGCGATGGCGGCCCGATCCAGCTCGATCCGAATAACAAAACGCCGATTACGATCTCGGCGACAGGCGAAGTCAGCCAGGGCAGCGATCAGAAAGGCACGTTGAAGGTCGCGAACTTCACGAATCCCAATCTGCTCACATCCATCGGCGGCGGCATGTTCGAAGGACGCGATCCGAATCTGATTCCTGCCACTGGCGCGAAAGCCACTGTGCGCCAGGGATTCGTCGAAGGTGCGAACACGTCTTCCACCACCGAAATGGCAAACCTCATCACTGCGATGCGCTCGTTCGAAGCGAACCAGCGCGTGGTGCAGATGCAGGACGAGCGGATGGGCAAAATGATTTCAGAACTCGGTAATCCGAACGGCTAATTATGCTTCGCTCACTCTATTCCTCCGCGGCTGGTATGCAGTCGCAACAGATGAACCTCGACGTCATCGCGAACAATCTCGCGAACGTGAACACCACCGGCTTCAAGAAGAGCAAGATCGAGTTTCAGGATTTGCTCTACCAGACCACGCGCGCGGCGGGCGCGGAATCCGGTGCGGGCAATCAAGTCCCGACGGGCATTCAGGTCGGCCATGGTTCGCGTGCGGTCGCGACCTCGAAGATTTTCACCACGGGAGAACTGACGCAGACTGGCGAGCGCCTCGATGTGGCGATTCAGGGCGATGGATTTTTCGAAGTGCAGATGCCGGACGGCTCACGCGCCTACACGCGTGACGGCGCATTTAAGACAGCGAGCGACGGACGTCTCACGACGAGTGACGGACTGGTGCTGCAAGGTGGCTTTCAGCCAGTGCCCGCCGGCACGACTGCAGTTTCGATTTCGCCAACGGGTGAGGTGACTTACAACGGCGCGAACGGTGCGACGAGTTTTCGCGCGCAGATCGTTCGATTCAACAACCCGAGCGGGCTCGAGAGCCTGGGCCGAAATCTTTATCACGAAACCAACGCGTCCGGCACCGCTGAACTGGGCAGTCCGGGCGAAAACGGTTTCGGCGAACTCGCGCAGGGCTACCTCGAAATGTCGAACGTGAAGGTGGTCGAGGAAATGGTGAACCTCATCGTCGCGCAGCGCGCTTACGAGGTGAACTCGAAGGCAGTGCAAGCCGCCGACGAGATGATGCAACAGAGCAACAATCTCCGCCGATGATCTGTCGCGCGAACATTCTCCTGTTCCTGGTCGCCGGGTTCATGGCATCCGCGAGCGAACCCGTCCGGCTGTTGCCGCAGGCACAAGTCAGCAGTGCTGGCGTGTTTCTCGACGAGATCGCGAGCACGACAAACAGCGTTCTTCCCCACCTCCGTCTCTCCGTGTCTCCGCGATTTGGTCAAACGCTCGTCCTTTCGCGCAAGCAGATCGAAGCCGCTCTCGTGAAGAGCGGCGACGTGAACGCAACCAATTTTGCCGGCGCCACCGAAGTGCGCCTCACGCGAAAGACCCGTTCGTTCGACGAAGAAGAATTACGTCTTCTAGTAAACGCACAGTTGCAACAGGACGTGGTCAAGGATCGCGGCGAACTCGAATTGCGTCTCTCTCGCCCGTGGACGGCGATCAACGTTCCTGACGAGCCAATCTCAGTGCGCGTCACTGATCTTCCGGCGACTGGCATCAGCGCGCTGTTTGTTTGCCGCGTTGAGCTCAGCACGACCAATGAAACCGTGGGTGCATGGCAAACTTCGTTGTCGGCGAAAGTCTGGCGTGAAGTGTGGACCAGCCGCACGGCGTTGCGCCGCGGTGCGCTGCTGGCAGATGCCGATCTTGTTCGCGAGCGCCGCGATGTGTTGAGCATCCGGGATCCGCTCGCTGATTTTACCGTGCCCGATCCGAGCTTCGAGACCGCCGAATACATTGCGCCGAACGCGCCGCTGTTATTGCGTTCCATCAAGGTCAAGCCCGCTGTTCGCCGCGGCCAAAGCGCTGAAGCAATGGTGCAGGACGGTGCTCTCTCGATCTCGATGAAAGTCGAAGTGCTGGAGGACGGCACACCCGGCCAGGTCATTCGCGTTCGCAATCCACAAACCAAGCGCGAGCTGCGCGGAAGAGTTCAAAATGAGCAAACTATTCTTGTCACCCTTTGAAACGTGCCCCCGGCA
>JBBRBM010000101.1:0-21444 GCA_038205745.1 Verrucomicrobiota bacterium | reverse complement strand
TGGCCGGACGGATACCCTTGAGTTGCATGAAACGCTCCATCATCCAAAGTTCGCCAGCCGGCTGACGGGACAAGGTGAAACCGCCGCGTCGCTGACGGAACGTTTCCGCGCCGCCTGCCATGAAGCCGTGCCCGCCAGAATTATTCCGCCTGCCGAACTGCGCGATCCTGACGATGTCCATGTCCGCGCCTGCGCCGCAGCCGCAGAGGCTGATGCCATCGTGACGGGCGACAAAGACTTACTCTCCCTGAAATCGTTCGCGCGCATTCCAACTCACCGTGCGGGAGGCGCTCGAAAAGTTGGGCATACCAGTGGAGTAACTCAAGCGCCGTGCTTCGCGAGGAGGTTGCGGATGCCGCGAATGACTTCCGCGATGCGCTGTGAGGTGAAAGTCAGAGGTGAAGCAGTGAAAGCGGGATATGGAGATGTTTCAGCGAGACACGCAGTCAACATAGCGGGACACAAAGATATGCGCGATGGACTTGCAGGAGGGCAAAACAGAGTTGAAGCCGGTCAAAACAAACCCGCAGATGCGCCGGATGAACTCGCAAACATCAAAGTGGGACATGAAGACATGATAGCGGGACACGAAGACAGGGCGGACGATTTTCGAGACGCGTTCGATGAAGTCGCACGGCGCGGAACGCTGCTGTTCGAACAGGCCATTGTCACTTCGGCTGGTAATCGCGCCAGAGCCAGCGGAGCGACTCGGGCAGGATCGCGCCGCCGTGTTTGCCGTTGTGCCCTTCCGTGCCGAACTCGAAACGGGAATCGTACTTCATGAACTTCAACGCGGCGGACATCTCCTGGTTCGCGAGCGGCCAGTTGCCAAACAAATTATCGAGATCGTTCGCGCCGTCCTGGAGAAACACGCGGATCGGCTTCGCCTCCGTCTTGCGGATGAGCGCCGGGTAATTGTGACCGCCGCGAATGTTCGTGAAGCTGCCGACGTGACTGAGCACTTTGCGAAATTGATCGGGTCGCTCCCACGCCACCGTCCACGCGCAAATCGCGCCCGAGCTGATGCCGCCGATCGCGCGACCCTCAGGATCTTTCGTGAGGTTATACTTTTTGCTCACCTCGGGGAGGATTTCGTCGATGATGAATCGCGAGTATTGGTCGCCGAGTGAATCGTATTCGAAGCTGCGGTTCGAGCGCGGTTTCGCGCCGTCGGTCTCGGGTGCGAATACTCCTGGATTTAGAAAGATGCCGATTGTCACCGGCATCGCACCGTTCGCGATCAGATTGTCGAACACGACCGGCACGCGGAATTGGCCATTCGTACTGACGTAACCGCCGCCGTCCTGGAACACCATCACGCAGGCGGGCTTCGCGGTATCGTATTGCTTCGGCACGTAAATCCACCAGTCGCGTGTCGTGCCGGGGAACACCGTGCTGTTCGTATGCGGCGGCAGCTTGGTCACCATCCCGCGGGGCACGCCTTCTTGCGGCATTGAATACGGTCCGAGCTTGTAGTCGTCGGCGGCGTGTAACGCGAATTGAGCGGTGAGTACGACCGCGACAATGGAAAGGTATGCCTTCATGGATATTCTGTAGTCAGGCTGGCAACGCCGGTGGGTAATGCCAATCAAAAATCCGCGCCGGACTTTGCATGATCCCGCCCGTTCCATCAGTGGTGTGAAATGACGATCGGGAGAGCAGCGCAATGCAACACGTTTGCGCGGATGAATTGCCAAAAAGCGTCGACGCTCGATCTGGTCGGTGAATTCCGCGTCTATCGTGCATAATTCTTGGCTGTTTCCGCACCGGAGTTGCTCTGTCAGCATATTCCTTCAAGTGGCCGCCACAATTCCCGATACACCAGCGGATGCCATGTAAGACCCCTTTGCGTCGACGGCTGAGGTATTTCGCGGCCTTTGGCAAGGAATGGAGGCTCGCGAAGCTCGCCGTCGCGTTGATGCTGCTCCATGCGGCAGTGCCGCGCGTGTTCGCTGATGATCCTGTCGGCACGAACACCTTCATGGATATGACCTTCGAGCAGTTGCTTGAGGTGAAGGTCGATCGCGTTTACGGCGCGTCGCGGTTTGAGCAAAAGGTTTCCGAAGCTCCCGCCTCGGTGTCGATCGTCACGGCGGATGAAATCGAGCGCTTCGGCCATCGTACGCTCGCCGATGTGCTGCGCAGCGTGCGGGGGCTCTATGTCACTTACGACCGGAATTATTCGTACCTGGGCATGCGCGGTTTCGCGCGTCCTGGCGACTACAACTCGCGCGTGCTGCTCCTGGTGGATGGCCACCGAATGAATGAGAACATCTACGACTCGATGTACGTCGCCACCGACAGCATCATGGATGTGGATCTCATTGACCGCGTCGAAGTCATTCGCGGACCAAGCTCCTCCATCTACGGCAGCAGCGCGTTTTTCGGAGTGATCAATGTGGTGACGAAACGCGGCGGGCAAATCGACGGCGTTCAAACTTCCATCGAGGCGGGCAGCTTAGGGACGTACAAAGTTCGCGCGACACTCGGGAAGAAATTTACAAACGATGTCGAACTCCTGGTTTCAGGATCCCTGTACGAAAGTCAGGGGCAGGATCGCATCGGGTATCCGGAATTCAAAGGTCCGACGAATCACTTTGGCGTGGTTCGGAACTCGGACGAAGAACGCGCCGGCACCTTCATGACCTCCCTCAGTTACCACGACCTGACCCTCAGCGGCGGTTTCTCAGCGCGTGAAAAAAACGTGCCGACGGCTTCATACGGCACGGTCGTTGGCGACGGGCGCGAAGAGACGCTCGACCTCCGCGGTTACGGAGACCTGAAGTTCGAGCGGGCATTCACCGATGACTCACGCCTGACGAGCCGCGTTTTCTATGACGCCTACCGCTATTACGGCACTTATCCTTACATGTACACGCCGCCGACGGTGACGTTGTATCGGGATGCCGCGCTCGGAGATTGGGCGGGCACGGAGTGGCAATGGAACCAGCGCGTCTGGGACAAACACATGCTGGTGCTCGGCGTTGATTATCGGGAAGACATTCGCCAGCAGCAGATCAACTACGATCAGCAGCCGCGCTTTTCTTATCTGAAGGATGACCGCCAGGGGAGGAACGTCGGTGCTTTTCTCCAGACGGAATGGCTGCTGCGGACCAACCTGATTGCGAATGTCGGAGCGCGCTACGACTATTTCCAGCGCTTTGGCGAGACGTTGAACCCGCGCGCCGGACTGATCTATTCGCCCACGACGAATGCCACGGTGAAAGCGCTGTATGGCCGCGCGTTTCGGGCACCCAACGTTTACGAGTTGCATTACTACCCAGCCACCGGCGACCTCCATGCCGAGACGATCGACACTTACGAACTGGTGTACGAACAAAAGCTGCCGGCCAACCTGCGTTTCACCACCGCTGCCTATTACTACACGGTGGATCAACTGATCACCCAGCGTGCGCTGACCGCCAATAAGCAATATTTCGTTAACGTGGACCACGCGGATGGCACCGGCGTGGAGTTCGAGTTGGATGGCCGCTGGCCCGGCATCCTAGCCCGGGTGAGCTACGCGTTGCAGCGCACCGAAGATGGGACGACCGGCGATGAATTGAGCAACTCACCACGCCACCTGGCCAAGCTCAACTTAAGTGTCCCTCTATACGCCGACAAATTTTTCGCCGGCCTCGAACTCCAGTACAACGGCGGCGCTCACACGGTCTCCGCTCACCGCGCCGATGACTTCGTGGTCGTGAACCTCACCTTGTTCAGCCGCAAGCTCGCGCGGAACCTCGATGTGTCCGCCAGCATCTACAATCTGTTCGATACCAAATACGGCTACCCGGGCGCAGAAGATCATCTTCAGGAAGTCATCACGCAGGACGGTCGCAGCTTCCGCGTGAAGCTCACTTACAAGTTCTAGCGCGCATGGCACTCTTTCTTCCCACCCACATCAGCCGCGCGCGACGGGCTCTGCTCTTCGCGATTGTGCTTTGCTGTGCGTGGAGCGGAGTCGCCGCTGATGCGTCACGGGAAATCGAGGCGCAGGTGAAGGCGGCGTTCCTGCCGAAGCTCGCCAACTTCGTCACCTGGCCAGCAAGTGCATTCGCTGAAACCAATTCACCTCTCGTGATCGGGATCCTCGGTGAAGATCCCTTCGGACCGCAGTTCGATGAAGACCTGAAGAGTGTCGTGATCCACGGGCGGCCAATGGTTGTAAAACGACTGGGTGCAATGCCGAAGCCCGGTGCTGTTCATCTGCTGTTCGTCGGCCAATCCGCCACTGCGCGCATCGGCGACATTCGGAAGACGCTCGGCAAGGAACCGATTCTCACGCTCGGCGATGCGAGCGGATTTGCCGAGGCCGGCGGCATGATCAACTTCACGAAGGTCGAAGGAAAATTGCGCTTCGAGATCAACATCACTGCCGCCCAGGCGAGTGGTCTGCAGATCAGCTCCCGGCTGTTGCAGGTATCCACAGTCGTTCGCGGGAAGGACAAGCCATGAGATTGCGCCCGCTGAAGGATATCTCAATCCGCGCGAAGCTGATGATCGTGGCGATGCTCACGAGCGTAGGAGCGCTGCTGCTGGCCGCCGGCGGGTTCACCATTTTTGACATCGTCACCTTTAAGAACCAGAAGGTCGCCAGCGTTATGTTCCGTGCAGAGATGGTCGCGCAGAGCAGCACGGCGGCACTCGAATTCAACGATCGGAAGCCCGTGGAAGACATCCTCGCTGTCATGCGCACGGACAAGCACATGGCCGCCATGATTGTCTATGATACGAATCGGAATGTCTTTGCGTCCTACGTTCGCCCGGATGCTGTGAAGGCCATTCGGACAGCCCCGCCGAATAGCGATGGTCACGAGTTCGGGCCCAACCGGCTCACCGTCCATCGTCGCATCAGCTACGAAGGCCGGCGTGTTGGCACTGTTTTGATTGAGTCGGATCTCGGTGAACTGGATGAACGCATGAAGCGTCACGCCGGTATCGCGGGACTCGTCTTGCTCGCGTCCATTGCGGCCGCGCTGTTCCTCTCTGCGTGGTTGCAGCGGTTGATTTCCGGCCCACTGCTTGCCTTGTCGGAAACCGCGCGCAGCGTCGCCGCAGATAAAAACTATTCTTTGCGCGCATCAAGGGTCGGCAACGATGAAGTGGGCCGGCTCGTGGATGGATTCAACGAGATGCTCACGCAAATCCAGGCGCGTGACGGGGCGTTGCAGCAAGCGCAAAACAAACTCGAACAACGCGTCACGGACCGCACGCTCGAGTTGCAGGCGCAGGTCAATGAGCGGCGGCGCGCGGAGGATGCGCTGCGCGAATCGCAGTCGCTTTACTCGTCGCTCGTCGAGCACTTGCCGATCGCCGTGTATCGCAAGGACGCGGCGGGCAAGCTCATGTTCGGCAACAAGTTCTTCTGGCAGATTCTACGCCGCACGCCGGAGGAATTCTTCGCCTCACCGGAACACGACGACACACCGCCCGAACTCGCCGCGCAGTATCACGCCGATCACCGACGCGTCATGAGCGAAGGCATCACGATCGAAGTCGAGGAACAGGTGCAGACGCGAACCGGCGAACTGCTGCATGTGCATGCAATGAAAGTGCCTGCCTACGGCTCCGACGGCGTCATCAAGGGAACGCAGGGTTGCTTCCTCGACATCACAGACCGCAAGCGCATGGAGAAGGCGCTGGCGTACGAGCGGGATTTATTGCGCACGCTTCTCGACCATTCACCCGACCACATTTACTTCAAAGACAAGGACTCCCGTTTCCTGCGGTGCAGCCATGCCCTGTTGCGGCGCCTCGGCTTGAGGGATCACGACGATGTCCTGGGCAAGGCTGATCACAACTTCTTCCATGTCGATCACGCGAGTGAATCGCTCGAAGACGAGAAACGCATCATGGCGACCGGCGAGCCGGTCATCGGGAAAGTCGAACGCGAAGTCTGGGCTGACGGCTCCGTCTCGTGGGTGCTCACGAGCAAGATGCCGTATCGTGATAAGTCGGGAGAAATCATCGGCACTTTCGGCATCTCGAAAGACATGACCCTGCTGAAGACAGCCGAAGCAGAACTCGAGCGAGCGAACAGGCAACTTGTTACTGCATCGCGACAGGCCGGAATGGCGGAAGTCGCCACGGGCGTGTTGCACAACGTCGGCAACGTCCTCAACAGCGTGAATGTCTCCACGACCGTCCTCTGCGATCTGGTGCGCAGATCAAAGATCACGAGTGTTCAGAAGCTTGCACAGTGGCTGCGCAATGATCCACCGGACGCCGCGGTTGCGTCTGACACAAAGGCCGGGCAGCTCCGGGATTACGTGGCAAAGCTCAGCGAGCATCTCGCGAACGAACAACGGACGTTGCTCGATGAGTTGACCCTGCTCTCCGAGCATGTCGGGCACATGAAGGAGATCGTGGCGATGCAGCAGAACTACGCGAAAGTCTCGGGCGTATCGGAACCGCTGCCCGCTTCAAGTCTCGTGGAAGACGCGTTGCGCATGAACAGCGCCGCCCTCTCGCGTCACGACGTTCATGTCCAGTGCGAATTCGCGGAGGTCCCACGCGTGCTGGTGGATCGGCACAAAGTTCTCCAGATCCTCATCAACTTGATCAGCAACGCCAAGTACGCACTCGACGCCGGTATGCCTGCGCGGAAAACCCTCACCATCCGGATCCAATCGGAGGGAGAGCGCGTCGCAATCCTCCTAATCGACAATGGCGTGGGCATCGTGCCGGAAAATCTCACGCAAATATTTCATCACGGTTTCACCACCAGAAAAACCGGCCACGGCTTCGGCCTGCACAGCAGCGCGCTGGCGGCGCGTGAGCTGGGCGGCGCGTTGCGCGTTCAGAGCGATGGCCCTGGCCGCGGCGCGACCTTCGTGCTCGAACTACCCGTTGAGCCTTCAATACAGCATCCCCCTTCCCCTTATGCATAACTCGAAATCTCCTCGCATCCTGGTCGTGGATGATAATCGCGCGATCCACGACGACTTCCGCAAAATCCTGTGTCACGGCGCCGCGTTGTCACCGGATCTTGAAGCCGCCGAGGCGGCGCTCTTTGGCGCGTCCGAGGAGAAATCCAGCATGGTTCAGTTTCGCGTGGATTCGGCGCTTCAGGGTCAGGAAGCGCTGCAATTGGTCGAAGCCTCTCTTCGCGAAGGCGACCCGTATTCGATGGCGTTCATGGATGTGCGCATGCCACCCGGCTGGGACGGCATCGAGACCACCGAGGCGATCTGGAAGATTTATCCCGATCTCCAAATCGTGATATGCACCGCCTATTCCGATTACTCGTGGAACGAAATGCAGGAACGGCTCGGCCACACCGACGGGCTGGTCATCCTGAAGAAACCGTTCGACAACATCGAGGTGCTCCAGCTCGCGCACGCGATGACGGAAAAGTGGAGGCTGTTGCAACAATCGCGGATGCAATTGAGCGAACTCGAACATCGCGTTGCCGAGCGCACCGTGGAGTTACAGATCACCAACGCAAAGCTTCAGACCGAGAACGCCGAGCGGAAAGCGGTCGAGCAGGCGTTGCGTGAAAGCCAGGCGCTGGTGCTGCGGCAGGAGCGGCTCGCCGTGGTGGGCCAGCTCGCCGCCGGAGTGGCGCACGATTACAACAACATCATGACCATCGTGCAGGGGCACGCGGAGTTGCTGATGGAAACCGAGCCGCTTTCCGATGATGCCAAGTCGTCGCTCAAGGAAATCACGGACGCCGCCATGCGCGCCACCAAGCTCACGCAACAGTTGCTCGCCTTCAGCCGCAAGCAGGTGATTCGCCTCACGGATATCGATCTCACCAGCATCGCCAAGAGCATGTCCGTGATGCTGAAGCGAGCCGTCGGCGAAGCGATCACGCTCCAGCTCGCGTTCCCGCCGAGCGTGCCTGCCGCTCGCGTCGATGTCGGTTCCGTCGAACAGGTGTTGATGAATCTGGTGGTAAATGCACGCGATGCGATGCCCAAGGGCGGGAACCTCACGATCGGGATCAATCCGGTGAGCGTCAGCGAAGGCGAAGCGGAACCGAACGGCGAACGACGCCCCGGAAAATTCGTGTGCATCTCCGTCCGTGACACCGGCTCCGGCATGAGCGAGGAGACACTCAAAAAAATCTTTGAACCGTTCTTCACCACGAAGGACGTCGGCAAAGGGACCGGGCTCGGCCTCGCGACTGTTTACGGAATCGTGAAGCAACATCGCGGCTGGCTGGAAGTGACGAGTGAAGTCGGTCGCGGCAGCGAGTTTCGCGCTTACTTTCCACAATCTGCTTCGACGGCGAACCCGGAAGCAGCCGAAGCGGCGCAGCCCGCCACGGCCCAAAACACGACCGCCACCGCCACCATCATGGTGGTCGACGATGAAGCGCCCGTGCGCCGCATCGTGAAAAGCGTTTGCGAGCGCGCTGGATTTCGCGTGATCGAAGCCGAGACCGGACGGCAGGCGATCGATATTGCGACCGCCACTGCAGAGGTCATTCATCTTGTGCTCACGGACATGCAGATGCCCGAAGGAGTTTCCGGCGCCGAGGTCGCACGGCAGATCCGCGCACACCGCCCCGGATTGAAAGTGATTTTCACGAGCGGTTACTCGGCGGGTATGGAGGTTCCGGGCGTGGAGTTGAAGGAAGGCGTGAACTTCATCTCGAAGCCGTATTCGCCGCCGGCGCTGTTGCAACTCATTCGAAAAGCCGTGAACTCGCCGGCAGAACCAGCGCGAGCCTGAAGCGCCACGAGCGAAGGGTTAAGAAAACAATTGGAATGCCGCTCCATTCCCGATACCCGTCATGGGCAGAACATCCGGCTCTGACGATGAAAGGAAACCAATCGAAACCCAACGCGGCAGAACATTCGCAGCCCAGTGACGCTGCGATCATCGCGGGATATTACGAGCAACAGAATGCGCAGTACGCTCGTGTGATCCACGACGGCCCTGCACAAAAGCTTACTGCCGCCATGATCGAGTTGTCGCTTTGGAAGAGCGACATCGAAGAAGGAAACGCGCCGAGCGCAGCGGCGATCCAGGCTCTTTCCGAGGTGTTGCAATCGGTCAGCAGCGATGTGCGTGAAGTCACTTCACGTATGCGTCCGCGCGCTCTCGATTTGTTTGGCGTGGGTGCGGTGATCGAGTCCATGGCGAGCAAGCGGGGCCACTGTCGCTTCCGTCAGACGAGTAAATCCATTTCGATGGATGCCGAAATCGCGATTCAACTCATCCGCATTGCCAAGGCACTGCTGGCACCTCTCGACGTTGCGACCGAACTGGAGCTTGAGCTGGCGCAGACCGACGCGGGCGTCACCCTGTGCCTCAGCGGGTCAGCGAGGTTTGAGATTTCACCGCTTGCGGCAGCGCGAGCACGGGCGTTCGGCGGATGCATCGAACGCCAGCCGCGATCCCTCACCGTCCGATTGCCGGGCACGTTGCCGGAGAATCGCTGAGCATCACGCTCAATCCACCAACCCCTGCTTGAGCGCGTAACGCGTCAGCTCGGCGTTGTTGTTCAACTGCATCTTCTGAAGGATTCGCGCGCGATATGTGCTGATCGTTTTGATGCTGAGCGACAGGACGCGGCCGATTTCGGTGAGGGTTTCACCTTTGGCAAGCATGGTGAGAACCTGGAATTCGCGATCCGAAAGTTTTTGGTGCAACACCTCGGTCGTGGGCTCTGCGATGTTCATCGCCAGCTTTTCGGCAAAATGCTGGCTCACGTATTTGCCGCCGCTCAACACTTTGCGCACGGCGCGCACCAGTTCATCCGCGCTCGTTTCCTTGTGAACGAAACCTGCGGCGCCCGCCTTCAAGACGCGTGCGGCAAATTCATCTTCCGACAGGACGCTCAGCACGAGCACGGGCATTTCGGGGCGCAGATGTTTGAACTCGACGAGGAGATCAAGCCCGCTGCGGCCCGGCAGCGTAATATCCATGATGACAATGTCCCACGCCTGCTTTTGAACGAGCGTAATCGCCTCGGTGGCGCTCTGGGCTTCGCCCAGGGTCAGCCGGCCCATTCCACTCTCAAGCACTTGCCTCAAGCCGGCCCGAATCAGTGCGTGATCATCAACAATTAGAATCTTGTGCATACTCGCTCTTCACAATCTGCGCGCATTCAATCGCGCTACTCCTACTTGTATCGGCAATGACGCCCGTGTCATTAGAGGAATTCTGACAGAAACTCGGCGGGAATATTTTGCCGCTTGTCACTGGGGCACCTTTCACGGACAAGAGCGCGTGCCTGACTGGTTGATCGTAATTGTGCTCGGCGTCGTGGAAGGAATCACGGAATTCATCCCCGTCTCCTCCACCGGCCACCTGCTGTTGGCCGAGCATCTCCTCAAGTGGAACAACGAACTGTTCACCATCGTGATCCAGAGCGCGGCGGTGCTCGCGGTGATTCCGCTGTTCTGGAACCGGATCAAGGAACTGACGCACCTGCGTTCGCCGGAATCGCGCGACTACCTGACGAAAGTCGGAGTCGCATTTGTGATCACCGCCATCGGTGGATTCCTGCTGGACCGCGCGGGCTTCAAATTAAAGGACGATCCGGTGCCGATCGCGTGTGCGCTGTTGGTCGGCGGAATTTTATTTGTCCTGGTGGAAGGCTGGCTGCGCGGGACGGTTTGGAAAAACGAAATCACCTGGCTGATTGTCTTCGCGGTCGCAGGCGGCCAGCTCGTCGCCGCGATTTTTCCCGGAGCTTCCCGTTCGGGAACGACGATTCTTTTGGCGCTGCTCCTCGGGTTGAACCGACCTGCGGCGACTGAGTTTTCGTTCCTGGTCGGCATTCCCACCATACTCGCCGCCGGTGGTTGGAAGATTCTTAAATCTGTGCTTCACCACGACACCGCACAGGATTGGTCGATGGTTTTACTCGGGTCCGTTGTGGCGGCGATGGTTTCCTTTCTCGCAGTCAAGTGGCTGCTGCGGTTTGTGCAGACACACACGTTCGTGCCGTTCGGCTGGTATCGAATCGGCTTCGGGCTGCTCCTATTGTTCCTCGTGAAATGAAAAAGTCCCGGCCGGGGCCGGGACTTCGCAATTGCCAGTAACGATTACTTGGTGGCGTCCTTAACTTTGTCGCCAGCGTTCTTCAGAGCGTCGCCCGTTTTGTCGGCGGCGTCTTTGGTGCCTTCCTTGGTTTTCTCCACAGCCTTATCGAGCTTCTCGCCGGCCGTTTCTTCTTTGCAGCCTTGGAACAATAGCGCAGCAGCACAGAGCAGCGGCAGCAGCATTAAACGTTTCATATTCTTACTTCTTTCAGTTGGTTGAGTTGTACCAGATCAAGTCGATACCAACTCAAGTGCAGCCTCGCAACAAAAAGAGAATCAACAGGATCGGGATCGGCACGCCCAAGAGCCACAACAAAACCCAGCCGACCTTGCCCGATTTTTCGTTTCTGGTTTGTTTGCATACCTTCATGGCTCGATAAAGCTGCGGCGATGCCAACGTGACCGAGCCTGTTCCCAAGCGGCCCAAAACGCGAAACGTTCCCTGCTTAAGCTCATAGTGCATCAGGGCGGAGCTTCAACCGTGCAATCTATTGCTGTTCCGTGATGCGTGTAATCCGGGCGGATGCGGGTTTGCCTTTCAGGATGAGGCCGCGGAACTGCCATTGCGCTTTGGGCTCAATCACCGCCGTGTAATCGGACGCAGTGGCGATCACAGCGCCCGTGGCATCCAGACATTCCAACTCCACGCGCACGGCAAAGCGCTGCCGGGACAACAAATTCCGCAAGGTTCCCGTTGCGTGCGTCAATGAACCACCGGCAGGTGTTTGGATGGTCACGCGATCGATTTCGAAATCATTTTGCACCTGGCGTGCGACTGGCGCTGGTTGCGCCGCGGACTTTGGAGCCGAAGCGGGTTGGCGCTGCACACTGTTCCCCCGACTTTGATGAGCGAGTCGTTTCAATAGAACCGGAGCAGCAATGCCCAGCAACGCGAGAACAACAAAGACGCCGATCACCGCCCATTTCAGTCCCACGCGCGCTGGCGCCGCAGCCATTCCCGGGACTTCAACCGTCAGATCTGTTTGCCCATGGCAATGCGGGCACTCCGTCTTCATTCCCGCTGCCTCGGCTGGAAACTCGATTCTTCCGCCGCAATTCTCGCAGGAACATTTTAGATATTTCGTGCTCATCCGAGGGCGATTCGGCAGCGTAAGCAGCAAGGAACAGAGCGCAAAGAAGTTTCGCCTTTGCTGCGCCTTCCCCCTGCCCTGTTCCTTCAAGCTAGACGCCTTCCCGTGCGATGGTACATTTCGCGGCATGGCAACAACCGCGGCGCCTACGCCGCAAAAGATCAACTTACGCCGGCCTGACATCATGGAGGCGGTTCAGGCCCAGGTGCTCTCGCACTATCGCAGCGAACTCGTCGAGCGCATTCGCGCGCGCGGCGGCGTCATTGCGGCGGATGGCATCACCGTGAAACTCGCCAAGGAATTCGGGTTTTGCTACGGCGTCGAGCGCGCCATCGATCTCGCCTACGCGGCGCGCCGGGCGTATCCGGACAAGCGGATTTTTCTCCTCGGCGAAATTATTCACAACCCCGAGGTGAACGATCAGATTCGCCGCCTCGGCATCGTCACCATCGGCGGCAAGCCGACCGATGCAGAAATAGCGGAAGTCCGCCCGGAAGACATCGTGATCATTCCCGCGTTTGGCACCGAGGTGGGCACGCGCAAGAAACTCGAGGAGCGCGGCTGCACATTTGTGGATACCACGTGCGGCGACGTGATGAGCGTTTGGAAACGTGTGCGTCAGTATTCAAAGGAAACCGTCACCAGCATCATCCACGGCAAGGCCAAGCACGAGGAGACGAAGGCCACGACATCGCAGGCGACGGCTTACGGCACCGGCCATTACCTCGTCGTTTACAATCTCGATGAGACGGATTACGTCTGCGATTACATCCTCAAAAGCGGAGACAAAGAGGAGTTCCTGAAAAAATACATCGGTGCTTACTCACCCGGGTTTAATCCCGAGATCCACTTGAAAGCAGTCGGTGTCGCAAACCAAACGACGATGCTGCGTGGCGAAACCGAAGAAGTACAACGCCGGCTCCGCGCCGCCATGGTGAAAAAGTACGGCGAAGAAAACATCGGCGAGCATTTCCGTTTCTTCGACACGATCTGCGGCGCGACGCAAGACCGCCAGGACGCACTGCAAAAGTTAATGAAGGAACCGATGAACCTGCTGCTCGTGGTGGGCGGTTACAATTCTTCCAACACATCGCATCTCGCGGAAATGGGTGAAGCGGTGCTTCCGACGTACTTCATCAAGAATGCCGCGAAGATGGCGCCGGACAAGATCACGCACTTCAACCAGCACATCCACGAAGAAGTCGAGACGCGCGATTGGCTGCCGTCGGGCGACATCGTGGTCGGCATCACCGCCGGGGCGTCGTGCCCGAACAATTTGATCGAAGATGCGATCCGCCGCGTGTTCGAACTCCGCGGCGTTTCCGTCCAGGAATTGCTCGCGAGTTAATTGACTCAATGCCCGTCACACGCCGCGATCTCGAAGCACGCGAGCGGCAAATTCTCGCGCCGTACGCGCAATTCAGCGTCGAGACGCGCGGACGCGCGCACAAGGAAGCGCCCCCCGAGCTGCGCACACATTACCAGCGTGATCGTGATCGCGTGATTCACTCGCGCGCCTTTCGCCGGCTTGAATACAAGACCCAAGTCTTTCTCAACGGCACCGGCGATCATCTGCGCACGCGGCTCACCCACACGATGGAGGTCGCGGGCATTTCCCGAAACATCGCGCGTGCCCTCGGCCTGAATGAAGATCTCACCGAGACGATTGCGCTCGCGCACGACCTCGGCCATTCGCCGTTCGGTCACAATGGTGAGACGGCGTTGAACAAACTCATGCGTGGTCACGGCGGCTTCGAGCACAACCAGCAAAGCCTTCGCATCGTCGACGATCTCGAACAAAAGTATCCGCGATTCCGCGGGCTCAACCTCACATGGGAAGTCCGCGAAGGGCTGATGAAACACGCCGGGCGGCGCGAGGTCGATGGTGAGACTTTCCGCGCCCCATCACTCGAAGCCCAGGTTGCCAACCTCGCCGACGAGATTGCCTACTACAGCCATGATCTCGACGACGGCCTCTCCTGCGGCTTGCTCGTGGAAAAGAATCTGCGTCGCGACGTGAAAATTTGGTCGGACGCCAACCGGCAGGTTCGCCGCGAATACGGCGCCCTTCCCGACGAGTGCCGTCGTTACTTCATCATTCGTTGCCTCATCGACGGCCAGGTCACCGATGTCGTCACCACGACTGAACATGCGATTTGTGCTGCCCGGCTCGATTGCGCTGATGACGCGCGTCGCTCTTCACGCCGACTCGTTCAATACAGTGCCGAGCGAAAAAAGTTGAACGGAGAACTGCGCGCCTACCTTTACAAAAACTTGTACTACAATCCCGAGGTTCACGTCCCCAACCTGCGCGCTGTTCAGATGTTGGAAAAACTTTTCCGCCATTACCTCGCTGCGCCCAAACAACTGCCGCCCTTTGCTCAGATCCGCGGCCGCAAGCTCGGCTGGCATCGCGCCGTGTGCGATTACATCGCTGGCATGACGGATCGCTATGCGATCGCTGAGTTCAATCGACTCTTCGGAGAGTGAGTTGGTGCGGGTGGTGGACTCGAAGCAACGGCAGACATTCTTGATGCGGACACAGGCAGCCCCCTCATTCCATCTTTGAAGCACCGCGAGCAGTCCGTGCGGCCGGTGTTCAGTTTTGATGGCCGCCGCGTGGCCACGGCCGTCGATGAACGAACGGCGCGCGTTTGGGATACGCTCACCGGCCAGCCCGTAACGCCCCCACTCCGGCACAATGGTTTGATCATTTGGATTTGCTTCAGTCCCGATGGCCGATGCGTAGCCGCGACATCTACAGATGGCACGTGCCGTTTGTGGAATACTACTACGGGTGAACCAGCCACGCCCCCGTTGCGGCACGGTGGCTGGGCCAACGCAGCGACCTTCAGTCCCGATGGACGGCGCGTGATGACCACCAGTGACGATGGCACTGCGCGGGTCTGGGACGCCGTCACCGGCCAGCCGGTCACGCCACCGCTGCGAATCGGCGGTGGCGTGCATCATCCCATGTTTTCCCGAGACGGACGGCTGGTGCTGGCCGGCAATGGCTTCGTCGTGCAAGTGTGGGACGCGCACTCCGGCACGCCTGTGACCCCGCCGCTCAACCCGCACGTCCCGATGCCAGACGTCGCTTTCAGCGCCGATGAACGCAGCGTCATCGCCACAGCGCCTGACGGTCGCGTGCTGTCATGGGACATCACGACAGTCGATTGGCCGCTCGAAGATCTGGCCGCAGCCGCACGCCTGCTTTCGTGCCGGGAAATCGACTCCACAGGCGCTCCGGTGCCGTTGGAGCAAATCATGGAGGGCGGAGCGCGAATAGCTACGGTCGCGAGTTCAAACGAAGTTACGTCAACCAATGGAGCGGATAAGGCGAAGCGACTTTCCGAAATTGGTCCAACCAGCGCCCGCGGCCTTTTGCGCCGCGATTGGGAACGATTGCGATCCCGGCTTGCTCTTCGCCCCAGCCGAGATAACGAAACTCACTCTGAGAGTTCCGCACTCCACACTCCGCTCTCCGCATTTGATCAGAGCTTCCTTACCTCGGCTGCCAGGGAGCAGGCATTCGCTTGGCACACTGTGCAAGCTGCCGTTGCCGAAGCGAATCAGCAATGGTTCGCCGCCACCTTTCACTTGGATCGTTTGTGCGCGTTTCGGGAGAACGACGCAGAGTTGCGCCAAAGGCGGGCACAGGCACGTCAACCAAACGCCGGGGTACTTTCCGCAGCATCCCGTGTCCCGCCTCGTGCTCCGACGACGCCATCGCGCCTGATTGACCTGACGCCACACTACACATTCGCGCTCACCGATTCGCTGCACATACGTAATCCGGACAATAGCTTCTCTGCGTTGTCCGCCGGCATGACCAACCTGGGTGGTATCGATTTCGACGTGCGGGGATTGGTCCACCTCGCCGGCGGGGAGCGTCTCTCGCCGCCATTTCCCGAGAGCGTGCGCGGAGTCCGCGTCGGGCTCAAAGCCACGCGACTGCACTTTCTTCACGCCTGCTCACGCGGTGGCGATGACACACACATTGCCAGCCTGATGGTTCATTACACCAACGCTCTTCACACGGAAATTCCGATCGTCTTCGGACGCGATGTACGGGACTGGCACAGCCGGGCCAACGAGCCAACAAACGGTGCGAATGCCACTATCGCCTGGCGCGGAACGAACGCGGAAAGCGTCAAGAACAGTCACCAGATCCGTCTTTTCAAAACCACCTGGACCAATCCGATACCCGGTGTCGAAATCCTCAGTCTCGATTACGTCTCGAAGTTGACCGACAGCGCACCCTTCCTTGTTGCCATCACGGTAGAAGAATAGCGGGTTCGTTACCGCGTTAAACCGTTGCCGCGCGCGGTGGGGCGAGACTCCGTCGAGCCGTCGAACGAGCGGAGCGAGGCGAAAGGAGCGAGCATCTCTGGGCAACGGCGCGAACATGCTCGCTACGCTCGCACCGCCTCGGGCGGTAAAATCGGCTCGACGGAGTCTCGCCCCACCACACCGTTCATGGAGATGAAAGATTTCTCGTCATCGCCGCGCGCGCTTCCCGATTACTCATCATGAACACCGCTCCGGCTTTGCGCCGGGGGTGCCAATGCTGACCAGGACCGATGCTATGAAAAACTACATTCTTGCGACTGTCGCGGCCGTTCTCGTTGTGACCGGCGCGGCGCAGGCGCAAACGACCCGCACCTGGAACGGCGGCAGCGGAAGCTGGCACGCGCCTGGCAACTGGACACCCACCGGCCTGCCCGGTTCCAGCGATACCGCCGTGATCAACAGTGGGACCGTCGAACTCAGCAGTGCCGTCGTGGTTGCCAACGTCACGATCAATGGCGGCACTCTCACGCATCTGCGCGGCGTAATGGGCGGTTTGGACATGACCCTCTCCGGCACGCTGCGGGTGGAAGCAGGCGGGAGCATTGATGTGACGAGACGTGGCTTGCGCGGGGCCTTCCAGGGCTATTACGTCCTGTTTGGTTCGGGTTATCCCACCTACGCCGGAGAAGGCTACGATGCGAACGGAGTCCCCGGGCCAGTCGTCACGAATGGAGCCAGTCACGGCACGCTGTCGGCCTTTAACGGCTACCCCACACAGCCGTTGTACGACTCCCCCACCGATCCATCCATGTTCGGCAGCGGAGGGGCAGCCCGGAATTCGGGCGACAATGCCGGATATGGCGGGAACGGTGGCGGACTGGTGCGAATCACCGCGCGCGACATGGTGGTGAACGGCACCATCAAGGCCGATGGCGGTCCCGGCCACAACGGGGCCAGTGGCGGCAATTCCTCGGGAGGAGGAAGTGGCGGCAGTGTGAATCTCTTGTTGACTGGCGGCACGTTCAGCGGCGCAGGCGCGATCACCGTCACGGGAGGAGACGGCAATAGCGGTGGCTCGGCGGGCGGGTGCGGGCGCATCGCAGCAGTCGGCTATTCCACCAATACGTTTGGAGGCATCTCTGGCTGCGGCACACTTTATCTCAACGCCCGTCCCGTCATGCCCATGCAGGCCGACCTCTTCGTTTGCGAACTGACCTCGCTCATCATCTCCAACTCGGCGATGGATTCTGATCTGACGAACACGTTGAGCTACGCTTTCCTCTCGGCACCGGCAGGAGCGGCGATCAGTGCCGAAGGCGTGATCGCCTGGACTGCACCTGCGGGCGACGGGCCGACGACCAACACGTTTATCACCGTGGTCACGGACAACGGCCAGCGCGCGCTCAGTTTCACCAACACTTTCACAGTGGTGGTTAATCGCGTGAACGTGGTTCCCGGATTTGTCCTTCCATTTGCGCGGGAAGGGACGCTCTACAGCGCCAGCGTCGCCGGAGCGTTCTGCGGTTCCCCGATTCAGTTCAGTCTCGCGGGCGGCGTGTTGCCGAACGGAGTGGCGCTGAACTCGGGAGGACAATTGGAGGGAAGACCACTGGAGTCCGGCGAATTCCCGATGGCGATCACCGGACGTGATGGGGGCAATCGTTCCGCCACGACGCAACTCACACTCTACGTTCTGCCCGGCCCGCCTGAATTCACTCGGCTGCCCGTCGGCGTCTCCGTTGCGCCGGGTGCCACGATTTGGCTGGCGGCGGAAACGCGGACGCCCGCCGCGTTGCAGTGGTCGTTCAACGGCCTCGACCTGCCGGATCAAACGAACAGTTTTCTGATGTTCGCCAACGTCTCCAGCGCGCAAGCCGGCACTTATCGCGTGCGGGCCAGCAAGGACGGCTTCACCATTTTCAGTCCCGACGTGCTCGTGCAAGTCCGCGCCCCAGTCACGCCGCCGGGTGGTGTGCGCATCGGAGGGGGCGACGTCGCCCAGCGGACTTCCGGCGCTATGGAGTTGCGAATCCGCACGCTGCCAGGGCGGGCTTATTCCGTGGAACGTGCTTTGGATATCAACGCTGCGCTCAACGGCGGGTGGCGCGTGGTCGCACAGTTCACGGGTGACGGCGGAGTGAGGAGCTTTGTGGATTTGGAAGCCGACCGCAATCCATCCGCGTTCTTCCGCATCGCCGAAACCGCGCCGAACCCGGCCGCACCGTGGTCGCTCACGGACAGCACTCGCTTCGTGGGCCTGGCGCAGAATGGTGTGCCGCAGCCTGGCCTGCTGCCGTTTCAAGACACGAACACGGGCCTGTTCGGTCCGTTTGATCTGAAAGTCGCCGGGAATGAATTGCCGGAAGGCGCGGGTTTGATCATCCGTTTCCCGAACGGCGCGCAACCGGTGGAGGCGAACGGCCAGATCGTGCTCCGGGCGCGCGACATCGATGTCTTGTTTGGACCGGATTCGTTTCTGCAATTCGCTGGAGGTGACAATGGTGTCCATCACATCCATTCCGCCACGGATCTCGATGTGCCCGCCGGTCCGGTGGACATGCGTTTGCTGGAACGTCTCTTGAGCCGGCCCGTCAGCAACGGCGTGGAAGTCGTCTGCTTCCGTGCGTTTCATCTTCAGTTGCTCGAAGGCGTGTTCGACAGCAACCGCATCCGCAATGTGCAGTTGAGTTTTCTCGGACGGAACGGTGTTCCACTCGCGCTGGCGTTGCCGGGACGTTCCGGTGGGTTCGCCAACTTTCATCTCGATCTCAACGGACGCCGGCTTCGAATTCCCTTCCACGGCGATTTCCCGTTGCCGGATGGAACGGGCACGCCGCCTGTGCTCCGCGTTCCGGCGCAGCGTCCGCTGTGGCTCGAACTGCGCAGCGACAATACCATCGCGCTCGGCGGCAGCGGCGTGGTGGACATTCCCAACGGCCCGCGCTTCGCCACTGAGTTCAGCTTCGATGATCCTGATTACGCGCTGCGTTTCTCCGCGAGTCGCGTGGAAGTGCCGCCGTTGCTCGGCGCGCTTGATCTTCTGCCGCGTCCGCCCGTCGTGCCGGCCAACGCGACCCCCGAGACGTTGAATGGTCTGGCCGATCAATTGGAATGCGTGTCGCGCGCGACGCTGAACTTCTCTGCGCTCACCGTGGGCGACGCGACCGATCCAGGTGCGCCGCTGCCCAACACGCCCGCACTCGCAATTGGTCTCGCTCCGCTGCTGGAATTCTGGACCTGCGTAGCGGAGCACGGAATGAGGCCCGAGACCGCCGCCGCCATGCGTGCCGCCGCCGATCAAGCCGCGCGGGATGCGGAAAGCTCGGACGACCTGTTGCAAATCAGCATGACGCTCGAACAGAACGTGCGTCTGCGTTACTCCGGTGGTGGACAGGCGGAGTATCAAGACGCGGTGAACCGGGCGGTGGCGGCCTCGAAGCGCGTGTGGCGGGACGTGAATTGCAGCACCCTGGATCCGACCAAGCTCATGGCCTCGGCCACGAACGTTTTGCGTACGGACGCCTTCCTCCAGGGCAAGGGCCAGTCGATTGACACCGAACTCCTGAATCTCACCATCGCGCTGGTCCGCTGCTCGGCCACGGCCTATTGCTCGCGCCTCGGCGTGACGGCGGGGCAGTTCACCGCCGCGCCCGATTCCACCATTGGCCGGATGCCACGACTTGAGACGCTGCAACACCTGAGGCAGCTCCTCACCTACCACGCCACGGCGCAAGCGCTGGGCGATGCCCCCGATCATCTCGGCGCTCCGATGCGCGAAGCGATCAGCCAACTTGCCCGCCGGCTCTGGACGGAAATTGAAACGAAACTCAACAGCGCGATCGCGGCGAACGATCGCCGTGCGTTTCTGCTCCTGGGCGAGCAAACGCTCGATCTGCTGGCACTGATTCAGACGGGAATTCTCGATGACGTCTCCGGCCTGCCGACGCGCGCGGTGATCGAAGCGCAGTTCAACGCCGCCTTCCTCACCAGCGATGACGCGGAAGTGACGGGCGATATTTTTAACCGGCGCTTCGATCAGTTGCGCGATGATTTTCAACGCACGAGGCAGATGCTCGACGCGCTGCCCTCGAACGTGCAGACGCCCCCGCCCGGACTGGAACGTCGTCACGCGAAGCTGGGTGAGCGGCTCGTGCAAGTGGTGCCGCAGCTTACGGTTGAATCCTCCTTCACCCTGCCGGACTTGCTCGCCGTGATGGAAAGAGGCCTCGCCTATGAAGAATTGCGCCTGCGCTTGAACCGAGGCGGGCAGAACATCTGGCGGACGGAGAACCGCTTCACGCTCACCGTCACGCATCTCCGCAACCGGGCCGTGCTCGCGAACGACTGGTCGATGCTCCATCTCGCAGCGCAGGCGGCTTTGAAACAAGCGGCGCGCGCCGAATTGTTCAGGGCGGCGGCGGCTCCGACGCAAGAGGAGCCATGGCGGAGCTTCCGTCGTGATTGCCTGATCGAAGCGGCGCGCTTGCTGGAGTCCGCCCACACCGTTGGCGCGGGACTGTGGCTCGCCGCCGAGGCGCGTCGCACGAGCAACCCCGCGCTGGCTCTGGCGGGCATGGCGTTGCCGCAGGGATTCCGCATCGACCGCGCCACCGGCGAGCTTCGTTACAACTCGGCCACGCGGCGGCTGCGCGGCGCGTTCCGCGGAAGTCTGGTGGTGCCGAAAGTTCACGGCACGTTTGAAGTCCTCAATGGCAGCTTTGACACCGGCGGCACGTTTGACTTGAGCGCGTGGGGGGCGGTGACACTGCCGGGCGAGGAAGGGTTAATCAGTATCACCGTGCCCAAGCGCCGCCCGTTGCATGTCGCGCGCAAACTCGACGGCCAAATCAGTCTGGAAGGCGCGGCGCAGGCGCGTCTCCGCAACGGCATCACCTTCGACGGCTTTGTCTCGCTGGCCGATCCGATCTATCGCCTCGGCGCGAGCGTGGGCGGGCTGCGTTTCGAGATGGCGACCAACTTCACAGGGCTGGTGCAGTTGCCGACGGCCGAGCGCCTCGCCGCGCTGCCGGCCGCCGCGAGAGTCATCGCCGCCA
>JBBRBM010000100.1:0-21529 GCA_038205745.1 Verrucomicrobiota bacterium | reverse complement strand
GAGGAAGTATTCGAAGACGCGGCCAAGGAGGTCCTGGGTGTGGCGTGAACCACTGCCCTCACCCCCAGGCCCTCTCCCGGAGGGCGAGGGGAGTAAATCGATGGAGCCGATGAGGTCGATGAGTTCGCCGAGGCGGTGTTTGTCGAGATCGGCGCGGCCGGAGTTTTTGTTGAGCGCGCCTGTTAGGCGGGGGTTGTCGCGTTCGAGCGCGACCATGGCGTCGTCCACGTCCTTGCCGATGCTGGGGAGCTTGGCGCGGGACTGGAGCTGCGGCCAGCGGGCGTCCACCGGCACCCAGAAGACATTGGCGGCGAGGTATTCGTCCTTGTCCTCGGGATTCGCGCCGGCGTAGTCGCCCTGGCCGGCGACGAGCTTGGCGTGGTGTTCGTCGAAGGTGTCGGAGATGTATTTTAGGAAGATGAGGCCGAGGACGACGTGCTTGTATTCCGCCGCGTCCATGTTGTTTCTCAATTTGTCGGCGGAGAGCCAGAGCTTGGCCTCGAAGCCGAGGTTGGCGGAGGAGTCTTTTGAGGGGGATGTGGATGCAGGTTTTTCGCGAGGCATTTGGATTCCGTGATTCTCGGGCGGAGGTTGAGAGATTCAGGGCACGGAATCAAGAGTGGGTTGCGAGCAGGTGACTAAAAATTGAACGCGCTGCTGTTGTTTTGGGCAGGGCGTGTCTTGATTTTCCACGGCAGCAACCCGAAAAAGAGGCTGGGCATTCCTTCCGCGACAAACGGATAGTAGTCATCATCGATGCCTCCCCCATACATTGGGTTGGCAAGCCCGTTGCTATTAGGCCACCATGAATTCCACACATAGGCAATCCTTTGCCTGCCGAAAGAGGATGAATAGTAATGCCAGGAAATCCTAAAACAACCGGTGACCATACATCCGCAAGGATGACCGCCGGAGCGGCCTGACGCGCTCCGCAACCAACGTGGTGCCCGTCCACCCCACCGCACCAGAACTGAAAGCCGCAGCGTAAATCCGCTCGCGGCCAGTAATAGCAAAAGACCGGGCCGGTATGATTGGCCCGGTCTTCTTCTTTTTTTCCTCGCTGTTTCCCGTGGCTCAACAGCCAGGCGCGGAGCGGCGGTAAAGTGTCCGTTGAGCGCGCTTTGAACCCCTGAATCGTTGCAGCCGAGGTAACGAGTCTCAGACCTCTCTCCGATTGAGAAGTATGAGCCTCCTCACGTCGGCTGCTACCGAGGAAAGGTTCAGGGGGACGGAGCAGCAACCGTTCAGCGCGTCAGGTGCCCGGCGGTTCCAGTAGATCAAATCATGCGGACTGGGATTCTTCGCCCGGCCAGAAACTTCTTCACGTCACTCACTGTGAATTCGCCGAAATGAAAAATGCTCGCGGCCAGCACCGCGTCGGCGTGGCCGATGTCGAGGACGTCAGCCAGGTGCTCAAGTTTGCCGGCGCCGCCGCTGGCGACGACGGGCACACCGACGGACTCGCTTACGCGTCGCGTAATCTCCAAATCGAAACCGGCTTTCGTTCCGTCGGCGTCGATGCTGTTCAGCACGATCTCGCCGGAACCAAGCGCCACGGCGCGCTTCGCCCACTCCACAGCTTCGAGACCGGTGGACTTGCGGCCACCATGCGAGAAAACCTCCCAACGATCTGGCGCCACCTTCTTGCAATCGATTGAAACGACGATGCATTGGCTGCCAAATTTCTCTGCTCCCATGCGAATGAGATCCGGCGTGGCGAGTGCGGAGGAATTGATGCTCACCTTGTCCGCGCCCGCGAGGAGCATCGCATGCATGTCATCCACGGTGCGAATGCCACCACCGACGGTGAGTGGCATGAAGCATTGATCCGCGGTGCGCTCGATCACGTCCACGATCGTAGCGCGACCATGTGCGCTGGCGGTGATGTCGAAGAAAACCATCTCGTCGGCGCCCTGATTGTTGTAGCGCACGGCGAGTTCGACGGGATCGCCGACGTTGCGCAGGCCGCCCTCTTCAGCGCGGCCGAATTGCACGCCACGCGTCACGTGACCGCCGTGGACGTCGAGGCAAGGGATGACTCTCTTCGCAAGCACGCGAGTTGGGTAAGGCGCGCGATGCACGAGAGCAAGTCCAACTTGAACAAGCGGCTCGCGATACGCCTTGCTGGAGCGCCGGTCTCCGACCCGGCACGTTCATTCTCTTCGCGCCGGGTCGGAGACCGGCGCTCCATTACTACAAGTGACGGCGCGCGACACGCCCGCGCGGTCCGCGTTGCGCGTGACGTTTCGTTTGCTGCGAGCGCTCCTTGAACTTGCGAACCGGCTCGATGGTTTTCGGACGAGGCTTTGGCACCAGAACGACGGGACAACCTTCGTAGCCGAATGATTTGCGCATCTCACCGGCGAGATATTTTCGGTACGCATCCGAGAACAACTCGTCGCGATTCACGAAGAGCAGAAATGTGGGCGGCGACTGCCGCACTTGCGTGGCGTAATAAAACTTCAATCGCTGGCCCGTCGCACTGATCGGCTGGCGCCGCTCCACGGCGTCGTGAAGTGTGCGATTCAAAATCGCCGTCGGAATCTTCTTCTTCAATTCCGCCGCCACATAGCGTACGGCTTCGAGCAAGTCGTCGAGGTGAAAGCCGGACTTCGCCGACGTGAAAATCACCGGCGCGTAATCGAGGAAGAACAGAAGCTCCTGCACCCATTCGCCAAATTCCGCGAGCGTGGTCAACCGTTTGCCGTGGCCCCGGTCCTTCTTGCTTCGCCGTTCAATTTCTTCCTCGCGCGCCTTGCGCACCGCCTCCTCCATGAGGTCCCACTTGTTGATCACGATGATACAGGCCTTGCGCGCCTCGGTGATCTTGGCGGCGATCTTTTTGTCCTGTTCGAGAATTCCCGATTCGGCATCGAGCACGAGCACACAGATGTCAGCACGCTCGATGGAATCCTCGCTGCGCTTCACGCTGAAGAATTCAACCGAGTCGTCGATGCGGCCTTTCTTCCGCATCCCGGCGGTGTCGATGAGAATGTATTTCTGCCGCACGCCATCGGTCTCGACTTCGAATGGCACATCGATCGCATCGCGTGTCGTTCCCGGAATCGGGCTGACGATCACGCGCTCGGAATTCGTGAGCGCGTTAATGATGGATGACTTGCCGACGTTCGGCCGGCCAACGATCGCGAGTTTTAAGACATCGAGTTTCGGCGGACCTGATTCCTCCGTGACTTCATCGCCATCGGTAATTTCTGGCTCCGGCTGCGGACCCTGGACCTTCGGCAAGTGCGTTGACGCCACGTCCATCAAAGCTTCGAGGCCGGTGCCGTGAATGGCGGTGACGGGAAAATATTTGTCGAATCCGAGCTGATTGAACTCCGGCACGCCGGCGTTCAACTTGTCATTATCAACTTTGTTGACCGCCACGAGGACGGGCTTGTTCGCGCGGCGCAGACGCTTCGCGACCTCCTGATCCAACGGCGTGATTCCTTCCTGCACATTGACTACGAGGATAATGGCGTTCGCCGCTTCCATGGCGAGTTCGACCTGATCGAGAGCGGCTTTGCTGATCACGTCCGCGGCTTTCTCTCCACGCACGAGCCCGATGCCGCCGGTGTCCACGAGCGTGAATGGCACGCCGTGCCATTCGACTTCCGCAGTCACGCGGTCGCGCGTCACGCCCGGCTGGTCATGGACGATCGCAATGCGGCGGCCCGCGATGCGATTAAACAACGCGGACTTGCCGACGTTTGGTCTTCCTACAATTGCGATCAAGCCTGCCATGACAACAGCATGGGGCAGCTCTGGTGATGTCGAAAGGGAAATTCAATCGAAGCAGCGGTTGAAATATTTCGAAGCGCGTTGAGTGACGTGTGCTAAAGTGCGGGAAAGGAGGACAGATGCCCGAGGAAATTGAAGTGACTCACATCCATGTAACGGAGATCGACGTTCGCGAGGTCGGAGGTGACGGAAACCGCTTCGAGCTGAAATCCGTGTTGCTCGAAGAAGTCGAACTTGAAGCGCGGGAACAGCGCACAGTGAAGGTTTCGGCCATCATCGCTGCTTACAACGAGCAGGACACGATTGTGGATGTGGTGCGCTGCGTCGAAGGACATCCGCTCGTGGAAGAAATTATTGTGGTCGATGATGGGTCTTCCGACGCCACGGTGGAACGAGCGCGCACGACGAGCGCCAAGGTCATTTCCCTTGAAAGAAATTCCGGCAAAGCCGCAGCCATGAATCGCGGCGTCCAGACGGCGCGCAACGACACCATCCTGTTCCTCGACGCGGACATTCTGGGCCTCACTCACGAGATCATCACTCTCACGGCCACGCCGGTGCTCGCAGGCAGGTGCGGCATGTTTGTCGCGATCCGTGCCCGGCGGACGTACTGGATGAACCGGCTGCTCTATTTCATCCCTGTGCTCGGAGGCGAACGCGCATTGACGAAGGATATGTGGCGTCAGGTCCCGCGCATGTATCGCAAGGGATTCCAGATCGAGATCGCGTTGAACTATTACACCAAGCGCAGCGGACAAAAGATGAGCTTCGGTGTGATGCCCGGGCTCTCGCAGGTGATCAAAGAGAAGAAGCGCGGTTTCTGGCTCGGACTATTGCAGCGCATCAAGATGTGCGGCGAGGTCGCGTGGATTTCATTCCGGCTCTACATCATTCGAAATTTGATCTTCGCCTGGGAACGCATCGCGCGAGCTTCCAAAGGTGATCGCGCGATTCGGCCGGCTTCAGTGCGTCATTGATTCAACGCTGCCGCATAAAACGTTCCGCTTCAGCGAGGCGATCGGTGTTCAGCAAATCGACGCCAGCATCAAGCAACTCGCTCCAACTCGCCTCCGTGTCCGGCGCTGCCCAGAGCCGAATGCGCCGGCATTGCGCGTGTGATCGCGAGACCAATGCACGTAACTTCTCGCGCTCGTTTGCAGGCAGTGCGCCCTGCCCTTTCCATTTGAAGTGCTTTGTCCAATTATCGCTCACGAGCGGAAACAGAGCCACGGATGGATTCGCATCCAGATCAGGCAGGCGGCCGTCCACGGCAGCGTAGCGCACGGATTCACTCTCGATGAGCGGGATCGCGCGATTGCCGGAGATGATGACGATGACTGAATTGGTGTAGATGCGATCACCTTCGAAGCGCGTGAGCATATTGGTGTAAGCACGGAACACTTCACGCAACGCACGCCATGTGTTCGTGCCGTCGGATTTCACATCCACCAACAAAGTGATCGGACCGCTGGTCGCAAACAGCGTCGCGTTGGTGGCGGCAAATGCGCGCAATGGATCGAGATAGAGTGACTGGAGCGTTCGTTGCGGAGAAACGTGGCCGAAGTCGTGGGCGACGAGCAGTTGACCATTGGTCAGCCACACGTCGGCTTCCACGCTCCAGAAACCATGTGAGAGCGCATCGGCCAGCGGACGCTCGTGCTCGTAATCGTTGTGCGAATGAACCCGCAGCAGTGGCGTGGCGGCGTGAAGACACGTCACGATGAGCAGGAATGCGAGTGCGAGGCGCGGCAGCATTAGTTCAGCGTCCTTTGGGGCTTCGTCCCTTGAACGTGAGTTCGGCGACGCCGCTCTTGTCGAGTTCGCCAATGCCGAGTTTCACCATCTTCGAGAACTGATTCAACGTGGCGGTGGCAAGCGGCAGATCGAGCTTCTGTTCTTTCGCGAGCGATAGTGCGATGCCGGAATCCTTCGCCGCGTGCGCTCCGGAGAAAAAGCAGGAGTGCTCCCGGTTCTGCATATCCTCGCCATCGGTCTGCAGGACACGCGATGCCGCACCAGTTTGTGAAAACACTTCGCGCACCGTCGCGAGATCAAGGCCCAGCGCGCCGCCCAGAGCCAACCCTTCAGCCAGCCCCGCGGTGTTGATGTTCATGACCATGTTCACGAGCGCCTTCATTTGTGCGGCGGTGCCTGCGGGCCCGATGTAGCGCAACAGTTTTCCGTTATCGCTGAGCTTCGTCAGCAGCGGCTTCACTTTCTCAAACGTGGCTTTATCTCCCCCGCACATCAGGTAAAGCGTGCCCTGCCGCGCCTGGTTGATGCTCGAGGCCATGCAGGCTTCCAGCGAGCGAGCGCCCGCCTTTTTCGCAAGCTTCTCAACCTCGACATGAATCCTGGGAGAGAGCGTGGCGCAGTTAATGAAGGTCTTGCCGCGCGCATTCTGAAGCAGGTTGTCCTTCGGCCCGGAAAAAATCTTTCGCATCGCTTCATCATCGGTGACGACCGTGATCACGATGTCGGAAAGCTCCGTGACTCGCGCGAGGACCGGTGGTGCCTTGCAGCCAAGCTCTTCCGCCAGCGCGCTGGCGGCGGCGCCCTTGATGTCATAGACGGCGGTGATCGCATAGCCGCATTCCTTGAGCCGCCGCGCCATGTTCGCGCCCATGCGCCCCACACCGATGAAACCAATTCGTTCAGCCATAATCCCTGTTTGAGGTTGCGGCGAGTTCTACGAGGAAGAATCAATGCGTCCAAGCCCAAGTTTTCGGAATCGTCAGTTGTCATTCTGCAGCCGCACAATTATCGTCGAGCGCACAACACGATCACCAGCGAGACATTATGGAAACTCGGCGAGTCATGTACGTGGACGACGACCTCACCATTGCGCAACTCGTGAAGCGCATCTTCGAGAAAAAATATCCGAACTACGAAATCCTCGTCGCCGGCTCCGCGTCCGACGCGGCGGATCAGCTTCATCACCTCACAGGACAGCACAACTTTCCCAAAGCTCTCGTGACAGACGTGCGGCTGGGCGGCCCCAAGGATGGGCCGGAGCTGGTCGAAAACCTCCGCGCCGTATTTCCGAAGTTGCGCATGATCGTCGTGTCGAGCGTGCGCGATCCCAAGGACGTACAGCGCGCCCGTTCCGCCGGCGCGCTGGCGTTCATCGAGAAGGGGTTGAGCATTCCGACGTTCGTGAATGAGCTGGTGGAGTTGATTCAGTGCCCCACCGACCTGATGGAACGCTCGACGTGCGCTGCCCGGCCTGATCCGCCTTAGAGCCTGTCTGAAAAGAGGGTGGAACAGGCGGCCCGCCTGTTCCGGTCGGCGACTCGCCGACCGGAAGGGTGCGGCGTGCGAGATGGAAAGGCCGGCGTTCACTGGTTGGTGGCGCACTTCCCATTCCGTCCGGCGAGTCGCCGGACGGCACAGGCCAGTGGCCTGTGCCACCCGCAACCGGGTTTTCAGACAGCTCTTAGCGTGGAGTTCCGATTCTACGGCACTCGCGATTCTATTCATGCGAAGCCGGAGCTTTGCGCTCCTTGCACATTTGCGCTCCCGCCGTTACGACTTCGCGCCGAATGTCATCAGACACCTCCGTTTCCTTTGCAGCGGGCCAGCGACTTGTGCTGCGTATCCACGACATCGCCTTCGGTGGCGAAGGCGTCGGGCGCGTCGGCGAGATGGTCGTGTTCGTGCCGTTCACGATCGTCGGCGAGGAGGTCGAAGTTGAGCTTACGGAACTGAAGAAGAACTTCGCGCGCGGCAAACTGGTGCGCGTCATCACAGCTTCACCACAGCGCGTCACTCCGCTCTGCCCTTACTTCGGCGAATGCGGCGGCTGCCAGTACCAGCACATCGATTACGCAACGCAACTCGCGATCAAGCAGAAGCAGGTCGCCGACCTTTTCGAACGCATCGGCAAGCTCGATCCGGGCATCGTGCGCCCGGTGATCGGCTGCCCGCAGCCTTACCACTACCGCAATCGGATCATGATTCGTTCGCAGTGGAACAAGCCTGAGCAGAAGTTGAATATCGGCTACCTGCGCTGGGATTGCGGGCTCGTCGTGGACATCAACCAATGCCCGATCGCGGAACACAGGTTGAACGAAGAAATCCTCAACGCCCGCGCGAACCCGCCGCCGAAAGGTGGACTCAAGGTGGTGCTGCGCATCCTTCCGGAGGACTGGGACGTGCCGCCCGATTCATTTTTCCAAAACAACTTCTTCCTGCTCCCGAAGCTCGTCGAGACGGCACGAGAGTGCCTGCGGGACAGCGGCGCAAAGTTTCTGATCGATGTGTACTGCGGCGTGGGCTTCTTCGGAATTTCACTCGGCGATTCCGTCGAAAAGTTCATCGGCGTGGAAATCGACAAGCCGGCGATCAAGGCCGCGCGCAACAATGCCGTGCGCCACAATCGTCAGAACGGCGAGTTTGTTCTTGGCGACGCGCAGGAATTGTTGCCGCAGTTGCTGGAGAAATTTCCTGCAAGCGATACGGCGGTGATTCTCGATCCTCCCCGCGCCGGCGTGCCCCGCCCGGCGCTGGATCAATTGCGGGAAGTCCGCCCACGACAGATCATCTACGTCTCGTGCCATCCGGCCACGCTGGCGCGGGACTTGAACGTTCTGTGCGAGAACGGTGTCTTTGAGGTGCGGTCCGTTGTACCGCTGGACATGTTCCCACAAACCCAACACGTCGAATGCGTCGCAGATGTGCGGCTGCGTGGAGCCGGCGACCGCGAAGCGGCTTGAATTTTGCCGCAGCATACCTTGAACTCCCCGAACCCAAGCGCAATGGAACAAAAATTACCGCGCAGTTTTGCCTGTAGCCGACTCCCCTGGCTCGTCGCCGCGGCGATGCTGCTGCTCTACCTCATCACGCTTAACAGCCACGTCAGCGTGACCAGTGTGCCCAGCCTCGTTCGCTGGGGCGGGATCGACTGGCGGCCCGTGTATGTGGCGCCCTTTACCTGGCTCGTGTCGCTCCCGGTGCGCTTGCTGCCCATAAGTGCGCAACTCGTGGGATTGAACCTGATCGGTGCCGTGTGCGCCGCACTGACACTGGCATTGCTGGCGCGCTCCATTGCCCTGCTGCCGCACGATCGCACTCACGAACAACGGCTCCGCCAGAAGGGTGAGAAGGGACTGCTGAGCGGTCCCATTGCGTGGATTCCGCCTCTCTTCGGCGTGCTGCTCCTCGGCCTTCAACGGACGTTTTGGGAGAATGCCATCGTTTTCACAGGCGAAGCCGTTGACATGCTGCTCATCGCCTACGTCGTACGTTGCCTTCTCGAATTCCGAAACGACGGACGCGACCCGTGGCTCTTCAAGCTGGCGCTGGTCTATGGCATCGGCATCGCGAACAACTTCGCGCTGATTCCGTATGCGCCAGTAATCCTGGCGGCAGTGATCTGGGTAAAGGCGCTGCGATTTTTTCAAGCGCCGTTTCTGCTTCGTTTCGCCGCGTTCGGACTCGCCGGGCTTTGCCTTTACCTGCTGCTGCCCATCGTGCAGAGCTTGAACGATCTGGCGACGACCTCATTCATTGCCACACTGCGCATCAACCTTGGTTTTCAGAAACAGTACATCCTCAACATCCACCGATTATTTGCGCTGTGGGTGGGCGGTTTCCCGTTGGTCCTGTTGCTCGTGGCAAGCATCCGGTGGCCGAGCGGATTTGGCGACAGCAGCCGGATTGGCTCCATTGTGGGAACGGCCATTGTCCACTTGCTCCACATGGGCTTGCTGGCGTTCGCGATCTGGATGGCGTTGGATCTCACGATGAGCCCGCGTTTCCTCTCGGTGCGCGAGCCCAGGGTTTTCGGATTGGCATTCCTCGGGAGCTATTACCTGACAGCGCTGGCGGCAGGCTATTTCGTCGGCTATCTGCTGCTGGTTTTCAGCGATTACTCAGCGCGATCCCGCCGCCCGCAGGGAACGGTCATGGTGCCGCTCAGCTACGTCGTCACGCTGCTTGTTTGCACAACGGCCATTGCGGCACCGCTCAAGCTTGCGATTGATAATTGGCCGCGCGTCCGCGTGTTGAACGCGCCGGAGTTCCGGGATTACGCAAAGCAGCAGCTTGATTCCCTGCCGAAACAACCGACCACCGTCCTGGCTGACGATACGACCCGGCTCTACGCAGTCGCATTGTTAGGCGGCGCCAAATCGGGGCACGTGTTCATTGAAAGCACATCGCTCGCCGATCCGATGTATTTGAAGTTCCTCGCAAAGAAGTATCCGGGCGTCATCCCGAAGCTCCCGCCAGAAGCAAGCAAGCCGCCTGTGCCGACAAGCGCCTTTCTGAACCTGCTCGCTGCCTTGAAGCAAAGCAGGGACTTGTATTATCTGAACCCGAGCTTTGGATATTTTTTTGAGACGTATTACCTCGAACCGCAACAACTCATTTATCGCTTGGAAGTTTACCCGACCAACATGATTGAGGCGCCCGTTCCGACTGCCGCCGCGATCACGCGCCAGGCTGAATTCTGGAACCGCTTGTCCGCGCCCGTTCTCCGTCCACTTGCCAAAAAGCGCGCGAAGGCAGTTGCGGACAAAATCTCTGGCTACGATGTGGACATCACGTCGCGATATTATGCGCAAGCGATGGATTTCTGGGGTGTGGAGCTGCAACGTGGTGGACGTTTCGACGAGGCAGTGAAGTATTTCGACGAGGCACTGGTGGTGTATCCCGATAGCGCCTCAGCATTCATCAACCGCGAGGCCAACATCGAATGGCGCAAGGAACACAAACGCCTCGAACGCATCAGCGACGAAGGCATGGCGAAATTGAAGCTCCAATCCGGCGGCGTCGACGGCTTGCTCAACCACGGCGGGCCAGTGGACGAGCCCTCGTTCCGCTTCGAGATCGCGCAATACCTGGCGCAAAACGGGCTTTGGCGACAGGCCTCCCAGAATGCCCTTCGCGCGATCAGTTTCGCGCCTGATGACGTCATCCTCCAGAACGCGTTGGCGAACATCTACCTGCACTCGGGCCAACCCGATCGCACCCTTGCCGTGGTCAAACAGATCCGCAGCGGACGCACCGCGGCTACGACCCCTGCCCCCGTGGCTGTGGACATCGTACGCACGGAGGCGGCTGCCTATTTCGCCAAGGACGATTTTGCCACGGCAGAAAAACTCTTGAAAGATGCCGTGATTCGCTACCCGGAACAGGATGGCGGATTTCAAGGTCTGTCCGCGCTTTACCTCAGCCGTGCCGACAACCTTCGCCGCGGCGGCAAGACAACCGAAGCTGACTCCGCTCTGTTGAGCGCCCTGCGCATCGCCGAACAGCAGGTGCAACAACAGCCGAACAGCCCAGGCGCGCATTTCAACCTGGGCAATCTCTCGATGCAATTCACCAACTATGACCGCGCGGTGAAATCATTCAGTCGTGTGATCGAACTGGATTCGAAGAACATGGCGGCGCTGCTGAATCGAGGCATCGCATACCTTCGAGCAGGCAAACTCGACGATGCCCAGCGCGACTACGAAATGTTGTTGGACCGCACTCGAACTGAATTTCGAATTTACTTCGGGCTTGCCGAGATTGCGTACCAGAAAAAGGACTGGCGCGCGGCTCGCAACTATTATCTGAAGTATCTCGACTTCGCGCCGGCTGACTCGGCCGAGACCAAGTTCGTTCGCGAACGTCTCGCCGAAGTGAAGAAAAAGGCGTAAGCCGCGCCCATCCACACACCGCGCGAAAAGTTGCCAACGGCACGGTGCATCTCCACAGTCATGCCCAGATGAGCAAACGCTTTTACATCACGACTGCAATCGACTACCTGAATGGGCAACCCCATCTCGGCCACGCGTACGAGAAGGTCGTCGCGGATGTAATTGCAAGATCGCGCCGCCTGTTGGGCGAAGAGGTTTTCTTTCTCACCGGCCTGGATGAGCACGGACAAAAAGTGCAGCAATCAGCGCAAGCCGAAGGCAAGGCACCGCAGCAATACTGCGACGAACTGGCGGAGAGCTGGCGTGCCTTTGCCCAGAAGCTCGCTCTGACGAACGATGATTTTGTACGCACGACGGAACCGCGCCACAAAGCCGTCGTTCAGGCGTTGCTCACGAAGCTGAATGCGGCAGGTCATTTCTACATTTCACCCTACGAAGGTTTCTACTCGCTCAAAGAAGAGACGTTCCTCACTGAGAAGGATCGCCTGCCGGACGGCACGTTCGACTCATCCTGGGGCGAAGTGATTCGGCTCAAGGAAGAGAACTACTACTTCAAACTGAAGGCGCACCAGCAATGGTTGATCGAATACATCGAGGCCAATCCTGATTTCATCGAGCCGTCTTACCGGCGCAACGAGGTGCTCGGCTTCCTCCGCAATAATGTGCTGGAGGATCTCTGCATCACGCGCCCCGTCTCACGCCTCAACTGGGGCATCCCGATTCCATTCGACACAAACTTCGTCACTTACGTCTGGTTCGATGCGCTGGTGAATTACGTGAGCGTTCCCGCCGCACGCGGCGATTCCGGCGTCGCCGGCGCCTGCGGCTCACCAATTGCCATTCCCGATTCACCACTCACTCTGTGGCCCGCCGACATCCACGTGATCGGCAAGGACATCCTGAAGTTCCACGCGGTTTACTGGCCGATCATGCTGAAGGCCGCCGGACTTCCGCTGCCGAAGAAATTGCTCGTGCATGGCTGGTGGCAGAAGGACAACGCCAAGATCAGCAAGAGCACCGGGAACATCGTCGATCCCGTCGCCGTGATCAACGACTGGGGCCTGGAGGCATTCCGCTATTATGTCCTGCGGGAACTCGACATTGGGCCGGACGGCAACTGGACGGATGCCGGCTTCGCAGCGCGCTACAATGCGGAGCTCGCGAACGGTCTCGGCAATCTCGTGAACCGTTCCCTCAAGATGTTGAAGAGCTATCGCAACGGCATGGTTCCGGCACGTTCCGATGAACTTGCACCCGTTGCGACACAAACGATCAACGACGTCACGGCAAGCCTGCGTTCGAACCAGCTTCAGACCGCACTGGAACAGATTTGGGCGCTCGTCACACGCGCGAATCAGTACGTGGAGCAGACCGCGCCGTTCAAGCTGGCGAAAGATCCCGCGCAAGCGCGGCGGCTCGACGAGGTGCTCTATAACCTTGCTGAAAGCTGCCGCGTCATCGCCGTGCTGCTCTCGCCATTCCTGCCGGGCACCACAGCAAAGATCTACGAACAGCTCGCCCTCGGCGCGCCGCCAACGGAATTCCAGGAGGCACAGTGGGGCGGGATTAAACAGGGACACGTCATCAACGAGCCCGCAGCGTTGTTTCCGCGGCGCGACTCACCGAGGCCGGCACGTTGATCGGTGCCGGCCTCGGATTAGCTCAGAGTAACGGTGCGGGCGGCTGAGCCGGCGGCGGAACGGCGGAAAGGATGGCAGTCGCCTTCTCCGCCACGATCTGCCGCATCTCCTTGCCCGGCTTGAATCGCACGACCGCACGTGCCGGAATTTCGATCGGCTGCATCGTCGCAAGAACCCGGCCCATGCGCGCCCGCTTCACCTTCACGTCAAACACACCGAAGTTCCGGATCTCGATCCGGTTTCCTTGTGCGAGCAGGTCGGACATGCAGTCGAAGGTCTGCTGGACGACATCCATGACGCGCTGTTGCGGGAGCCCGGTTCGCGCGCTCACTTCCGTGACAATGTGCTGCTTGGTGATGGTGGATGCCGCCATGGTGTCTCCTAGGGTACGAGCACGCGGTAATACCGCTGCGAGTTGGTTGAACCGTCCGGGAACCGAATCGATCGCGGCGCATTTTGCGGGGCAACATTGCTCACGTTGTTCCAGTCGGAGTTCAGGTTGGTTTTCATCAGGATCATGTAGCTGATGTTCGACTGGGCAGTGAACTGCAGGACCGAACTGTTGGTTGGTGTAAGGTCCAGCGTCAAAACACTCAATGCATTGGTCGGGTTGGTTCCCGACAAATATTCATCGCGGTTGTTCATGCCATCGCCGTCGGAGTCGAGCGACGCGTCGGCCGAATTGTTCGTGCTCATGCCGTACTGGACTTCCCAGATATCTGCGATGCCGTCGTTGTCAAAATCCTTCAACACGGTGACATTCATGCCGATCAGGTTCGTGGTGCCGGCCACATTGCTGACCCTCAAACGCACCTGGCCATTCGTCTGGCAATTCAGGATGGTGAGTGTCGCAGTAGTCGCATTTGACGGGGTGCCAATGGCGCCTCCAGTGAGCAACCACTGGTACGAGAGGGGCAGCAACGGATGCACCGGACCTGCGACGACCGACATGCTGACATTGCGCCGTTGGAGCACGGTCACGGAAACCGGAGGGACAATGACAAACGGCTTCACGTAGACAATCACCGTCGCCGATTGACTCAAGGTCGTGCCGACCAAATCCGTCACCGTCACGTCGTATATGCCCGCGTCGTTGAGTTGCACGTTGGGAAGAAAGAGATTGCTGCTCGTCGCGCCAAGGATGTTCGTCCCGTTCAATCGCCACTGGTACGAAAGGGGTCCCGTTCCAAAGGCCATCACCGAGACCGTGACATTTGATCCCGGAGCCGGGGTTTGGTTGGCCGGCTGCAACGTGAACTTGGGCAGCGCTACCACGCTCACCGTCACAGTGATGCTGACCACGGCGCCGCCTCCATTAAACACAGCGACTGCATACGCGCCGCCATTTGCCGGACTGGCGTTGACGATGTTCAGGACCGCATTGGTTTCGCCCGGCAGCGCACTGCCGTTGAAACGCCACTGGTAGCTGAGCGGCGGAGCACCCGTAGCAATCAGGCTCAGATTTGTGCTCGTGGTCTCGACCATGATCACATTGGACGGCTGCTGCGTGATCTGCGGAGGATTTCCGCCCGCGTTTGCCTGCCCGGGAGTCGGAAAACCGGCCGCCCAGTTGGTGGGATCATTGCCATAGCGCGCCTCCACGACACGTTGCAGCGACGGACCGAATCCATCAGCCGCTGCCACCCACTGATTGGTATTATCGTAGTAATGAATACGGTCCACCTGAATGTAGGGCGCGAGACGAGTGGACGGATTCGGCACGTCAGGGCGGACCAGTTTCACCACATCTTCCGAATTATCGAGTTTACCACCATAGGGCCCATAAATAGGAGTGCCGTTCGGCACGCTGTATTTGGACTTGAAAGCAGCCAACTGGGTCAGATTCGTGGCCGGATCGAAATTCACCACCAGCAGATAACCATTAGGCGGCATGGTGATATTCGTGGGAAACACAAAGTCTGTTCCCTTGGTGAGCTTCCACGTATTGGTGGGGTAATTGGTATGATACAGCGGGACGGACGTCGCGCTAATGTTATGAAGCTCCACGAATTCATCCAACGAGTTGTCTTCAACCACGCCGGCATTCAGACGTTCCGGGGGATGATATGAAATCTCGGAAATCACGACAGGGCCAACCCGCGGAAGCGAATTGGTGAAGCCAAGGGAGTTTGTCGCTGATGCAACAAACTCTTCGTTGGTCTGGCTGGTGAGGTAACGAATAAAGGTCACGCCGTTCTCAGCCGCGCCAAAACTAAAACCGTGATAATAGCCGCTCAAAAGCCCGCCGCTGGCAGAGAAGAGATAGACGCTATCCCCTTCCGAGCTGAGGATGAAGCCATTGGATCCTCCACTGAACTGGCTTTCGTTAAACAGCATAAAACCACCCGATGATACAAATGTCGGTGACGCGATCTGATACTTCTTCGGATTGCCGAAATCGTCTGACAGATACCATCCCCCAATATCTATGTTCGAGGACGTAAGATTCTGCACCTCCACGGTATCCAGCAGCGGTGTGGAATGCGTAAACGCTTCGCTCACAATCACGATTGGAATGGAAAGCGGGGCAGGATCAACCACGCCCGGCGAACCATTTTCCAGACTGCTGATTCGCCAGCTTGCCGCGTTGGTGTAACTGCTGAATGGAGCGTTCTCGTTCGCACTCACGAGAGAGAAGCCGGTGCCATCCGCCAGCTTAAACCACGAGTCTCTGTATTCGAAATCAAACACCGGCTCAAGGGTGGGACCAACGAGTGTGAGTCGCTCCCCGCTGTTGTCGAGGTTGCCGGCGAACTCACCGGCAATACGGGAGAGCAGCGCAGCGCCATAACGATTCGTGAATGCCTGAATACTCTTCACGACGAGCACGTACTCGCCGGGGGCGAGGCTCGTCACGCCGCTTGATGCCGTGAAGGTGAAGTCGATGCCATTGGTGAACCGGAAGCCGACGAGATTCAACGTGTTCGCGCCGAGGTTCTTCAACTCGATATATTCGAAATTGTCGTTGTCGTTCGTATCTCCCGCGGCAGGTCCCTCCGGATGGAACATGATCTCGGTGATGGCCAACGACGGCACGCCGGTGTAATAAGTGGCCGCGGCCGGTCCCGACCAGAAACTGTTGATCAGGGGCTTGCCTACCTCCGTGCCGCTATTGGTCATGTTGGCGTGGCTGGTGTTATACGAGCGAGCAATGAACCGAGTGTTGTTCGTGATGGTAAACGTCAGGGTGCCGATGTTCGTTCGGGCGCTCGGAGACACCGCGCCGCCGGGCAGGCGCGGGTCGGTGCCGTCGAGCGTGTAGAGCAGGATGCTGCCCGCCTTCGCCGCAGGCGCCGCGGTGAAACTCGTTCCGCTCGGAACCAGAGCGGAGCCGGAGCTCAGGATCGGCATGTTGAGGAAGTTGGTGTCGATGAAATCCAGGCGGTCGAGCAGCCACCGCTTCTGGAAATTCACCTCGTTGGTGAAGCGGCCGCGGCCTTGATTATCCGCCGGGCCAAAGTCGAAGGTGTATCCGTTGACGGTCTGAACGCCCGCTCGCGGGTACGTAAAGCTCTGAAGGACACCCTGCCAGGTTCCACCCCAGCGGTTTTGTTCGCGCACCTGGGCTTCTTTGATCTCATTGTAGAAGCCATCGAGCTTCGTCACGATCGAGTTGGATGAGTATTCATTGGTCCGCGTCATCTGGTACCGGTCGATGAAGCGCTGCCAGAAATCGGGATCACTGAAAAGCCGGGAGAACCAGCTCACGCCCACGTTGGAAACCCCGAAGAAATCGGTGCCGTTGTCCGTGCCAACGTCGTTGGCGGGCAGGCGCCAGTAGCGCGGACTGAAAGCCCGGTTGTCGCCCTGCGGTGTGGCGGTGCCGCCGGTACCCATGCAGCGGTCACAGTCCCACATCGGCCCCTGCTCCAGCCGGCCGAGGCGGTCTTTGTACATAAAGCCGCTGAGGCGATAACCATCCACATTGAAGGGAATGATGTTGGCGAGGAGATGGTTCACCCATTGGTCGGGGTCAATGTACTGGGCATAGCCCGTCACCGGATTCGTGTAGCTGGCACTGCTCAGGTTCGTCAGGAAGTTGAGGACGTAGTTCCTGAAATAGTTGATCTGCGCGAGATGCCGCGGATCGGTGTCCGTCTTCTGAAAGGCCGGATCGGTGAAGTTAATGACGGCTGGGGTTGGCCGGATAGTCCCGATCTGAGGCGGAGTAAAATTGGCCTCGGTGTCATTGCGGTCGATTTTCACAATGTAACCGCCAGTGATCGCTGTCGCATTAGTGTCCTGGTCCTGGAGCTTCACAATGTCCACGCGGTCTTTACCCACCTTGGGGGTTTCCAGGAGGAGGTAGAGGCCGAAGTAGTCGTTGGTTGTGACTGGTCCGCTGTCTATTTTGCGGAACACCTCCACGAAACGGGTCCGCATATTGAAAATGCCAACCTGTTTTCCCAGCCATTGATAAATGGCGTTGTGCATCAGTCCCGGATCGAATCCGTTGATTCCGTAGAGCACCCAGTCCGACTCCGCCGGCATGCCGAGCAAAGGCAGATCGATGTCCTGGTTGAAGTCATCCCAGAATTCGAGTCGCAGATTCGACTTGGCTTGGCCGAGCGTGCTCGACCCGCGAACATGCATGCCCATCCGGGTGGCCGCTTGCGGCGTATTCGTCACCGAACTGCGCCGGCCGTCATTGTCGAACGCCATGAAGATGCTGGATAGGTTCGGAGAAACTTGGGGAATGGACCCATTCCCAAGCGCATGTACGATAACGACCGGGATATCCGAACTGAAATTTTTCACGTCGTTATTGATCTGAATAAAGTTCTCGGTCCTGGGCGTTCCTGGAAACAGGCCCGTTTGAAAAGCCCGCGCCCGGACTTCAGTCGTGACGCTGACGGGAATAGCGCCGGTGTAGATGGGTGAATTCGTGGTCGGTATATTCGTCACCGAAGCCGATGCTCCGGCAGCAGTCGTAATGAGGACGTAGCGAATGACGGCATTGGTCGCTGTTGTAGAGAGGGTTAAACTAAATGGAGTGACAAACGTTCTGCTCGACAACGAAAAAGTGACATCCGGCGCAAACCCGCTCCGGGAGCCGCCGGTGGGGTTGGCCGCACCAGGTGAAGGGACGTCGTAAAAGCCGACGATGTTAGGATCCAGTCGATCGCGGCCATATGACGCGTCCGTCTGCTGCTGCGGGTAGGAGACAAATGCAGAAACCACATTAGTGCCGTCCGGCAGCACCAAGGCCAGATAGCTACCGGCGTTTTTCGCCAGCTTGAAGTTTGTATGCAGGGGTCCAATGTTTGTATTGCCTGAAGCCCAGCCGATCAGATAAGCGCCAGGGTTCATCTGTACGCCGGTCGGGAATCGCCATTTGTTGAGATTGATCGCGTCATCCGTGAGGAACCAGCCAGCCAGGTTCACCGCGGTCGAACCAGCGTTATAAAGCTCGATCCAATCCTGGTGGCTCCCGTCCTCGGCACGTATTCCGTTCGCGTTGTCCGCCATGAATTCGTTGATGCGCACGTCAATGAACGCCAGGTTCGTATTCAGTGTGACGGTCCAGTTGTCTCCCGCGAATGCGTTTGGAGCTGGCGCCTGATCCGCGATGCCGTGATTCGACGCAAAAGCAAAAGTAACCGTGCCGGTGGTGGATGGCTGTGGAAAGCTGAAGGCAAACTGATTGGGAGCGCCAAAAGTAATGCCCGTCGCCGGCGTCCCATTTACGAGCAGGTCCGCAGCATCCACACCAGTCACTGGCTTGCTGAACAGAACCTCCACTTGGGTCAGCGTGCGAACCGCCGTGCCGCGATCTGGAATCACGCTGGTGATGACCGGCGCGCTGTCATCAATCGTCGCCTTCAATTCCGCATCCAGAATGATATCGCTGCTGGTGAGATTGCCATTGAAGAGTTGAATGCAGAGCACGTTGGTGCCCTCGACCAGCGGCCCGCCCGCGCCATTGACCATCGTATTGGTCTGATAAGCTGATTCGCCCGTGGTGGTTGAATCGGCATCGAACGTCGGAATCGCCGGGTTCGCGCTCGGAATATCCCCGGCTTCACAGCATTGAAACCGCGGCGTCATTTCCCGGCCGTTGATCCACGCCACGCAACCGTCGTCCACCGCCAATCCCAACGTGATGGCGGCGAAGCGCGCCACGTTTGTCACGACGAACGTCTTGCGAACGAATACGGAAAGGTAATTACCAACTGTCGACGTCGGCAGCGTCGTAACCAGAATGCCTTCGTAACCATTGGGATCGTTCGCACTGCCATATCCCATGGGCAATGAAGCCGGGCTCCATGTGCCGTCCATGACAAAGTTGTTGGTGCGCCACAACTCGATGGGCGTGGATGCTTCGCTGGTTCCGAGACGATAACTCCAGCCAGGCGAACCGGTTGGAATCAGTGGTTTGCCACCAGGAATGAGGGTCACTTCGGACGCTGCACCAACCAAGGTTGAGACCAGCAACACTCCGGCAGTGAGCAAGGACAATGGACGCATCTTCATAAATTCTGTGTAGCCCAAAACGCGCGCGTCACCAAATCGACACAAATTCGCCGTACGCACGCTGTTCGAGACATTCTTCTGTTTGGATTGCGCGCAACATACTTCAGCTCTTTCTTTTTTCTCAATGTTTTTCCTCACGGAGACGGATTAATTGCTGCTCATCACCATGAAAAGTGAGCGAGCCAAGCACCACCGCCCGGCGCGCGCCCGTCGTGGCGGGAAGATTCCCTGGCAGACTTTTCCATCGATAAAACGCCAGGAGAGCGAAGGCAGCGGGCTCCACAGCATTCGGCGGCCAACCCAACTCGTCGATGGTTGCAACGCGGGTGCCGGGACAATTCTCTCGCAACGCGCGAGCGATGCGAGCAACCAACTCGGGATTGCGCGCACCGCCGCCGGAAAGAAAAACCGCGTCCGGCGACGATGCGAGGTGAAGCCTGTAATTGAGCGCAATCGACTGCGCGGTGAATTCGGTCAGCGTCGAAATGACATCGTGCTGGCTTAAATTCCTTCTTTGCAGAAAGACGCTTTCCTTTCGCCAAAACGTCTCGCCAAACAGTTCCCTGCCAGTGCTTTTCGGCGCTGGCTTTCGGAAGTACGGATGCGTGAGCAAATGTTTCACACATTGGTCGCTCACCTTTCCACGCCGCGCCCACGCTCCGTCGGGATCAAACGCAAGGCGGCCACGCGTGAACTCGCGCATCGCCAGGTCGATCAACACATTCCCCGGACCGGTATCGAATGCGATCGTCCGCGGTTCGCTCGCATTCCTGTCCCGCCAGTCGAGCGAGGTGACGTTGCTAATGCCACCAAGATTATTGACGCACACGTGCTGACCGCGCCGGGCGAAAACAACTCTGTGAAACAGCGTGGCGAGCGGCGCGCCCTGCCCGCCCGCGGCGATGTCTCCCGAACGGAAATTACTCACCACTGGGATCCGCAACGCCTCGGCGAGGTACGCCGGTTCGCCGATCTGGAGCGTGGCGGGCGCCTTACGATCGGGATTGTGAAACACTGTTTGACCGTGAAGCCCGACCAGTTCGGCGCGGGACTTCAGCCGCTTCGCCTGAGTGGCGTAAAGGCGGCCGAGATCGTGGTGCAATTGCGCGAGTTCATACGCGAAGCACTCGTTGGCCGCAGCCGCGTGCAACCGCGAACGCAGTGGTTTTGGAAACTCACGACTCCACAGTTTCACGAGTCGCACCGAAGTGCGCGACACTTCACACAGGGCGTAATCCACGGCGTCGATACTCGTGCCGGACATGATGCCGAGGACGAGCATCGTGTCGCCTCAACTCGCGAGCAGCGTGCGGCAGTCTTTGCGCAGACGATTCAAACTCGCCGGCGTTTTCGCCTCGATGTAGCAGCGGATCAATGGCTCGGTACCGCTGGCGCGGAACGCGACCCATTCGCCTTTGGGCAGCAGAAACTTGTAGCCGTCCGTCGTGATGAACTTCTCGACGGCGAATGATCCAATGCGGTCCAAACCCGCCGCCAGTTTCTTCAGCAACGCCTCCTTCCTCTCCGGCGGGATCGAAACGTTGATCCGATCGGTGTAAAAAGCTCCGGTCACCTTTTCCAGTTCGCGCAGAATTTGACCGAGAGATTTGCGCTCGGTCGCCACAAGTTCCGCCATCAAGAGGCACGCGAGAATTCCATCCTTCTCCGGCACGTGACCTTTCACGCTCAAGCCGCCGGATTCTTCGCCGCCCACGATGATCGGCTCCGACTCCATCAACGCGCCGATGTATTTGAAACCCACTGGCGTTTCGTGAACTTTCACGTTTAGCATTTTCGCCACTTCATCGACCTGATGACTCGTCGGCACCGTGCGCACGACCGCTCCGGTCCACTTGCGGTTCTTCTTAAGGTGATACAATGCCAGGGCGAGGATCTGATTCGGCGTCAGCCAGGTGCCATCTTTGTCCACGATGCCAAACCGGTCAGCATCGCCATCGAGCCCGAGGCCGATTTGCGCCTTCCCGCTTCGCACCAGCGCACTGACTGCGGCCATGCCTTCAGCGTTCG
>JBBRBM010000099.1:0-21670 GCA_038205745.1 Verrucomicrobiota bacterium | reverse complement strand
ATCCGCGCCCAGGCCACCGACTGAAGCGTCAGCCAGTGTCCGCCCAACATGCAAAACAGGGCAAGGAAACTGGCGGTCAGGCCAATGGCTTTGAACAGGCGCGACTTCATTACTGCACATTCATGAAATGCTTTCGGCGTGGTGCTGTCAAGCGACGGCAGCGAACCGCGATGCAGCTTCACTTGCCGGAAACAATTTGTTTCGCCCGACCGTAAGAGCCGAGATTAAAGACCTGCTGGTAGCCCATCCCCCGCAATTGGCGTTTCGCGATGCCGCTTCGCGTGCCGCTCAAGCAATGCAGCAGCAGAATCTTGTTCTTGTCCGGTACGCGGCGCGGAAGACTTTCGCGCAGTTCGCCCAGGGGGATATTCACCGCGCCGGGCAAGTGCCCGGATTGGAACTCGCCCGGACCGCGAACATCCACCACCAGCGCACCTTGCTGCAAAAGCTTGCGCGCAATCTCCGCCGAGACAAACGACATGCGCTTCAGCGCGAATACCGCGACAACTACGACTGCAGCGATTATCAGGATGGTCCAGTTCATAAATTCTTTGGCACTAACCACCATTGCGGGCCGTGGCTGTCTTCCAGGTGCGGAATGATCCGGTCAGATTGCGCACGCGGAAACCGTGCTGCGACAGAATCCGGCAGGCGAAGTAGGAGCGCTGCCCGCTTTGACAATGCACGATGATTTCACGGTCGCGCGGCAGTTCGTTCATGCGGGCGCGAACTTCGTCGAGCGGGATGTGAATTGAGCCGGGGATGAAACCCTTCGCGCGCTCGTCGTCGCGGCGAACGTCCAGCAACACGGTCTGCTTTGGATCAAGTGAAGCGACTTCGCTCCACTGTGCCAGTTGCACGTCGCCGGCCAGCACGTTTTGCGCGGCCATGCCGGCGAGATTCACCGGGTCTTTGGCCGAACCGAACGGGGGCGCATAGGCGAGTTCAAGTTCGGCGAGATCATTGACCGTCATCCCTGCTTTCAGTGCGGTCGCGAAAACATCAATCCGTTTGTCCACCCCTTCCGCGCCCACGGCCTGTGCGCCGAGCAGTTTGCCAGTGTCGGGAGCGAAAAGAATCTTCATCGCGATGGGTTCAGCGCCAGGATAGTAGCCCGCGTGCGAACCCGGATGCAGATGCAGCGCTTGAAATGGAATGTTGGCTTTGCGCAGAGATTTCTCATTCGCGCCCGTGCAGCCAGCGGTGAGATTAAATAACCGTAGAATCGCCGTGCCCCACGTGCCTTCATAACTCGTTGATCGTCCGAAGATGTTGTCCGCCGCAATCCGGCCCTGACGATTTGCCGGACCGGCCAGCGGGATGATCCCCCACGCCCCGGTGACGCGGTCGCGCACTTCCACCGCATCGCCCACGGCGTAAATGGTTGGGTCGGCCGTTTGCATGTGCTCATTCACGCGAACGCCTCCGAGCGTGCCGAGTTCGAGTCCGGCACTTTTTGCGAGTGAAGTTTCCGGACGCACCCCCAAGCCAAGCACGACGGTATCGGCTTCGATGCGCTTGCCGCTCTTGAGCACGACGACGGAGGCGCGGGCATTTTCGCCTGGTTGCGGCGCTTCGAACGCGGCCACGGAATCACCCAGATGCAACACCACTCCGTTGGCCTTCAATTCGCCGTGCAGCCACGCCGCCATCTCGGGGTCGAGCGGCGTCATCACCTGCGGCATCGCTTCCACGACGGTCACACCCAACCCGCGTCGCTTGAGTTGCTCGGCCATTTCGAGGCCGATATATCCGCCACCCACAACAACTGCGCGACAGGCTTTGCAATCTTTGATCCACGCCATGATTCGTTCCACGTCCGGAATGTTGCGCACGGTGAAATGGCCCGGACGATCAATGCCCGGAATCGGCGGCTTGAGCGGCGACGCGCCGGTGGACAAGACGAGTGCATCGTAGGGCTGATCATATTCACGCCCGGTGGCGAGTTCGCGCACCTTGACCAACTTCGCAGCGCGATCAATGGACACGACTTCAGTGTTCACCCGCACGTCGAGATTGAACCGGGCGCGAAGAGTATCGGGCGTTTGCAGCAGCAAAGAATCCTGCGCGACGATCTCGCCGCCGACAAAATACGGCAGTCCACAGTTGGCGAAGGAAACGTGCGGTCCGCGTTCAAAGACGACGATCTCGCACTGCTCACAGAGCCGCCTTGCCCGGGCCGCCGCACTCGCACCTCCGGCCACGCCACCCACAATCACCAAACGTTTGCTGTTCATTCCGAGGTAATTGAGCCGCGTTCATCAATAAAGTTACAAACACCCACCGCGCATGTCGGCATATCTCATAGCTCCACCGCAGCGCAGACTTCCAAGTCTGCTGTATCGCAGGTTTCCAAACCTGCGGGAGGTCTTGACGTTTCGATGCGCTGCCGATTGGGAAATCGGCGATACAGCAGGTTGGGAAACCTGCGCTACGCGCGATTCGCTGGTCTGCGTCGTAATGGCTATGAAACGTTCGGGCTGGATTCCGCCACTCCCACGTCGCCCTTTTCAAAGATAAACAAACTGTAATCCGCGCACGGCAGTCGTGTTTAACCAAAGATGGTCTGTTCTGTTGAAGAGGGCGCATTGGATGCGTCCGACAGTCGAAGAGAACAGCAGTTAAACGAAAGAACAGTTATGAAAAACAAAACACTCGCGGGATTGATCGTGGCGGGATTGGTGATGAGCGGCACAGCCTCCACGCTGCTCGCGCAAAACGGACCGGGCCGGGGCGGCAATGGCAAAGGTTACGGTGGCCCACCGCAATCCCAGGAAGAACGCGCTGCCCGTCAGGCCGCCTGTCTGGAAAAGAACGGCGGCGTCTGCCCGAATGGCGGGCCGCGGGCCGCCGGCGAATGTAAAGGCCAAGGTCAGGGCAAGGGCCAAGGCAAAGGAATGCGCCGGGGAGCTTGTGATGGCACCGGTCCGCGCGCTGGAACAGGCAACTGCCCGGTAAACAGCCCGGTGCAAAAATAGCAAAGGCCCGCAGGCATCGTTCGGGTGGGGGCACGCCCACCCGAACGCATGACAACGGCAATTAGCTTTTGCGGGCGGAGGCCTCCGCCGGGGTTGGGCGCTTAAAGCGGGTTTCAATCAGCCAGAAAACCACGGCTGCAATGGCAGAAAGAATTACAAACCAGCCCCAGTCCGGCACGCCGGTCACGTCCGGTAGTCGAACCTTGCCCAACGCGGCAACTTTTTGAATGTTCGCTTCCACCCAGGAAAAACTCAGCGCATAAAGGACGCCGCCGAACAGCATCCCGACGAAACCAATCAGCGCGTGGAGACTTCCCGTCGCCATGGCCGCGACACCCGTCCCCGGACAATAACCGTAGAGCACCATGCCGACCCCAAACAGCGCCGCGCCCAGCGACACGCCAAGCATGTTCGCAGGCTTGATGTGGTATTGGGCATGGCCCGCATCCTTCAGCAGCAGCACGCCGATGCCGCCGACGATGACCGCGGTGAACATGATTTTGAGGACGGTGAAATCTTTGAACCGAAACTGGTTCACGATCACGTTGTAGTTGGCCACGCCGCCGCGATGCAGCAGCACGCCGAAGATGATGCCCATCGGAATGGCGAGCCAGCGGGCGGTTTCAGCAGAGACAGGAAAATTCATAATTCAGGCAAAGTGGGTTTACTTGGATGCGCTTGCACGTTTACGGAAGAGGACCAGCGCGGTCAGGATTCCGAAGACGAACATCGTCAGGAAGAAAGTCCAACTGCTGAGGGCCAATTGAAGTGAACCGCTGATGCCGTGTCCGCTCGTGCAACCGCCGGCCATGCGCGCACCGAACATGATGATGACGCCACCGAGGAAAGCCGCCACGAAGCGTTTCGCCGTCGAGCCGCCGAATTGCTGCCCCCACGTGGCGGGGACTTTCTCCAGCCGAAAAGTGCGGCTGACCAACACACTGAACAGACTGCCCAGGAACGTGCCGACAAGGAACAACATGCCGCCGTCCCATTTGAACGGCGTCTTGGCCCAATAAGCATTCTGCGCCACACCCTCGCTGCCAATGACCGGCAACGCGCAAATACTTGAAGCGGAGGAAAGCGCCGTGGAAATGCCGAGCGGTTGGTTCACGAGACCGAAGGCAAACCAGCTCAACACGCCGATTCCGATGCCGACCAGATACGGATTCCAGCGCGCCCTGGCTTCGGCGCGGTCGTAGTTCTCTGAGGTACAGTTTGGTTCGTTCATAAATTCTTCCGCACTATCGAGCCACGTCGGGGCGAAAAGTTACATAAACCCGAGGATGGCAATTCCACCTCAAGCCTTACGAAGCAATCCGTCCTCCATTGCGTAAGTCCGGTCGAAGACATCGAGTGAACGCTGGTCGTGCGTCACCACGATTACGGCTGAGCCGCGCTCGTGGGCAACTTTGCGAAACAATTCCATCACCTGCCGGCCGCGATGACTGTCGAGCGCGGCGGTGGGTTCGTCGGCGAGAATGAGGCTTGGCTGGTTTGCCAGCGCGCGGGCCACGGCCACCCGCTGTTGCTGACCACCGGAGAGCGCGTCCGGCAAGTTGTTGGCGCGATCGGCCACGCCCAGATACTCGAGCAATTCCATCGCGCGTTTGCGGGCCTCGCGCGGGGAGACGTCGTTGATTTCCATGGCGATGGCAACATTCTCCACGGCATTGAGGAATGGAATCAGGTTCGCCTTTTGGAAAACGAATCCAAGATGCTGGCGGCGAAAGGCGCGCACATCTACCAACGCGCGGTTCCCGTCCATCACAGCTTCTCCGCCGATGACGATGCGTCCTGATGTGGGCGGATTGATCAGGCCAATCGCGGTGAGGAACGTGGATTTGCCCGCACCGCTCGGACCGAGGAGAGCCACCACTTCGCCGCGTGCCAGTTGCATCGAAGCGTCTTTCATGGCCACGACCTCGGTGTTGCCTGAGCCGTAAATCTTCGTCAGGCCGATGGCTTCGACGACAGGTGAGTTGTTTGCGGTCGCGATCATTTTATGGAGTAGCGCAGACTTCCAAGTCTGCTGTATCGCAAGTTTCCAAACCTGCGAATCATCCAGTTACCTGACGCGCTCGAACAGCCCGACGCCCTGCCGATTTCGAAATCGGCGATGCAGCAGGTTTGGAAACCTGGGCTACGCGACAGCTTCGCTGCGTTCCGCCTCACGACAACACCTTGTTCGGTTCGACGCGCATGGCTTTGCCGATGCCAATGAGACTCGCGAGCACGGAGATACCCAGCACGATGGCGGCAAGTTGCAGCAAGTCGGGCGTTTCGATCACGACGAGTCGCGGAAATTTCGGGAAGGCGAACGTGCCGAGCCAATACGCCAGTCCATAACCAAGCGCACCGATGAGCAACGCTTGCTGGAGAATCAACCCGATGATGACGCGGTTGCGAGCGCCCATCAACTTGAGCATCGCGATGTCGTGAATCTTGTCCAACGTGAGCGTGTAGATGATCAACGCCATGATGATGGTGGAGATGATGATGAGCAGCACGCGGAACAAGCCGAGTTGCCGTTTGGCCTTGTCCACCATGCCGGAGAGCAGCAGGTCCACCTGTTGCTGTCGGGAATAAACCGTGACATCCGGCCAGGTCGAAATTGTCTCGGCCACTTTTACCGCATCCATGCCGGGCTGAATCGTGAGCATGACAGCACTGACTTGCGGCGGCGCAAGGGCTGGGATGCCGCTGGCTGGGCCAATCGCGCGATCGAGAAGCAAAGGTTGCACGCGCCCGATGTCCTGCCCCTCGGCTCGCGCGCGACGAGCCTGCCGTTCGAGTCGTGTGGCTTCACCGGGCACGTCGGATTGAATGGCCTCCGCGTCGCTCACTGTAAAGAAGCACAAGCCGTCTCCGCCCGTCCCCACCATCCCGCGTGTCAGACCGACGACTTCGTAAGTGTCCTTGCCGAGCTTCACCTTTTCACCCAGCGGCAATCCAAGCGAGCGGTCGGCAATCATCTCATAGTGTGCCTGGCGCAGTGGACGTCCCGCCACGAGCGGAATCCAGCCGCCTCGATCCTCCGGCCACGACAGTCCTTGCACGACGACGCGCAGCGGGCGACCGCGAAACTCGCGTTGAATGGTGTGCGACACAAACCGCCGCGCGTTCGCGACACCCGGCACAGCGCGAGCACGGTCTTCGAGATTGGCGGGGACGCGGGAGATTTCGGCAAACGGACCTCGCGTGCTGCCTTGCACGACCCAAAGGTCCGCCCCGATGTTGTCCATCAGCAGCGTCGCCTCGCGGATCAGGCCGCGATAAATCCCGCCCATGCCCATCACGATCATCAGCAGCAGGCCGATGCCGACAGTCGTCAACGCGAACCGCCCTAAGTTGTGTCGAATGTCCTTGGCCGCGAGATTCATTTTGCGGTGACACGTTGACCGGTGGCGAGCGGTGATTGCTTGGCGTCCGCTGGAACAACGACTTTGTCGCCCACGGCCAAACCTTTTGTGATTTCAACGGTGTCACGTCCACGCAAGCCGAGCGTCACGTCGCGCCACACGGCATTGCCGCCTTGCGCCACAAACACGCCGGGTTTACCAGCGCGCCACTGGAGAAAGCGCTGCGGCACTGCGAGCGCGTCTGACTTGCGTCCGGTCTCGATGAACACTTCCGCCCGCTGGCCGATGGTCCAGTTGGAAGGTAATTCCTTCACTCGGACATCCACGAGGAATTCACGAGTCTCGCGGTCAGTCTCACGACCCAGCCGCGCGACTTCACCGGGATAGTTTCTTCCCGGTTCAGAGCGGAAGACGACCCGTGCGATCTGGCCCGTGGCCAGACCGGTGGACGCGATTTCATCCACCCACGCGGAAACCCAAATCTCATTCGTGGAGATGATCTGGAGGAGCGAACTCCCGGGAACGACCACCCCACCGGCATCGCGGTCGCGACGCGTAACGAGTCCGTCATACGGGCTGAGAATCTGCGTGAAGCTCAAACGCTCCTGTTGATAGGCGAGGTTCTTCTCGGACGTAATGATTTGTTGCCGAGCCTCCACGGTGGCCGCGCGGGCGCGTTGCAGGTCGGATTCGGCGATGTGCAATTGTTCAATGGCTTTGTCCATCTCCGATTGCGAACTAACCTTGGTGCTGACCAGATCGGAAATCCGCTTGTGATCCTGCCGCGCCTGCTGGTCCACGGCTTCGGCGCGAGTCTCGTCCACCCGCACGCGGTTGGCGGTTGCCTTCGCACTGGCGAGCGCCGCTTCAGAAACTTCCACCTGTCGTTTGAGTTCACCCTCATCCAGTCGCGCGAGCAACTGCCCGGCTTTCACGGAATCCCCCTGGTCCACGAGCACCTCGGCGAGCCGCTCCTGAATGCGCGGGCTGAGGGTGGTTTTAATGCGCGCCTCCAATGTGCCCGTGCCCATGACCTCCGCGAAGACGTTTGTCTTTTGCACAACGTTGGTCACGACCGGCGCGGCCGCGAATTTGAAACGCAGCACGACCGCGACCGCGACGACCAGCACCGCCAGCCATTTCCAATTCTTTCGCATGAGATTCATTCTTTCAGTTGACCGGTGACATTCCGATTCCGCCAAGCACGGGATGAATAATCATTCGCGCGCAGGATGGCTGCCTTGACTCAGGCCGCCGGCGGCACTCGCAGGATGGTGTTGTGACTGCCGAAAGGATTCGCCGCCGTTTCCTTCGAGTTTGGGTCGGTGACCCAGTCGCCGTCCGCAACGAACCGGTATTCATACCTGCCTGGCCGGAGCAGAAGCTCCTTCGCCAAGCGCAATCATCGGCATCGCCGAGCAATGCCACTCATTGAACGTGCCGGCGATGCAGACGCGCTGGGCCGTTGGATGGATAAACTCGAAATGCACCAGCACCGGGTTGACTGCCGCCTCCATTTTGGACTTGGTTCGTTTTGCCATGGTTTGGATTCGTGGTTGTGCAACGTCTGCTGATGACTGAGCCGCCGCGAGCGGAAAGGTTACAACGGCGAGGCCGATGGCCCGATCAGTCGTGGAGCAGAAGCAGGATGTGGTTGGTGTCATCCCCGTTACACACCTTCGCCGAACAGGTTGGCGAACCGCGCGGCCAGTTTGCGGCGGGCGACGGAGTAGGAAAAGTATTTCAAGCCCAGGTCGTAATTCGTTTTGGCCCATTCCTCGCGCAACGCGGCGTTGGTCAGCACTTCGCGGGTCTGGTCCACGACTTCGCGCGTGACCAGTTGCGACATCTCAATCGTTTTGAAGCCCAAGGGATCAATGTCCCGTGCATAAACCGCGTAGGTGTTCACGAAGACGGGCTTGCGGAAGTAGATGGCTTCCAGAAACGCATTGCCGAATCCCTCGTAGTGGCTGGGATACGTCACCAGATCGGCGTGCGGATACACGTCGAACAGCGTGTAAATTTTTTTGCCGTCGGCGGTCGTGCCGCGATACTCCCCGACGCGCTCCGCGATAAAGCGCACGTCTATCTTCGCGTCCTCGATGCGGTCGCGCATGAGTTGGATGTAATCGTTGCCCTCATCGCCGGCGGGATGGGAAATCACCAACTTGGCGCGCGGATCGTTCAGGCGGCGCACCAGCTCAATGGCGTGCTCAATGCCCTTGCGCGCTACAACTCGGGTGGGTTGCAGGATCAACCAGTCGGTGTCGGCCAGCGCAAGATCCCGGCGCAGATCGCAGTTGTAATCATCCATGCCCGGCGCGGGCGTTTCGTAGTCGAGCACGTTGGGAATGATCGCCGCCGAGCGGCTGCAACGGCGGGCGAGTTCCTTTTGCGCCATCGAATTGATGACGACGTGCTCCACGCCGGGCAACGCTCCTGGAAAGGCGGCGCGCAGATAGTCATTCACCGCGCTGACGACGAAGCGCTCGCGTTCCCACGCGAAATCGTGATGATGCGCGATGGTCGGCAACCCGGTCTCCGCGATCACTTCCGTCATCGCCAGTCCCAGCGGGATGTGCATGGGGATTGCCAGGACGTTCTGCGGGATGAGCACTTCGAGGCGGAACTTTTCGATGAAGCGATAGAGTTCGTCCTTCAAGGAATTCCTGATCGCGTGAATTTCGTCCGTCACGGTGCGCGAGCGGGTGGTGACGCCAAACAACTTGGCCTGGAGCACAGCGACTTGCGGATGGTTGAAGTAAGCGAGCGGAGCGTGGTGGCTGAGGGTCGGTGGTGTATCCAGCAATCCGGCCATCCAGAATGACTCGTGCCCCATGCCGTTGAGGATGTGCGCCCACTTCTTGGCTTCGAGCGTGACGCCGTCCGTGCCGTGAAAACGGGTCGAGATGAAACCGACGCGCTTGGGTGCGCCCGTGGTGAGAATGCTGGTGCTCATGGGGTGTTTACGTTTCCCGGCAAGACCGGGCCGGGCCGACCTTGCGGCCCAAGTCCGGCACAGCCATGAGCCGCCGCCGCCAGAGGATGATTTCGATGTGGTTCACGTGCTTTGCTTCAGTGAGCGCATAGCATAGCGAGGGGAACAATGCTTGGCAACGCACGCGGGCAGGAGTTTCCAGACTTTTCAGCACCATGATGGCGGTTAAGCTGCGGTCAATGAAACCATCGGCAGTCAACGCATCTCCCGCAGCGCGAATCGCCAATCTGCTGGGATCACTTTACGGCGAGACGGTTGGCGCGGACACCGGGCGGAGAATCGCCGAGTTACTCGCCCGCCATGCTGCAAACACCAGCCTGTATCCGAAAGCTGGCGCGCTTTCCGAGCGCGACGCGATGCTCATCACCTACGCCGACCAGGTCTGCGAGCCGGGGGGCGCGCCGCTCCGAACGCTGGTGGCATTCTGTGAGTGCAGGCTCGCGGACGTTGTCAGCGGCGTCCATCTCCTGCCGTTTTATCCATGGTCATCCGATGACGGCTTTTCGGTGAGGGATTACTTCGCCGTCGCGGCGGAATACGGAACTTGGGACGACCTGACCGCTTTCCGTGCGCGCTTCGATCTGATGTTCGACGCGGTGTTCAACCACCTGTCGGCGCAGGGAGACTGGTTTCAACGCTTCCTCCGCGACGAACCGGAGTTTCGTGATTTCTTCGTCACGGTTCAGGGCGATCCCGATCTCTCGCAAGTTGTCCGCCCGCGCGCACTGCCGCTCTTGACTGAATTCCCAACCGCGCGCGGGCCGGAACGGGTCTGGACCACCTTCAGCGCGGATCAGGTTGACGTGAACGTCAAGAATCCTCGCGTGCTGCTGGCGCTGTTGGAAGCACTGCTGTGCTATGTGGCGCATGGCGCGCGGTTCATCCGGCTCGATGCCATCGCGTATCTCTGGAAGGAAATCGGCACAGCCTGCATTCACCTGCCGCAGACGCACGCCGTCATTCAACTCATGCGCGCCGTGCTGGACGAAGTCGCGCCGCACGTCCAGCTTATCACCGAGACGAACGTGCCGCACGTGGACAACCTCTCGTATTTCGGCGACGGCACGAATGAGGCGCAGCTCGTCTATAACTTCGCCCTGCCACCGCTCGTGTTGCACGCGCTCCTGCGCGGCGACGCCTCGCACCTCACGCGCTGGGCCGCCACGCTGCACGCGCCGTCGGAGCACACCACGTTCTTCAACTTCCTCGCCTCGCATGACGGTATTGGGATAAACCCGGCGCGGGGCATCCTGCCGGCGGCGGAGATTGATTTCCTCGTCGAACGCTGTGAAGCGCACGGCGGCTTCATTAACTACAAGCACAACGCCGACGGCATGAAAAGTCCCTACGAGATGAACATTGTTTTTTTCGACGCCGTGAATGATCCGGCGGCGGGCGATTCGTTGGAAACGCAGGTGAACCGTTTCATGGTCGCGCAAGCCATCATGCTGGCGGTCGCGGGCGTCCCGGGGATTTACTTCCATTCGCTCTTCGGCTCACGCAATGACCGTGAAGCCGCGCTGCAAAGCGGCATCAACCGCCGCGTCAACCGGCAGAAGCTACCGCGGGCGGATCTGGAAGCAGACTTGGCTGAAAAAGATTCGCTGCGTGGCAGAGTCTTCGGACGCTACCGGGTTTTGCTCAAAGCGCGGCGGAGTCATGCCGCGTTCAATCCGCACGCGGAGCAGAGAATTTTCGAGGGAGACAAGCGCGTGTTTGCAGTGCTGCGCACCGCCGCCACGGGACCTGATTGGGTGCTGTGCCTACACAACGCCACCAACACACGCGTGACCGTGGATATCTCCACGACCGAGGCCGCTTCGGCAGCGGTCTGGACCGAGATGTTGAGCCAAAGGCCATATCCCGTCGGTGCGAATGGATCAATTCGCGTGACGCTGCGGCCTTACGAAGTGAACTGGCTTGCTGCGCAAGGGATACCTCCGCTGGCAATTGTGGTGGTGGAGTGAACGGGGGATGTTGGCGTGGCCGGTTCAGCTTCTTTGCACCAGCCACGCGAGTAGTTCGCGCCAGTTGCCGGATTGCCCGGTTTCCTTTTTTGAAGCGAGATGCCACGTCAGCCAGTCGTGCGCGCGAGCCGGCTCAATGTCGTTGTCGAGACGGTCTCCGACCATGAGGGTGTCAGCGGGGTTGATGCCACGGGCTCCAAGCCGCGCGGTGAGGATGCGGAATACGTGCGGATCGGGTTTGCTGAAACCGTTTTCAAACGACCAGAAACGAACGTCGCGGTCGAAGCCGGAAAGATTCAGTCCCGTGCCCTGGAGCGCCGCATCGAGTTCGCGCAGGGTGTAGGCTTGCGAATTCGAGGCGATACCCAGCAGGATTCCGTTGTCGTTCAACTGGCGCAAACAGTCCGTCGCGCCGTCAGCCAATCGCAGCGTGCGGCCAATCTGCATCTGGCGTAGGAGAAAGTCTTCCAGCTTTGGCGCCGACAAGCGGGCGAGGCTGGGAATCACTTCCAACACCACGGCGGGCCAAAGAATCTCCGGCCACGGAATCCCGCGCGCCCGCGCGTCCGCGTGCAGGCGGGCGACGACCTGACTGGTGCGTAGCGAAAACTCTGTCCGGCTGACTGACGGCGGTGTGCCGAGCGTCTCATCAAAAAGGCGTTGCCAGAGCGCATCGGCGTTGCTCGGCGGCGGGCCGACTTCCAGGATGGTCGAGTAGATGTCGAAGATGGCCGCCCGGATGTTCATGAGTCTTTGCTCCATAGTAGCGGATAAAGATTGCGAGCGTCGAATTTGCGCGCGATGAAATCCGATTGGACATTCACCGGTGAGAAAACTTTGCGGCGTGTATTGGCAGTCGATGCCAGCGCACCGAAGAATCTTTGCGCGTAGGCTTCGCCCCCCAGCCAGGCTTTGGCGGTGCGCGGCCACGAGGTCACGCGAAGTTTTGCGGCGGACGCCCGTTTTTGCCACGTATTCAGAAACGGGTTCAACGGTTCGCAGGCTGTCCAGGTCGTGCGGGCGGGATGCGCCAGCACTTCGAGTTGAGCCGCGAGTGTGAGGCGGCTGAAGGGAACGGCGCACGGGCGTTTGGCCGCAAGAATCGGCGGTTGCAAGGCGCGGCTGCGGGCAAAGGCAGGCAGGGTGGCACGCCATTCGTTGAATAGTCTATGCTGGCGCGCGCGTTCGGCTGACCAATCAAACAACTCAGGGGCAATCAAAATTTCGTCGTAGTTCTGGAGGAAGCGAAATCCGAACTGGTCGAGATCGGGCGCGATGTTCGGCAGGCGGCGGGCGATTAGCGGTCGTTGCGCAGCGGCGGCTTCCAAATAGGGCAGGCCAAAACCTTCCTGAATCGAGGTGAGCAACACGGCTTCACTCACGGCCAGCAACTCTGGGACGCTGGGTTTGCGGGATTCGTTTCCGCCCAGCACGCCGAGCCGCAAGGGCCAGTGATGTTTGTGCGCTGCTTGTTCCAGGGCGCGAAAATAGGGTTGCTCCTCTGCCGAACTCGCTGCCCCGGTGACGACCAGCCACGCTTCCGGCCGCAGCCAGCGTGTCAGCAACAACGCCTCGGCGATGTTCTTGCGGCGGAGCGTGCGGCACGGGAGCAACCAGACAGGAGCGCCATCATGTGGCAGTTGGTTTTGCAGCCAGCGGCGAGCAGCGCGAACGCGGGCAACGGGCGTTGCCGGTGCGGGTTCGGTCAAGTTGGGAAGCCAGAGCGCGCGTTTTCCAAAATGATGCGAGAGAAGGGTGGCATCGGCGTGATTGATGGCCGCATGAAGCACGTTGTGCTGTTGCGGGAATACGGCCTGCGCTGCTGCAGCCAAGGTGCGAAAGCCGAAGCGGCGCATTTCGGGCCAGCGCGCCCAGCGATTGTCGAACCACCAGTCGTGATGATGGCTGACCAGCGGGACATCACGCGCGGCGCACGCGGCGGTGAGTTCGCGCGAGAGAATCAGGTTGCGGCCGACACCCAGGTTGTGCGCCCAGACCAGGCAGTCTTCAGCCTCAGAATCCGCAAACAGTTTCTCCAGCGCGAGACGGAGGCGGGTCGTGATGCGTTCAGGCGAACCGGACTGTTCGGAAAGGTAGTTGAACGTCGGTTGAACCATCACCTGGACTGGCACGCCGCACAGTTGTTGTGCGAAGTGAACCTGCCACTGACGGTCAGCGACTTCGCCCGTCGCGAGCACGACGCGCGTGATGGGACGCGGCGCTTCGCGGACCAGATGCGGCGTGGCGAGTTCGATGATGCGCCGGATGCCGCCGGGGCGAAGGTGGTAGTGGACGATGACAAGTCTCACAAATGTATTAGTGTCGCCAACGCCGCTGAAGGGTCAATTGTTTGTGTCCGGAGCGCGGGAGTATTTCAACTGCGACTTGCGTGGCGCAGTTGCCGGTGGCTAGGCTGTTGAACTAACAGCAAAGGGTCTGGGAGAATGTCTCCTGGAGGCACACCGGATGGTCGGGCCGCCATCCACAACCGAATTCGTTCCAGGCTTTCGCCTCGAACGAAAGTAACCCGGTCAAGTGACCGCCAAAACGTATGCCTGACTTTTTTCAAACCGGCGCTGTCACCACACTGCACCGCCTCGGTAAACTCGACACGCCACGTCTGGAGCGCGACTTGGCGGAATTCGCCAAGGAAACCCCCATCGCACTCGTCCTGCCGTGTCACATCCGGGAACTCGGCACTCCCGCCTTGCGCGGCATCATGCGCGAGTTGAAACCCATCCGCTACCTCAAGCAGATTGTCGTGGGCATTGACGGTGCGACCGCCAAGGAATGGCGCAAGGCGCAGCGATTTTTCGCGCAACTTCCTCAGAAGCCGGTGCTGCTTTGGAACGACGGCCCACGGATGCAGAAGTTGCTCAAGCAACTCGAAGAAGCGGAGTTGGGAACCGGTCCGGGTGGCAAGGGGCGCAACGTCTGGCTGTGCTTCGGCTACGTGCTGGCCAGTGAACAGGCGCGCATGGTGGCGGTGCATGACTGCGACATCATCACCTACAACCGCGAGTTGCTGGCGCGACTCTGCTATCCCGTGGCGCACCCGGCGTTCGGTTTCGACTTCTGCAAAGGCTACTACGCGCGCGTCACCACCAAACTCAATGGCCGCGTGATGCGCTTGTTCGTCACGCCGCTTCTGCGCGCCCTCAAGAGCATCATCGGGCCGCATCCGTTCCTGGTTTATCTCGACACGTTTCGGTATCCGCTGTCGGGTGAAGTTTCCATGGATATTGACCTCGTGCGCCGCAATCGCATTCCCTACGACTGGGGGCTGGAGGTCGGGATGCTGGCCGAAGTGTTCCGCAATTCCGCGCCGCGCGCCATCTGCCAGGCGGAATTGTGCGACAATTACGACCACAAACATCAGGAGCTCTCGGTTCGCGACTCGGAGAAGGGGCTGAATCGCATGGCCGTGGACATCATGCGTTCCATTTTCCGGCGGATGGCGAGCGAGGGCATCAAGCTGGACCAAGGATTGTTTGAGACTCTGCTATTCGCTTACACCCGTCAGGCGGAGGACACCCTGCGAGCCTACGGCACGGATGCGGTGATGAACGGACTGACCTTTCCGCGTCACGAAGAGGAGACAGCGGTGGCGATGTTTGGCCGCAGCATTCGGGAAGCAGCCAAGGCGCACGTCGAAGACCCGATGTTCTGGCCATTGATTCCCAACTGGAATCGCGTGGAGTCCGCGCTGCCGGAATTCCTGGTTGAGCTCAACAACGCTGTCACGGAGGACAATGCACGCGTTTAGGCAGCGTCCCTACCGTCAAGGGTGGTTGTGAACCACAGATCCTCTAGCTGACACAGAATCAACCGAAAGGTTGCGACAAGCTGGCTGCCTGGCGTTCCAAATCAAACGTTCCAGTTGATCCAAAGCTCGAAACAAGTCCAGCCGGCGCGGCTTTCCTGGAGCGACAATTCTCCGCCGTGCGCGCGAACAATCTCCCGCGCGAGACTCAGCCCCAAGCCGAGGCCGTCAACGCCCGGAGTATTCACCCGATCAACACGGAAGAAACGGTCGAAAATCTTCGATTGGTCCGCCGGAGGAATGCCTGGCCCGGTGTTGCCGATGGTGAAGACGATTTTGTTCCCCTCCGTCTCCAGCCGGATGGAAATTTTGCCATCCGGCTCGTTGTATTTGATTGCGTTGTTGATGAGGTTGAACGTGGCCGTGTGCAGCAGCGCGCGGTCGGCTTCGAGGCGGAGTTGTGGCGGGACGGTCACGTCGAACTGCAAACGTGAATCGGCAGCGAGCACGCGTGCGTCCTCAATCATTCCATTCAATTCCGCGCACAGGTCCACCGGTTCGAGGGCGAGCTTGAGTTGACCGGCGTCGGCCTGAGACAGGAGCAGCAGGCTGCGCGTGATGGTTTTGAGGCGTTGCGTTTCCTCCAAAAGATTGCTGAACAATTGCTGCTCCGGCGATCCTGGAGCGGCAGATTGGACGGCGTTTTCCAGTTCACCCTGCATGATGGCGAGCGGTGTTTTTAATTCGTGCGAGGCGTCCGCGCTGAATCGTGTCGCCTGACGAAAGCTCGCCTCCAAGCGGTCCATCATGCGGTTGAGCACCTGAATCACCCGGCTGGCTTCCGGGTTTTCGCTGCCTTCCGGAATGCGTCGGTCCAGTCCGCGCGCGGTGACACGTTCGGCGGTGTCCGCAATGCTCTTGAGCGGACGCAGCGCCCGACCCGCAACCACCCAGCCGCCGAGGCCGACGAGAAACAACGCCACAGGCAGCGTGAGCAAAAAAACTGCACGCACACGATTGAGTTCCTGTTCAACCTCCTGCTGGTTCAGACCCATGACCAAAGTCACTTCGTCATTGCCCAACACGCCAAAACGCCAGGCAGAACCCGCCGCCTTTTCAGTGAAGAATTTTGGTGGCTTCGTGAACACGACCGCTGACGGCGGACCGCCGCGACCCATGCCAAAGCCGCGACCTTGGCCGCCCCGGCCCGTGCCGCTGCGTTCCGTTCCTGGCAGACTGATGGTGGGATTTGTTTCCGTGGAAGTCGGCGGTGGATTTGGGGAATTGCCCTCCAAATGCAGATCCAGCTTTCCGGCGTCGAAAGTCGCTGGCCAGTGCGGCGAGGTGTAGAAAGTTTTCCCCGTGGAATCCCGGAGCAGCAGAATGATGTGGTTGGTGTAATCCTCGCCAAAGGTGAATTCGAGCGAACTCGCCAGCCGCTCGTAGTTGCCACGCCCGGCGAACAAGCCCGGATGCCGCGAGCCAAGCGTCCTGATTTCGCGATCCACCGCTTCGATCCGCAGGTTGTAAATCAGCACCCACATCACGATGCCGAAGGCGACCAGCACCACGCCCGAAATGCCCGCCGAGAGCAGAGCGATCTTGAGACGGGAAGGCAGCGGTTTCATGCGTCGGCCCTGATGCGATAGCCGACACCACGAATCGTCTCGATCAATTTTTGTAGAGCATCGCCGTCCACCTTTTTTCGGAGACGTTGGACGTAAACCTCCACGAGGTTCGTGCCGGGATCGAAATTGTAGTCCCAGACCCGTTCGCAAATCTCGACGCGGGTCAGCACCCGGCCCGGCGAGCGCATCAGGTGTTCGAGCAACGAAAATTCCCGCGCGGTCAGTTCGACGGTTTGTCCAGCTCGCGTCACCTTGCGGGTGAGCAGGTTCATGGTGAGATCGGCGACGGCGAGGATGCTTTGACTCGTTCCCGCTGCGCGCCGCGTGACGGCGTGAATGCGCGCGATCAATTCCTCGATGTGGAAGGGTTTGGTCAGGTAATCGTCCGCGCCGAGGTTCAACCCTTCGAGTCGCTCGTTGAGTTCGCTGCGAGCCGTCAGCAGGATGACGGGCAGCGCAAGCTTCCGCTCGCGCAGGTTGCGCAGAATGCTCAAACCGTCCTTGCCGGGCAGCATGATGTCGAGGATTACCACGTCGTAAGGTCGTGTGGTCGCCAGCATGAAGCCCTCGTCGCCGTGCGGAGAGACTTCCACGACGAAGCCTTGCGCCTCCAGCCCTTTGCGGACAAAGGAGGCGATCTTTTTTTCATCTTCGACAATCAGAACTTTCACAAAATCATTGCGAGTGTTTCAGCGCGCCGAACGTGGAACAAGGATCGCCCGGCAGGCTTCGATCACGGGCCTTGCGGCAGGCTGACTCGGGGAAAGTCAATCCGCCACGCACCGCGCAGTTGACCGAGTTTGAAGTCCGTCGCTTCGTCCTGCGGATACAACCGCTGAATTACTGCCAAGTTTTCAGGCGCAATATCCCGGCCTGGCTCGCCATGACACTTCAGGCAGAGTTCGTTGTTGAGCACGATGGGAGCAAAGAATGTGGCTGCGTTGGCCGTGAGATTGGTCACCAGCGGCGGCGGAAGGTTCGTGCCGTTGATCGCAGATTCAAAGTGTTTCAGGACTGCCAACTCGGCTGCATCCGCGCGATCCGCCGGGTTGCGCGGTTTGTGTGTGACGCGACGGATGCCGACACCGTGCTTACTGGCCATTCCCGCCGTAAGCGGCGAGGCGGCAAGTGAGCAGAACGGCAGCGCGTTGCTGACGCCGCCCTGCTGGATGGCCGATTGGAGATTCGAACTGAGCAGGCTGAAGGTTTCCGCAACGATGGCTTTTCCGCGTTGAGCCACTGCTTTCTGAACTTCAGCAGACAGAACAGCCGGAGCGTGTGCCACTGGGGTTGGTGTCGAATCGGGAGTCTTTGAACAACCCACAATCAACAACAACGGCAAGGCGAGATAGCTGGCGACCCATCTCATTTGGCCGGATGCTTTTCCTTCCAACGCTCGCGCAGCGCGGCGTGGAGTTTTGTGCGGAACTCGACGGGCAATTTGTAAGGCTCGCCATTCTTGTAGAGCGTGATGGTCTTCCGGATGTTATCCACGACCACCTGGCACGGGTTGCACCCCGCCATGTGTTTCTCGAACTCCTCGCAGATGGCCGGATCAACCGTGCCATCCACGTATTCATTCAACATCTTCAATAACTCTTCGCACTTCATGTCGTTCTGAGTGTCATTGAGCCGCGAATGCGCCAAAAGTTACAAACAAACCTTCGGACGCGGCCCAAGCCTCGGGATGAACCTCGGCACACGTCTCGCGTAGTCGGTGTAACCGGGAAACTTTTCGCACAACCAGCGCTCCTCGTTTTGTGCTTTGGCGCGGAAGAAGGAAATGAGGGCCAGCGCAACAAGGAAAGAAGGGCTGCTTTGCCAGATCAGCGCCCAACCGAAAGATGCCAGCATCACACTCGTGTAAAGCGGGTGGCGCACTCGCGCATAAATGCCGTGCTGCACGAGTTCCGATCCGTCGCGTGGCTGCGGGAATGGCGTGCGGTTCTTTCCCAGCACGAGCACGCCGGCGATGCCGAAATAGCCGCCCACAACGAACAGAACAGCGCCAGCCACGATTAACGGAGTCCGCGTCCAATCTCCATGGAATACAACGCCAAGCAAAATGACGGCGAGCATCAAAATGGATTGCACCATAACCCAAGCGCCGCCGCGCGCCGCGAAGCTGTTGGATGCGCGCGAGTCAGTCATGATGGTAATGGCCACGTGCAATGCGCGTAGAGGGATCGCCCAGCGTGCGGGTGAGTTCTTCGCGCAATTGCAGCCGGGCGCGGAGCAAGCGCATCTTCACGTTGGATTCAGTCAGGCCGAGTGCCTCCGCAGTTTCAGTGATGGACAACCCCTCGACGTCACGCAGCAGGAAGACGAGGCGATGCTTCTAATCAAGTTTGACCAGCGCGTCGTCGAGCAGGCGTTGGGTTTCATTGCGCTCGACCAGTTCTTCAGGCGATTGCTTCCAATCCGCGATGTATTCCGGGTGCGGGATGGAATCGTAATCCTCGCGCGGCTCGGTGGCTTCTTCGAGGGAGACGGTGTCGAGCCCCTTGCGTTTGCGGATGACTTTGAGCGCCGCAAACGTGGCGATGCGATACAACCAGGTGGCGAAACTTGATTCCTCGCGGAACCTGGCGAGATTCTCCACCACACTGAGAAAAGCTTGCTGCGTCACGTCCTCCGCATCCTGTTCCTGCCGCAGAATCCGCATCGCCAAAGAATAAACCCTCCGTTCATACCGGGTGGTCAGCACTTCAAAGGCGTTCAAATCGCCCGCTTTCGCGCGTTGCACCAATTCGCCGTCGTCGGCTTCAGGAATTATCTGGTTGGTCATGGCAATTTGACAATATGAGTATGTGAATATGTCTTGTCTGCAAGACGGCGTTTTTTGAACACGCCATGCCAAAGAACATTTCCTGCCGAACATTGACGGACGATGCCATTCAACGCATCGCCGCCACGTTTCGGGCCTTGGGTGACGCCAGCCGGCTGAAACTGCTCTTCGCCGTGGAAAAAGGTGAGAAGAATGTGTCGGAACTGGTTGCTCTCGCGGGGCTCAGTCAGCCAAACGTGTCGCGGCATCTCCAGACCCTGACCAACAAGGGCGTTTTTACCCGGCGCAGGGAAGGAGCAAGCGTTTATTACGGTGCGGTCAATTCGAATGCCTACACATTGTGCCGGATGGTTTCCAGCGCAACGCAAAAGCGGGCGGCACTCCGAGCGAAGGCATTCCGCACGTGATGGCTTTTGTGTTGTGAGAAATCAGGGCCGATCCGCTTCTTGCGACTTCCGTCCAAGCCGCTGGCGAAACGCTACTCATTTTTCGCCTGCTTCAGACTGGCCAGCTTGGCGACTCGATTCGGTTACTCCAACTTCCAGCGCCAGCGGCCTGTGCCCTGAGCGCGTCACATTCTTGCGGAACTGTTGCTTGTCCGGCGTGAAGATGCGGATGCCGCGCCGCCCGCGTGAAATCGTTACATACCATTGCTGCGCATTGGTCGCGGCTTTTATGGTCGAATCGGAAAACAAGACGTGATCCACCGTCTTGCCCTGCGAGCCATAGGACGTGACGGCGTAGCCGGGAAGAAAATCGCGCAAGCTCGCGTCCAAAACCCGGCCATCAGTGAGCTCGATTCCGCCATCGGCACGAACCGACTTCACGGCAACAAGCTCCCCATTTGTCACGCGTCCATCAGATGCGGGTTTGCGGTTCACTTTCAGATGCAACCGGTCGCCTGCCGCGACCAAAAGCTCACGAGTCTAACAAACCGAAATGCGGTCGAGCATCTTGTTGGACACGGTAACGAATCGCCCGCCCACTTCGACCAGCAGCCCTGATTTGAGAATTCCGCTCAGCTTGCCCTTCGCCCCATGCTCAGCCTCGCGCACCTTCTGATTGAACAATACGACGGCATTCAGTGGGTAGAACCGCTCGTCACGTTTCTGCGCGTTCGTCAGCTCAATCCTCTCCAGCACCTGAGCCGTTGCATCGCTCACGCCCAGCAGTCCTCAGGCTTTGAGGGCATCGCGCACGCGCGAGTTGCCCCGGTGAACCTCCGCCCACGCCTGCGAGACCACAACTGCCGAAGCGTTTTGCTCCGCGAGCCGGAGATACTCGTCGGCGAGTTTGTCGGCTTGCTCGCTCGAACCGCACACTACGATTGCACCCATTTTGTCGAGGCGCTCACCCATAACTCAAAGCAGCAGCTCCACCTCATCATTTGCTCCGGAGATAGTTTTGCACCCCGTCGTGATCGCCGGCAAAATCAAAAGTCAGCACGCCCTTTTGCGCCTCAAAAATCAGCCGCCAAGCCAGCCCGGTGCGGCACTCGTAAAGATGTTTGCCCAGCTTTCTAATCGCCAGTCCGATGTGCAGGTGCGGCTTGCCGAAACCTTCCAGAACGAGCTTGATGGTTGCCGATACTTCTTCCTCCCGCCCGGCTGTCCGCACGAGTTTTTTGAACCGCTTGGACAGTTCAACGAAAATCATTCTTGCTCCCTGTGAATCGTGTCAGTTCCCCGCGCTTCCGTGCGGTTTTGAGTTCCGCGCTGATGCGTTTTTCCGCCGCCGCCATCTCGTCAGAGTTCAAACCATATTCCTGAAGCGCGTAATCCGTGGAAACAACTTCCACCGGACGCAACGCCACAATCTTGCCTTCAAACATGAAGCCCACGTCTTCCCCTTGCGTCGCTTTTTTGAGCCAATAGCCCAGCCGCCCGCGCCCTTCGGTAATTGTCAGAGTCTTCATTCGCTCACAATGGCGTACATCATCAACCTTGCAAGCTCCCAAAATCTGGCCGGCTTCGGTGCCTCGCGCCTCAACGACTAAATCATTTCCCCCTCGTGCTTCGCGCGGGAAATTTTCGGCTGCTTCACCTTCGCGGCCTTCGCTTCTTCGGCGGCGCGTTCCAAGTTCAGGGCGAGAAGCTTTTCCAAAATTTGTTCGTCGCTGAGATTGGCGGGCCAGCCGTAGGCGGCGGCAACGGCGGCGTCGAGTTTCTGGTGGGCGAGGTCGAGCC
>JBBRBM010000098.1:0-21778 GCA_038205745.1 Verrucomicrobiota bacterium | reverse complement strand
GGCACCAACTACACGAACACATTGACCTTGCGAGTGGGGGAAACTTTGGATTTTGTGGTGGGTCGCGGAGCGGACGACAGTCAGTTTGGCTCCGGGCTGAAAATCGCAGCGCTGATCACGCCGACAGCCAACGCGCCTGTGACTAATCCTCCGCCGGTGTATGCGGACTTCAACGCGGCGCGGGACTTCAGCACCAACAGCAATCCTAACGGGGTGTGGAGCTACGGGTGGCAGAGCAACACGACCAGCAGTTTGAATCTCTTGACCCTTTCTCGCACCGCGTTTGACGGGAATGGATATCCTTACCAGATCTGGGAGCGGATCGCTTTCGGGCTGCCCAGCGTTTATCACAATGGCGGAACCAACACGTTGACTTCCGATGGCGGACAAGGGGTGTATCCTCCCGGCGCGTTGTGGTATTATCCTGGCAAAGGTGCTCCGTACAACTTCAGCACTATCCGCTTCACCGCGCCCAGCAACAGCAATTACCGACTGGAAGTTGCTGCCCGTTCATATCTCAACGGTGCTAGTTCAGGCGATACCGACTTCAACATCGTGCGCAACGGCAGCGAGATTTTTGGACAAGCGATACCGGGCAGCAGTGCGACGGCGTACACGAATGTGGTGACGCTCGCCAGCGGGGACACGGTGGACTTTGCGGTGGGCCGCGGAGCGGACAACAACCAGTTTGGCTCGGGGCTGAACATTACCGTGATCATCACGCCGACGACCAACTCGGTCGTCGTGACCAACCCACCGCCGGTGGTACACGGGGACTTCGACTTGAGCCGGGATTTTTCAACGACGGCGAATCCGTCGAGCCTTTGGAGCTACGGGTGGAAGCAAAGCCTGAACGGCACGTTTGGTTTGTTGCCTGCCTTTCGAACCTTCGCCAGCGACAATGGCGTTTCAATAGCAGCTTGGGAGTTGAGCACATATAATCTGCCAGTGGTCGCCAAGGTGACCGGCCATGCGGTCGCCGTTTCCGACGGTGGCCGGTTTACGGCACCGTCTGGAACGGTTTACTTCGCTCCCGGTGCTGACGCGACGCCGCAAAATTTCGGCGTGATCCGGTTCACCGCACCGAGCAACGGTAATTATCGTCTGCACTCGACCGTGAATCCGCTCTTCGATAGCAGTCGCTCACGTGACAGTGACTTTCACGTTTTGAAGAACGGAGCGGAACTCTACGGCGTGTTTCTGCCGCCGAACTTCGGCACGAATGTCTATTCGGCAGTGTTTTCGCTGAACTTTGGCGACAGCATTGATTTTGCAATTGGCCGCGGCGCAGATGGAACAACGATTGATACCGGTCTGAAACTCTCTGCAACGATCACCCTAACAACCAATTCGCCGACGGTAACGAACACACCGCCCGCGCACCCCGTCGATTTCAATCTGAGCCGTGACTTTTTGCTCAATAGCAATCCTTCAGGAGCGTGGAGCTACGGATGGAAGGAGACACTCGGTGGCTCTTTCGGACTGCTCCCCGCCTTCCGCACGTTTTCAAGTGACAACGGCGTCGCTATCGCTGCTTGGGAACTGAGCACTTACAACTTGCCGGTGGTTGCCAAAGTCACCGGAAGCGCGACTGCGATATCCGATGGATGGCGTTTTACTGCCGCGCCCGGCACGGTTTACTTTGCGCCCGGCGCTGATGTGACGCCGCAGAATTTTGGTGTGATTCGCTTCACCGCGCCAAGCAATTCCAATTACCGCATCGAGACAGCAGTCAATCCTCTGTTCGACAGCACGCGTTCACGCGACAGCGATTTTCACGTGATCAAAAATGGCGTCGAGATGCATGGAATATTTCTGCCGCCCAATTTCGGCACGAACGCATTTTCCGCTGTCGTATCATTGAGCACGGGCGACACGGTGGATTTTACGATCGGCCGTGGAGCAGATGGCGTTACCGCCGACACAGGCCTCAAGATCGTAGCGTTGATTACTCCCACGAGCAATGGAGCGACAGTGACAAATCCGCCACCCGTGATTCACCCGGATTTCCATCTGACGCGTGACTTCTCAACGAACAGCAATCCGAATGGCGTGTGGACTTACGGATGGAAGCAGAACCTCACCAGCGGATTGAACCCCTACACACGAGTGCGGACCGCGACGGGGGCAAACGGTGTTCCAGTTCAGGTTCTTGAGGCCACGCCATTCAGTCTTCCTGAGTTGCTATTCAATGCGACCACCAACACGACGAGCTCGGACGGGGGACAAGCGCAGTATCCGCCGCGCACGCTATGGTACTACCCGGGTAACGATGGTTCGACACAAAACTTCGGAGCCATTCGTTTCACGGCGCCAGGCAATGCCAATTACCGGATCGGTGTTGCGGTGCGTTCTTATCTCGATGGGGTGGCTTCCGGTGACACAGATTTCCACGTGGTGCGTAATGGCACTGAACTCTTCGGCCAATTTTTGCCGGGCCAGGGTGCGACCAGTTACACCAACACCTTGAGTCTGGCCGCGGGTGATGTGATCGACTTCCTCGTCGGTCGAGGAGCGGACCATAGCCAATATGGTTCCGGCCTGAAGATCTTCGCGCTCGTGAGCCAGACGACGAATAGCCCGGCCGCGAATGCTCCGGGGGAGGCCACATCAGGAAAGGTGACGAGCTTCACGCGTCTCGAAAATGGCGATATCCAATTCGCGGTGAACGGCGATGGCGCTACGACTTATGTCATCGAAGGATCCACCGACCTGGTAAACTGGGTTGAGCTTGGAATGGTCGTTAACGCTTCCGGAACGATTCAATTCACCGATCCTGATGCGGCGAATCAATCGCAACGTTTCTATCGGGCGAGACCGATCGTGCCGTAAAGGTTTTCCGCTTTGATTGCACAACGGCGTCGGCGACCCGGCGCCGTTTTGCTTTGCACGCATCCTATCCGCCGAACTCTCGCCGTGCTTTCCGGCGCGAAATGAGATTCCGTATCCGCCATCGCACCGCTCACGACGAACGGTGCCGCGATTGAAGGGCTCATGAAATTCAAATTGCTCGGGTTGATTGGAATGACGGCGATGGTGGTGACTGCGAAAGCGGCTGAACCCAATATTGTTTCGGCGACGGACGATCCTTTTCTCTGGCTCGAAGACGTGACCGGCGAAAAGCCGCTCGCGTGGGTTCGGGAGCAAAATGCCGTCAGCACGCGCGAACTGGAGGCGCAGCCCGAGTTTGCGAAGACGCGTGAACGCGTGCTCTCGATCCTGAATTCGAAAGAGCGCATCCCGCATGTCAGCAAGCACGGCAATTACGTTTACAACTTCTGGCGCGACGCGAAGAACGTGCGCGGGTTGTGGCGTCGCACCACGCTCGATGATTACAGGAAGCCACAGCCGAATTGGGAAACAGTGCTCGACCTCGACCAATTGGGCGCGGCGGAAAAGGAAAACTGGGTTTGGAAATCGGCCAACGTTATCGAGCCGGGTTACGATCGCGCGCTGGTTTCGCTCTCGCGCGGTGGCGCCGACGCGTCCGTTGTTCGTGAGTTCGATTTGAAGAAGAAAAGTTTCCTCACGAACGGCTTCACGCTCACCGAAGCGAAGAACCGTGTTGACTGGCGGAACCGGGATACGGTTTACGTCGGCACGGATTTCGGCGCGGGCTCGACGACGAAGTCCGGTTATCCGCGAATCGTGAAGGAATGGAAACGCGGCGCGGCGTTATCCGAGGCGCGCACGATCTTCGAAGGTGCCGTCGATGATGTGTCGGTCACTGCATCGCACGTGCGCGACCACGGACGTGAATACGATTTCATCGAGCGGGGAACGACGTTCTTCACGGACGAAACGTTTGTTCGCCGTGGTGACCAATGGGTGCGCATCGACAAGCCCAATGACGCGGAAGTGCGCACCTTCGGCGATCAAATACTGATCAGGTTGCGCACCGACTGGAACGTTGGTGGCAAACAATTCGCCGGCGGTTCATTGCTCGCTGCGGACTTCGATGAATATCTCAAAGGCGATCGCCAACTGACGGCGATCTTCGAACCGACCGAGCGAAAATCGCTGGCGGCAATCAGCTCGACGAAACGTTTTCTCATCCTCACCGAACTCGACAACGTGCGCAGCCGTCCGTTCTTGTTGCGGCACGCGCGAGGCAAATGGACGCGTGAACCGCTTGATGCCCCGGAATTCGGCTCAGTTCATGTCAGCGGCATCGATGCGAATGACTCCGACGATTACTTCATGACCGTCGAAGATTTCCTCACGCCGTCGAGCCTGTATCTCGGCACGGCGGGAAAGGCGCAGCGCGAGAAAATCAAATCACTGCCGGCGTACTTCAACACCGAGGGATTGGAGATTCAACAGTTCGAAGCGAAATCCAAGGACGGCACACGTGTGCCTTACTTCCAGGTTTCCCGCAAAGGTTTGAAGCCGGATGGATCGAATCCCACGCTCCTTTACGGCTATGGCGGATTCGAGATTTCGCTCACGCCCGCTTACAACCCCGGCATTGGCACGGCGTGGCTGGAGCGCGGCGGCGTTTACGTCGTGGCGAACATTCGCGGCGGCGGCGAGTTCGGTCCGCGCTGGCACGAAGCGGCGCGAAAAGAAAATCGCCAGCGGGCTTACGATGATTTCATCGCGGTCGGCGAAGATCTCGTCGCGCGCAAAGTCACTTCACCCAAACACCTCGGCATTCAGGGCGGGTCAAATGGAGGATTGCTCATGGGAGCGGTGCTGACGCAGCGGCCGGAACTGTGGGGCGCGGTCGTTTGTCAGGTTCCACTCCTCGACATGCGTCGATTCAACAAACTTCTCGCTGGCGCAAGTTGGATGGATGAATACGGCGATCCCGACAAGCCGGAGCAATGGGCTTACATCCAGAAATATTCGCCGTATCAAAACGTCAGCGCCGGTCAGCACTTTCCGCGCACGCTTTTCATGACATCGACTCGTGACGATCGCGTTCATCCCGGCCACGCGCGCAAGATGGTCGCCCGCATGAAGGAGCAAGGGCACGACGTGCTCTACTACGAAAACATCGAGGGCGGCCATGGTGGTGCTGCGAATAACGAGCAAGCCGCCTACATGCGAGCGCTCTCGACGACGTTTCTCTGGAAGCAGTTGCGCTAGCTGGCCGCCGCGATCAGGGCGCAATGCCGTTGAATGCGCGACCCGTGCGGCTTCGTCATCTTTTGCAGCATGATTGTTTTTGTTCGCGGTACACTTTGCTGCATCGGTCTTTTTTTGACGCTGGTTTCTTCCTTCGCCGCACTGCTGCCTGTCGATTCGTATCCCGTAGCTCAATCGAAGAAAGGTTTGCAGGTCGAGATGCTGGATGACGCACTCGCCCTGGGGGTGAAACACGGGGCTTTGAATTTCAATCTGACGCCCGTTCCCGACCTGAACGGCGACACGAACAACCCAAGCTGGGAGGTTGACGGCCACAAATATTTTTTCCGGCGCAGCCAGATCGAAGGCATGGACCGCCGGATCAAACAACTTTCCGATGCGGGTGTGTTGGTGAACCTGATTGTGCTGACTTACCAATCCGGCGATGCCGTGCGGGATCGCATCATGATTCATCCGCGCTGCATCACGAATGCGCCGAACCGTCTCGGGAATTTCAACACCGTAACGGATGAAGGCCGGCGCTGGTTTCAGGCGGCGATGGAACTTTGCACGGCGCGGTGGTCTCGGCCGGATCAGAAATACGGACGCGTGGTTGGTTACATCATCGGCAACGAAGTGAACTCGCATTGGTGGTGGGCGAACATGGGCCGCGTCACCATGCCGGAGTTCGCGGACGATTACCTGCGCACGATGCGTGTCGCCCAGAACGCCGTGCGCAAGCACTCGAGTTCAGCGCGCGTTTACATGTCGCTGGAGCATCACTGGAACATCCGTTACGGCGCGGGCGATGAGCGGCAGTCATTTCCTGGACGGGCGTTCATGGATTATTTCGCGAGCAAAGCGAAGGAAGGCGGCGACTTCGATTGGCACATCGCATTTCATCCTTATCCCGAGAACCTCTTCGAGCCACGCTTCTGGAAGGACAAATCAGCCACGACGAATGTGCTCACAACGCCGCGCATCACGTTCAAGAACATCGAATTGCTGCCGCAGTACTTGCAGCGTCCCGAGTTGCTCTACAACGGCCAGCCACGCCACGTGATCCTGAGCGAGCAAGGCTTTCATACGCCCAAGGGAACGAACGGCGAGATCATCCAGGCGGCCGCGTACGCTTACGCTTACAAGAAGATCGAGGCGTTGCCCGGCATCGACTCATTCATCCTCCACCGGCATGTCGATCATCCACACGAAGGCGGACTGCTGCTCGGGTTGCGGAGCTTTACGCCCAGCGCAACGGAGCAGCGGCCGAAGAAGAAAAGCTGGGAAGCATTTCGCGCTGCGGACACGGCGGAGTGGGAAGAGGCGTTTCGGTTCGCGCTGCCGGTGATTGGTTTAACGAATTGGAGCGAGGTTCGCTGATTTCCGATTTGCGAATGACGATTGACGCATGCCTCTTCGGGATCACAAGCATCGCGTAAATCACCATTCGAAAATCGCAAACCAACAAAAGCGTAGCACCGGCGCGAGGTTATCACGCCGGTGCGGTTCAATACTGCGTCGCGCTCAGACAAAGCCGCGCGCAGGCGCAGCATTGGAGAGCCTTAGAGCGAGTGGCCCGTGATGTTGCAGGTCGGCTTCGTATCGACTGGCTGCAGGTTGTAGGTGCCGCCTCCCGGGCATTGCGGTGTCTCCCGGATGTAAGCCGTGGCACCGAAAAGTTCGGTGTCTGCGGGAGTATCCGTGAGGTTCTTCTTCTTTTCGAGCGCCCAGGTCGCTTTTGCGCCAAACATCTGTCGAATGTTTTGGATGCAGGCGTTCTGTTGGCTCAATGAGCGGGCTTTCACGAAGTTTGGAATCGCGATCGCCGCCAGCAAGCCGATGATGGCCACGACGATCATGATTTCCACGAGCGTGAAGCCTCGTCGGGTGAGGATTCGTGTACGCATAGGTTACCTTTTCTTCTGATACGGCGTGAACACGGTGGAGGCGTAATATTTTAATGACCGAATGTTCACGTATTGCCTTCCACCAACCGCTTCCATGGTCTCAGCACCGCCGGTGCCATGTGGCCCGTCGGCTTTGCATCGTGCAAAAACGGAGTGCAACGTGTCCCACCTTGGTCCGCCCGTGTTTCGTTTTGCGACAACGAATTCCCCGAATTGCGTTTACGGGGGCGCGGGCGCTTTGTTAATCGTCGCCATCACGGCGCATGAATTTGCCCAACAAACTGACGGTTTCGAGGTTCGCGCTCACCGCGGCGTTCCTCATCGCATTCTTCTGCGAGAGTTTGCCGTTCAACGAAACCATCGCCCTCGTTCTCTTTTGTCTCGGCGGAATCACCGACTTTCTTGATGGGGAAATTGCGCGCCGTCGCAGGCTCATCACGAACTTCGGCATCCTCATGGACCCGCTGGCGGACAAAATTCTCGTTTGCTCGGCGTTCATCGCCTTCGTCGAACGCGGCCAGGTCGAGGCCTGGATGGTCGTGATCATCGTGGGACGCGAGCTCGCCATCACCGGCCTGCGCCTGCTGGCGGCATCGCAAAACAGAGTGCTGGCAGCGGAAAGTTTTGGAAAACACAAAACGATTTCGCAGATCACCACCGTGATCGCCACGCTCGTATTGATCAGCTACTCGCAATGGGGCGCGTTCGGGAAACTGTTCGCCTTCGAGATCGCGGCGCATCCGTGGGTCTGGTGGTTCGCCGGTTTTGCCAAGTGGCTTGCGGTCGCGCTCACGGTTTTCTCCGGCGGCATGTACCTGTGGCGGAATCGCGCGGTGTATCTCGAGGATACGTGAGGGGTGAACACGTTCGTTTTGTTCGTGGCTCAAGGATTTGGAATCGGTCGCGTGCCGAAGGCTCCAGGCACCTTCGGCACATTACTTGGCTTCGTCTGGTTCGCCGTAATGATCGCGATCACCGTCGTAATCAATCGCGGCATCGGGACATACCTCGTCCTGATGATCGCCTGGATCTTTGCGTCGGTCTGGTTCTGCGGCCGCGCGGAGCAACTTCTCGGCGCAAAAGATCCCGGCTCGGTGGTGCTCGATGAAGTTGTCGCGATCCCCGTGTGCTACCTGCCTTGGCTCTGGAGCGTCTTGCAGCACAGCCCGCATCACCACGCTTACGTCCGCGACTTCTTCAACTCACGCGTCATCCTCTGGTCAGTGTTGATCTTTGTTTTGTTCCGAGTGTTCGACATCTGGAAGCCGTGGCCCATCCGCCAGCTTCAAAACCTTCCCGGCGGTTGGGGTGTCACGGTGGACGATATCGTCGCGGCAATATACGTGGCGATGATCACCATCCCATTTGTCAGCTGACAGAATTTGCCCTCAGCCATTTGGAACTCAGGAAATCACGAAGATGCTTTTCACATTCCTGAGTTCCTGAGTTTCAAATTCAAAGTTGGCCACCACAAATTTTCCGTGAGCTTCCCGTCGCCGTATGCGACTCAATACGCATGGCCGCGCCGTTGTTGAAATTGGACCGCGTCAGCAAAAGCTATCGCGCTGCGGAGGGGAACGTTCGGGTGTTGCGCGAAGTGTCGCTCGATATCGCGGGCGGCGAATCGCTCTCCATCATCGGACCCAGCGGCTCGGGGAAAAGCACGCTGCTCAACATCATCGGCACCCTCGACCACGCGGACTCCGGTCACGTCTGGCTCGGCGACAAAGACCTCAGCACGCAGGACGAAAAGGCGCTTGCGTCGATCCGCAATCGCGACCTCGGGTTCATCTTCCAATCGCATCACCTGCTGCCGCATTGCACGGTCTGGGAAAATGTTTTGGTGCCGACACTCGCCGGCATTGCTGATCGGCGCGGCGATGCGGAACAACGCGCCGATCGCTTGCTGAAACGTGTGGGGCTTTCATCCCGCTTGCACCATCGCCCCGGCCAGCTTTCCGGCGGCGAACGGCAGCGAGTCGCCGTCGTCCGTGCGCTGATCAACCAGCCCAAGCTTTTGCTCGCCGACGAACCGACGGGTGCTCTCGACCGCGTTTCGGCAGAAGAACTGGCGAAGCTTCTCGCAGAATTGAACCGTGAGGAACACGTGACGCTCATCGTCGTCACTCACGCTCTCGACCTCGCGCGGCAGATGCAGCGCGTCTTCGAAATTCAGAACGGCCAACTCGTGCAGCGAACCGCATGAGTGTCGAACGCCGCAACTTGGAGTGCGGTGACTTGTCACCGCCTTCCCCCGTTGGCGACTTGTCGCCAACGAACTCAAGGGAAGCGCCGCGACAACTCCCGGATTCAAAAATCGGTGACGCGTCACCGCACTCCAGGACGGTCTGGCCCCACGCCCCTGTCCACAAGATGAGCGAGCATGGCGTTTACATCGTGACGGCCGGCACGCTGCACAAGCTGCACCATTTCAATTCCGGCGAGAAACTTTCGCTCCTGGAATCAAAGCTCCTCGAACTGGCCGATCGATATCAGTGGCAGATTCAAGCGTGGGCTGCGTTTCCGAATCACTATCACTTCGTTGCGCGAGGCTGCCCGACGTCCGGCGCATTGAGGAAATACATTACCCACCTCCATGCCGACACCGCTGGCGCCGTGAATCGTCTCGACCACGCCGAGGGTCGCAAAGTCTGGTTTAATTTCTGGGATACGAAACTCACCTTTGAAACCTCCTACCTGGCACGCCTGAATTACGTTCATCAAAATGCCGTGAAGCACGGGGTGGTGCCTGTCGCCAATCAGTATCGCTGGTGTTCCGCCGCGTGGTTCGAGCGCGTCGCCACTCCTGCGATGGTCCAGACGATCTACAGTTTCAAAATCGAGGAAGTGCAGGTGCAGGATGATTTCCGATTTCTATAAACAGTCATTTACTGCGCTGCGGTTTCGCGACGAGTCGCGAAACGAAAAAGCGGCGACAAGTCGCCGCACTCCAGGGAAGGCGTGCGCGCGCACCTGGAGTGCGGTGACTTGTCACCGCTTTCCCCTTTGGCGACTCGTCGCCGAAGAAACGTGGGGCGCGCGAAGCGTCTTGAGTGTCTCCTTACGCCTCTGCGCCCTCCCCCTGCCGGTGTCGCGACAAGTCGCGAAACGAAAAAGCGGCGACAAATCGCCGCACTCCAAATGACCGCGCGCACCCTCATTCTCCGCAGCTTGCGGTTTCATTGGCGTGCGCACCTGGGGGTGGTGCTGGGCGCAGCCATCGGCAGCGCGGCGCTGATTGGGGCGCTGATTGTCGGTGAATCGGTGCGCGAGACGCTGCGCGAACGGGCGCTGGCGCGATTGGGGAATTCAGACAACGCCCTGTTCTCCAACGATCGTTTTTTCACCGAGGAACTCGGCCTCGGCTTTGTGGGTTCCGCGCCCGGCGAGGCGAGCGCCACGTTGCTCAAGCTTTCCGGCACTCTCGCAAACGCCGACGGCAGCGCGCGGGCGAATATAGTCCAGGTGTTCGGGGTGCGGAATTACTTCGAGTTCGTCCGGCCATTCACGATCAAGACGAATTCGTCGGCCGCGGAAGTGTGGCGGCGTGACACGGATTTGCCCATCGGCGGTGTTCTGCTGAACACCGCGTTGGCGCAACGCCTGAGCGCTCGTGTAGGCGACACACTGCTCTTACGCGTCCAGAAGCCGAGCGCGCTCTCCCGTGACGCCGTGATTACGCCTCAGAGTGATCACACGGTGGCGTTGCGTTTGCGCGTGAACGGCATCCTGGATGCGGCACACGGTGGTGATCTGGATTTGCAAGTCAGCCAAATGCCGGCGTTGAACGCGTTCGTGCGGCTGAATGAATTGTCGGAGGCGGTCGGGATTCGTGGCAAAGCAAACCTCGTCCTCGCTGGCGTGACGAGATCGCGGGAGCCGGCGTCCCCGCTGCGCCAGCTTTGGGTGAGGTTTCAAAGTTTCATCCCGGGCACCCGCGCAAAATCGGCGGGCCGCATCGTTCTCGATTCATCCCCCACACAGGTTGCGCGGTTGAACGCGCGCTTGAAATCGCGCTGGCGCATCGAGGATGCGGAACTTTCGGTCAAGCCCATCAACGAGACCCAAGCGCAGTTGGGCACGCCGCGAATTTTTCTGGATGTAGCAACGGTACGGGCCGCGACGAACTATCCCGCAGCGGTGCCGCCCGGCGGCCTCGTGACACAAACTTTCATCCCGCTGCCGAATGGAAATCTTCTGTCGGTCATGAGTGATTCCGGGCGCACGAACACGTTGATCTTCTCGAATAACTTCCGAGTGGTTGGTTCAACCGTATTTCTCACCAATGGCGGATCGGTTGTGTCCGTGCCCATCAGTTCGTCCAGCCTCAAGGGCGCGCGACCTTCGATCGCCGGTCGCGAGCAAATTACAAACGCCATTCCGATTCTTACTTACCTCGTCAACCAAATTCGCGCCGGCACGAACGCGGCTCCCTACTCCATGGTCATGGCTGCCGGCGCGCCTTACACGCCCGTTGATTTGCGCGACGACGAGATCGTCTTGAACCAATGGCTCGCGAATGATCTTGCGGTGAAAGCCGGAGATTCAGTGGCGCTCACCTACTTTGTTGCCGATCAGGTGAACACCTTGACGGAGCATACGAATACGTTTCGTGTGCGCAGCATCGTGCCGCTCGATGGCATTTACGCGGACAAGACGTTGATGCCCGAGTTCCCTGGACTCGCCAAAGCCGAGAGCACGCAGGATTGGGACGCGGGCTTCCCGCTCGTGCACAAAATTCGCGATCAGGACGAAGCGTATTGGAAGCAACATCGCGGCACGCCGAAAGCCTTCGTGTCGCTGCGCGCCGGTCAGCAAATGTGGAGCAACCGCTTCGGCGCGCTCACGGCCGTGCGCTGGCCGGTGCCCCCGAAAATGACCGCGCAACAATTCGCCGGTGTGGTGCAAGAGAACGTGATGGAAAATCTGGATCCCGCTGAACTCGGCCTGACGTTCGAGCCGATTCGCGAACGCGCACTGCAGTCAGTCGCGCAATCCCAAGACTTCGGCGGATTGTTCATCGGGTTCAGTTTCTTCCTGATCCTCGCGGCGCTGATTTTGATGGGGTTGTTGTTTGTGTTTGGTGTTCAGCAGCGCGCGGAAGAGATCGGGACGCTGCTGGCGCTGGGTTTCACGCCGAAGAGAGTGCGGCGATTGTTTCTCTTCGAAGGCGCGGCGCTGGCGTTCATCGGAAGTGTGATCGGCGTGGCGGGGGGAATTGGCTACGCGCGCGCGATGTTGCGCGGACTCACGACAGTTTGGAGTAGCGCGACGAATGCGACGGCGCTGACGTTCCACGTTTCGACGCAGACGGTTTTTATCGGGCTGGTGTCGGGAACATTAGTGGCGGTGATCACGATCTGGATTGTGTTGCGTAAACAGGCGCGGCAGCCGGCGCGCGCGCTGCTCGCCGGCGATTGGGGCGCGGACAACTTTGTCCGCGCGAACGGGCCGGATTCATCGCGCAGACCTGGCGCCATGCGCGTCTGGACGCGACGGATACTCAGCATGCAAGTGATTGCACAGATCGCCTTGATTCTGGCGATTGCCACCGCACTCAGCAGCAAGATGAATCCGGAGGCTTTTTTCGCTGCCGGAGCGTTCGCGCTGATCGCGGGACTCGCGTTCACGGCGTGGATGCTCGGCGCGTGGAGCGCGGACCGTCAGGTCCGCAGGACGAGCGGACGTGACCGTCCGCGCTCCGTCACGTTTGCCTCGCTCGCCGCACATGGAACTGCGCGGCGCAGGACGCGCAGCGTCGCGACGGTGGCGCTGCTCGCGTCGGGTGTGTTTCTCATCGTGTCGATCGGCGCGTTCCGGCTGGATGCGGATGCGAATGCGTGGAAGCGCAGTTCGGGCACGGGCGGCTTTGCGCTGATCGGCGAGAGCACGTTGCCGATCGTGAAAGATCTGAACACGAAGGAAGGACGCGATGCACTCGGGTTGGATGAGAAGATTCTTCAAGGCGCGACGTTCGTACCGTTCCGCGTGCGCGAAGGTGACGACGCGAGTTGTTTGAATTTGAATCGCGCGCAGCAGCCGAGGTTGTTGGGTGTCCGGCCGGAATTGCTGGGCGAGCGAAAAGCCTTTTCGTTTGCGAATGTGAGTTCGTGGAACGAGCTGAAACAATCGAACGCCATCGGTGATTCCGCATCCATCCAATGGGCGCTCGGCAAGAAGATTGGCGACACGCTCACCTACATCGACGAACGCGGGGACAAACTCGCCGTGCGTCTCGTCGGCGCGCTTGCCAATTCCATCCTCCAAGGTTCGCTCATCATCGACGAAGCCGAATTCACGCGGCGGTTCCCCGGCATCAGCGGCTATCGAATGTTCTTCATCGACTGCCCGTCGAACGCACTGCCAGCGGTTTCGGCGGAGCTGACGCGTGCCTTGCAGGACCACGGGTTCGAGGTCACGCCCGCGGCGCAACGGTTGGCGGCGTTCAATGCGGTGCAGAACACGTATCTGAATACGTTCCAAGTGCTCGGCGGGCTCGGGTTGTTGCTCGGAAGTTTTGGTTTGGGAATTGTGGTATTGCGGAATGTGCTGGAGCGGCGCGGGGAGCTCGCGCTGTTGATCGCGGTGGGATTTCGTCGTGGGCGGGTGCAGAAGCTGGTGCTGGCGGAACATGGGGCGCTGTTGTGTCTCGGGCTGGTGATCGGAATTGTCTCGGCGCTCGTGGCGATATTGCCGAGCTTGATGTCGCCCCGCGTGGAGTTGCCGGTGGTATCGCTGGCGATCACGCTGGGTGGAGTTTTGTTGTTCGGAATTTTCGCGACGTGGCTGGCCACGCGCGCGGCGGTGAGAGGAAATTTATTGGAAGGATTAAGAAATGAATGACGCAAAAACGTGCCCCCGGCATCTTGCCGGGAAGACGCTCAACCAATCGAAGCGCCGGTTTTCTTTTCCGGCGTGGAACCCGGCAAGATGCCGGGGGCACGTTTGCGCCGCGCTGGTGCTTTTGGCGTGGGCCATTCTTCCTCCAGCGGTCGGCGCCGCCGCCGACCAAGGAAAGATCCTCTACCAAAACGATTTCTCGAAAGGCGAAGTGGGCAAGCTGCCGGAAGAGATGTTGCTGCTCGACGGCGGTTTTGCCGTGCAGGAAGTGAGCGGGAACAAAGTGCTCCAGCTTCCGGGCGCGCCGCTGGAAACTTTCGGCGTGCTGTTCGGGACAAGCGAGCCGGCGAATGTGGCGGCCAGCGTGCGCGTTCACAGCACGAAGAAGGGACGGCGCGAGCCGGCTTTCGCGCTCGGGCTGAACGGCAACAACGGCTACAAACTCCAGATTTCCGCATCGAAGAAGCTCGTCGAACTTTACAAGGGCGATGAGGTCATGGCGAAGGAGCCGTTCGCGTGGGAGTCCGATTCGTGGACGATGCTCAAACTTCAGGTGCGCAAGGTGAAGGAAGGCGAGTTCGCGGTGGAAGGCAAAGCGTGGAAGCAGGGATCGCCTGAGCCCGAGAAGTGGACGGTCACGCACACTGAAACGTCGGAGCCGACCGCCGGTCGGGCGTCGATCTGGGGAAATCCATTCGCGGGAACACCCATCGATTTTGATGACCTGGTGGTGACGACCTTGAAGTGAACGGCAACCGGCATGCACCCGCTCATCAAGACTGTCGGGTTTTGCTGAATCGCGTGTCGCACAGAAATTGCCAATGGGACTCCTTTCCCGGGCCAAACCCGCGTCACGCGCCGCAGCCCGAAGTGCGGTTTGACCGCGCTCCATCGAATTAAAATGCATGTTCATGCAAAATATTCTATTGCGCACGCGGATGGATTTTCCTAAGTAACACTCTGAACTGCACCAAAACGGTGCGGCGGGTAACTGGCTTATCCGCAAAAAACGCATAAAAAACGCAAACGCGGAGGAACTAAATGACGAAAGTGAATAAATGGACATTGGGCCTGGCCGCCATCGGGTTGGTCAGTCTCCCGGCTGTCGCGCAGGCGCAGTCGACAACGGAAAAGCCCAATCAGTTGCTGACGGCTCTTTCCACCACGACGATCAGTGGCTACGTCGATACGTCGGCGCATTGGAATCCGGGCACAGGGAATGCAAATCCGGCACGGGTTTCGTTCAACGGCCCATCAAAGCAGGATGGCTTCAATCTGAACGCCGTCAATGTGGTGTTAGAAAAGCCGCTTGATGAGAGCACCTGGTCGGCCGGCTATAAAGCCGACTTGGTCTACGGACCCAATGCAGTGGGTTTCAACAACTCAGTGGGTGCTGGAAACAGCGACCTGAGCATCAAGCAGGCTTATGTCGCGCTCCGTGCACCGGTCGGCAACGGCCTGGACCTCAAGCTCGGCACGTGGGACACCATCATCGGCTACGAAGTTTTCAATGCCGGCAGCAACCCGAACTACACCCGTTCATGGGGTTACACCATGGAGCCGACGCAGCACACTGGTTTGCTCGCATCGTACCAGGTTAACAAAGTCGTGGGCGTCTCCGCTGGCGTCGCGAACACCTGGAACTCTGGAATCAATAACCGCGCGGCTGGTGCTGAATCGCAGAAGACCTGGATGGGCGCGGTTACACTCACTGCTCCGGACAGCATGGGCTTCCTCGCGGGCTCGGCGCTGTATCTCGGAATCGTTGACGGCCAGAACACAGCGGCCGGAAACGATGTCACCAGCTTTTACGCTGGCGCGACCCTGGCCACGCCGATCAAGGGCGTGAAGATCGGTGCAGCGTTTGACTACGCTGAAGCCGACGACAATGGCCCCGGTGTCGTGAAGAGCGCGAGCACCTACGCCGGTGCGTTGTACGCTTCGCTGTCCGCGACTGAGAAGCTCAGCTTCCACATGCGCGCTGAATACGCGAAGTTGAACTCTGCCTACGCGACCGGGGGCAGCATCAACAACGGTTTCGGTTCAGTGGGCGGTCTTCCGGAAGAGGTCTTCACTCTCACCGGCACGATCCAATATGACCTGTGGGCGAACGTGCTCAGCCGCCTCGAAGTGCGCTGGGACCACGCGCTTGATGGTGCTCCGTTCGGCGGAACAGTCTCTGGCGCAGGCATCCCCGGTGGTGCTGACCAGAGGAACGCCGTTCTCGTGGCCGCGAACCTGATCTACAAGTTCTAATCTCTTCGGAGAACGTGAAACCCCTTCTGGCGAAAGCTGGAGGGGGTTTTTGCTTTTGCAGTTTTATCGGAGCGCTTGGGAAACAGCGCTCATCAAGGGCGCCGTTCTGTCACGCGCAGACATCGCGAGCGCTGATCTGTTCGAGATTGTCGACGGCGTAGTCGGGTTCGAATTGCTGAAGATCGCTCGCGCGGTAAATGCCTGTGCCCACCGCGATCATCTTCGCGCCAAGATGCCGGGCACACGCGATGTCCAGCGGGGTGTCGCCGATCACCAGCACTTCATTGCCAGCGAGCTTTCGCCTGAGCAGGTTTTCGCCGCGACACTTCGCAGCGGCGGCGATCTCGTTGCGCTCCATCAAATCGTCGGCGAATCCGCCGGTGTCGAACTGCTCCCAAAGATGAAACCGGCGCAGCTTGATTTCCGCCGAGAGCCGCACATTGCCTGTGAGGAGACCGACTGCCGGATGGTGAGGAAACGTTCTCAAATCGTGCAGCCAGGTCCACACACCGCGATGCACGCCGCCGGGGAGTTGCTGCAGGAGATGATCGAGCATGAACACATACGCCTCGAAGAAGCGCTGGAAATTCTCGGTCGACGGCTCGATCGCGTTGTGCAGAAAAAACTCACGGACGATCGATGGGTCCGTGCGGCCCGCGAATTTCAATCGCTCTGTCCCGTCGGAAACGCCGAAAAGATCTGCGAACACACGGCCGAATGCTTTCTCACCTGCGCCGCTGGTGTGGATCAGTGTGCCGTCAATGTCGAAGAGGACGAGTCGAACCATCGCGCGTTCAGTATTTTTTTGAAAAGCGCTTGCGCGATTCGGCTCCATCTTCTTCCTTCGAGAGATTGCCCTTCGTCTTCACCGCCAACATTTCGAGCTGGTCGATGAACATGCGCGCGGCGTCGATGTCGATGACTTTCTCGCCAGTCTCCGGATGCGGAACTTTGCCGAGCATCATCAACGTCATGTTGGTGTTCTGAAAAATCATGTTGGCGAAAAGCGCTGACATGAATTCTTCGCGGCTAAGATTTTCGAGCGGATTCTCCTGCGGTTCTGTGCTCATGGTTACTTGTTCTTCCGATAGCGCGTCACCTCGGCCATCAGAAAGTGAATGAGATGCTTGAGCCGCGGCTCGAGGTCAACTGTTTCCAATATGGTCTGGCGTTCCCCGGCGTCCGGCAGGAGCGCACAGGTCACGAGATCCGCCACCTGATCGGCACCGGGAAGCTTCTCCAGATATGCGAGCACTTCTTCTTTTGAGAAAGCCACCGGCTCCTTCGCTTCCTCGCTGCCGACTCGCTTGAGCGGAAATGGCGACGGAAAGGGCGCCAATTCCAATCGGCGTGAGACCAGTTCGTGAACCTTCGCCACGAGCGCGTCGATCATCACGCTGTCGTTCGTTTGCGCGATGAGCGGGCGAATGCGCTGCACGCGATACGGTTTGTATTGCACCGCTTCATCCAGATGCACGCGCGTGAGGCCCTGGAGAATGAGGTGCGACGTGCCGTCTTTGTGACCCACAGAGACACGAATGACGCCAAGTCCCGCGACGCGGCACGGAGTCTCGCGCGAACGTCCGGGCTTTTGCATCGCGATGGTGACCATGCGGTCGGTGTTGAGCGCGTCCCGCAACATCCGCCGGTATCGCGGTTCGAAAATGTAGAGCGGCAGCAACGCCTGCGGGAACAACGTCGCGCTCGGCAATGTCATCACGGGCACTTCGGCAGGAAGTTCCATACGCGGCAATGTAGGCGACGCGTTTTTGAAAGCAAGGCGTCGGCAGTTTCGCGGCGGATCGATGGGTCTAATCGTCGATTCGTGACGGAAGGAGGTGCCCGTTCAATTGATTCAGGCGTGGCGTGGCGATCAATGAGATAGCCTGCCATACAGCTTGCCAAAGGAATTCATTGGAGGTGTAAAAAAAAACCGGGCCTGCCAGTCAGAAGATGACCGTTCAGGCCCGGGGAATTTCGAACTAATACACAGTAGGATTACGTGGAATTCCGAATTGATGCTGTATTGTCACCGACTCGAAAGCTGTTGAGCGAATCATCAAAGAACAAACCGGATCTCGCTCTGAAATCTTTGTGCCGTAATCCGCGCCCAAACAACCATCCCAGATGCACTCTGTCAAGAACCCTATTCATGGATTTTTGTTTCGGCCGTGCAGGTTCGACCGGGGTGGGTTCGCGCGCATTCGAAAAAGTTCTCTCGGCGTGAAAAAGTACCGGGTTTCGTGTTTACAGCTTTTTGCTCGTGGCTAGTATCCCGGCGCCCAAATGAAGAAAATCGAAGCGATTATCAAACCATTCAAGCTCGAGGAAGTTAAGGAGGCCCTGTCGGGTGTCGGAGTCGAGGGCATGACCGTGAGTGAAGTGAAAGGTTTTGGGCGGCAAAAGGGGCACACCGAAATTTACCGTGGCAACGAATACACCGTCGATTTTCTCCCGAAGATCAAAATCGAAATTGTGCTCGCGGACAGTCTGGTGACGAGCGCCGTCGACGCGATCGTCAAGGCGGCCAAGACCGGCAAGATCGGTGACGGCAAAGTCTTCATCAGTCCCGTTGAGGAAGTGATTCGTATTCGCACCGAAGAAAAAGGCGAGAGCGCGGTCTGAGGAATTTCCCGTGAAGTGAAGTTGCGGAGGGATTGTTGTCGGGTGGGATCAACAAAGGAGTGAGTTATGGCTGAGGCGATTCGAACACCCGCACTGAAACAGAAAACGCCGAAGGGCGTGCTGGATTACGCGAGAGCGGCGGAAGCGAAAATGGTGGATGTGAAGTTCGTCGACACGTTCGGCACGTGGCAGCACTTCAGCGTTCCGATGGCGGAACTCACCGGGGAAGTTTTTGAAGACGGTTTTGGGTTCGATGGCTCCTCGATCCGCGGTTGGAAGAGCATCGAAGCGTCGGACATGCTCGCGATGCCTGATCCGTCCACCGCCTTCATCGATCCGTTCTGCGCCGTGCCAACGCTTTCACTGCGAAGCGCCGGTGAATCTGGCGTACTCGGCGCGCAATCGCTCGGCGGCGATTCGCATCCCGACATTTAGCGACTCACCGGAGGCCAAGCGCATCGAGTACCGGCCGCCTGATCCAGCCGCGAATCCTTATCTCTGTTACACGACGTTGCTGATGGCTGGCCTTGACGGCGTCTTGAACAAGATCGATCCGGGCGAACCGCTGGACAAAAACATTTACGAGTTGCCGCCGGAGGAATTGAAGAAGGTGCCGAACGTTCCCGGTTCGCTCGGCGAAGCGCTCGATCATCTGCAAAAGGATCACGACTTCCTGCTCAAGGGCGACGTATTCACGGAAGACTTCCTCCACATGTGGGTGAGCCACAAACGCAAGGAACACGACGCGCTTCGTTTGCGTCCGCATCCGTACGAATTCTTTCTCTACTACGACGTGTAAAACAATCGTCGCGAGTTTTTCACAATAGCGCCTCGCGTGCAGGGCGCTCTTTTTCTCTGGCGAGCGCAAAAACAGACCGATTTTGCAGGCGAAAATGCGTTGTGAATAACTTGGGAAGAACAGTTAACACATTGTTGTCGTCACCCTGATCCCATTTCACTAGAAGGCTCGCACGCAACTTCAAGAGAAGCACATGCAATCAATCGACATTAAAACCGTGGCCCGTTTCGTCGCGTTAAACGACGAAAAAAAGCCCGTTTTTCAAGGGTTTTCTGCATGTATTCTTCACGGCGGGCTGGCGACTGTTTCGCTGACCCTTTTGTGCCATACACAACGCCACTTTTTGCCCGGACTGGCGGGCTGCTGAAAACCGGTAAAAACTGCCGGCTTTCGAACCAGTGAATAAACCCATAAAATACACCCATTCTGCCCATGCAAACCGCTGCTGAAAATATCTGGGGAACCGTGCGACAAAGCTTGCAGACGATGGTCAACCCCGACCTCTTTCGTCTCTGGTTTGACCCAATTCGTCCGAAGGGTCTTGAGCATGACGTGCTCACGCTCCAGGTCGTCGATGAATTCTCCGGCGTGTGGCTGGAAAAAAATTATCTCGATTTAATCCGGGACAACGCGATTCTGGCTGCGGGTCGTCAGCTCAAAGTGAGGTTCGAGTCGAGCACCACTGACAACGCAAAAACTCCTGAGGCGATGCAGAAATCAAAAGCCAAGCCAGAAACCGATTCCGTTGAGAGAGGTAATGGGCATCGCGAACTTCAGTTCAACCCGAAGAACACCTTCGACACCTTCGTGGTGGGTGCCAACAATCACTTCGCGCACGGCGCGTCACTCGCAGTGGCACAGACGCCCGGCAAATCTTACAACCCGCTGTTCCTCTACGGCGGCGTCGGTCTGGGCAAGACGCACTTGCTGCATGCGATCGGACAGTACGTCGCGATGCACAAGAAACAGGCGCGTGTCGCTTACCTGTCATCTGAAAAATTCACCAACGAATTCATCGACGCGATCCAGAACAACGGCCTGCAACGTTTCCGGAAAAAGTACCGTCAGACGGACGTGCTGCTGATCGATGACATCCAGTTTCTCTCTGGCAAGGAGCGCATTCAGGAGGAATTTTTCCACACGTTCAATGCCCTGCACGAGTCGCACAAACAGATCGTACTCACCTGCGATCGTCCGCCGAACGAGATTCAAGGACTGGAACAACGTCTCGTTTCACGCTTCGAATGGGGCCTGACGACTGACCTTCAACCACCGGACGTCGAGACGCGCGTCGCCATTCTCCGAAAGAAGGCGAAAGCCTGCGGCGCTGAAGTGCCGGACCCTGTGATCAATTTCATCGCCGAGCGCATCCGCACGAATATTCGCCGGCTTGAAGGCGCGCTTGCCCGCGTGGTCGCATACCGCTCTCTCACGGGCAAAGAATTGACGATCGAAAAAGTGGAAACCCTGCTTCGCGAAATTCTTCACGAGGAAGGACGCCACTCGATCAACATCGACTTAATCCAAAAACGCGTTGCGGAGCATTTCGATATTCGTATCGCGGATATGACGAGCCGCCGCCGTCCCGAGCACATCGCGTTTCCGCGCCAGATCGCCATGTTCCTCGCGCGCCAGATGACCGAGGGCTCACTCAACGCAATCGGCGAATCCTTCGGCGGACGCGATCACGGCACGGTGCTGCACGCCTGCCGTCTCGTGAAAGACCGCATGGAAGTGGACGCGAACGTCCGCCAGGTGGTGCATTTCCTCGAGAAGCAGTTGATGCGCTGATCTGCGCGTCAAGCTCATCTCGGGATTACGATTACGAGTTACGATCAAGATTACGAAGACGTCTTCCGCTCGTAATCGGAATTCCCAAGTTAATATCCTGCACCCTGGGTACGGATTACTGGAGTGGAACGGTGGATGCAGCCGCTTGGGCGCAAAGACCCCAGGGTGGGATGATCCATCTCCAGATTTTTTCGGGCATCTTCCCGGGGGCGGGGGCGAACACCCCCAATCTCCCGCCGAGGTTTCGCGCTCATGGCCTGTCGTTTGAGCGGAAACACGGTTTTTTTGCGGAAAACATTCCGGAGTGGAGTGAGAATTTCCCAAGGTTCTGCGGGAGTTTTCTATGATTCTTCGGAACTTTGCCAAGGTTCCAGAGTTTCAGCCCATGGTTTGGGGTGCAACCGCATGCGAGAAAACCGTTCCATCCCATGCCCGATGACTGTTTCACAGGAAAGAACGGAAGCACTACATGAAATCCACCCTCCATTAG
>JBBRBM010000097.1:0-21951 GCA_038205745.1 Verrucomicrobiota bacterium | reverse complement strand
GGTGCTTGCGGGTGACAAGTCAGTCGGCAGCTTCCTCGCCTCGCCGCTGATTTCGCGCCCGGAGAAATTTACGGTGAATGGCAAGCAGTATGAGGTCGCGCTGCGTTCCACTCGCTATTACCACCCGTTCAACCTCACGTTGTTGAAAGCCACGCACGAGAAATACAAAGTCACCGAGATCCCGAAGAATTTTGCCAGTCGCGTGAAGGTGGAGAACGCCTCCAAGAACGAATCGCGCGAGACGGTGATCTACATGAACAATCCGCTGCGCTACTCGGGACTCACGTTCTTCCAGTATCAAATGGGAGCAGATGAAGCCGCCATGCGCGCGGGCCAAAAACCTTCATCCACTTTTCAGGTCGTGCGCAATCCGAGCTGGCTCACGCCTTATCTCTCGTGCGTGATGATTTCGGCGGGGCTGATCATTCAGTTCATGCAGCATCTCGTTGGGTTTGTTCGAAAGAGGACGTCATGAAGCGATTAATTAATTTGTTGCCTTGGTTCTTTGTTGCGCTGTTCGGCATCGAAATCATCGCGGTGATGGTGCCGAAGAAGGACGGCGAGTTTCACACGCGTGATTTCGGGCGCTTGCCCGCAGTGATGAATGGTCGCGTGCAGCCGTTTGATTCCGTGGGCCGCAACACGCTCCTGCAAATCCGGTCCACCGGCGACGTGCCACTCGAGGAAGTGCCGTCATGGAAGTTCTGGCATCACCCCAAGAAATTGCGGTCGAGCGAGTGGCTGCTGGAAGTTCTCTTCAAGTCCGAGGTTGCCGACACGCGGCCAATCTTCTTGATCCATCATCCCGAATTGCTGTCGGAGCTGAACCTGCAGGATAAAGGCGTCGAGAAATCCGGCCTGCGCTATTACACGTTCAACGAACTCACCCCGGTGCTCGAGGAAATCCAGAAGCAGGCCTCCAAAGCGCCGCAGGAAGACAAGCTTCGCACGCCGCTCCAGAAGCAAGTGCTCAAGCTCTACAATGGGATTTTCCTGTATCAGACCATGAAGGCTGCCGCGCGCCCGCCAAGCTGGGATGATCCCGAAAAGAATCTCGCCGCTTTCGAAAAAATGATTGAGCCCGGCATGATTGCGATGCGCGCCCGTGACGCCGGACAGGAACACGACAAGCAAGCGCTCGCGGTTTTCTGGCGGCCGGTCACTGAACTTTTCAGCCTCTCGCGCGATGGTCTAGCGGGGCAAAAGTATCCATTGGTGATCCCGCCGTATCAGCCCGAGCAGAAGCATGACGATTGGACCAGCATGGCCCAGGCGCTTCTGGAAGGCGTTCGCACGCGCGATTTCTCGCAGCCGGTCAAGGCCTTCACCGTCATGGCAAGCGCTTACGCCCGTGGCGATGCCGCCGCGTTCAACACTGCTGTCGCGCAACACAAAGCGTGGCTTGCTCCGAGCTTTGGGAAAGAGATCACGAAAGGCCGCCACGAGTTTTTCTTCAACGACACGAAATCATTCCTGCACGCGATGATCATCTACGTCGCGGCGTTCGTGCTGGCGGCGGGCGCGTTGTTGACTTTGAACGCCGTGCCGAGCCTCTCCGAGTCGCTGCGCAAGTCGGCGTTCTACCTGATCATACTGGCGGGAGTGCTGCACACTTTCGGCCTGATATTCCGCATGTACCTGGAAGCACGTCCCCCGGTGACCAATTTGTATTCCTCCGCCATCTTCATTGGTTGGGGCGCGGTGGTGCTGGGGGTCATACTTGAACGCGTCTATCGCCTCGGTCTCGGCAACATCGTCGCGTCCTTCGCCGGATTCGTGACGCTGGTCATCGCGCACAATCTCGCGCTCGGTGGCGATACGATGGAAATGATGCGCGCGGTTCTCGACACGAACTTCTGGCTCGCGACGCACGTGGTGACGGTGACGTTGGGCTATGCCTCGACATTTGTCGCCGGATTGCTCGCGATCGTTTTCATCGTGCTCGGTGTTTTCACTCCGATGTTGCGGCAAAAAATCGCCGCCGGCTCGCCCAGGAAAACTGCGCCGGCGCCGGCGAGCACAGAGATCAGCAAGGCTTTGGCGAAAATGGTTTACGCCATCATCTGCTTCGCCACGCTCTTCAGTTTCATCGGCACCGTGCTCGGCGGCATCTGGGCGGATCAATCATGGGGCCGCTTCTGGGGCTGGGACCCGAAGGAAAACGGCGCGCTCATCATCGTGCTGTGGAACGCAGTGATTCTCCACGCTCGCTGGGGCGGGATCGTGAAGGAACGTGGTCTGATGAACATGGCCATCTTCGGCAACATCGTCACCGCATGGTCATGGTTCGGCGTGAACATGCTCGGCATCGGCCTGCACGCCTACGGCTTCATGGACGCGGCGTTCAAGTGGCTGATGATTTTCATCATGAGCCAGCTCGCGATCATTTTGTTGGGACTGATCCCGTTGCGGTTGTGGAGAAGCTTCCGCTCGAACGGGGAGCCAACCCGGCCGCTGCCGAACGTGACCGACGCGGCCGCCGCCTGAGCTTCGTGGCAGTCGAGCTAACGAGAGCCACTTTTGATGAGCGTCTCATCACGACGGTAGCTACGATTCCAATCCAAGGAAATCTGCCCACGCGCTCTCATCGAAACCGACGATCCCGCGATTGCCACTGATCACGAACGGACGTTTCACCAGATTGCCGTTCTTCGCCAGCAGTGCGAGCGCGTCGGCCTGTGACATGGATGGGAGTTTTTCGCTCAACTTCATCGCGCGGTAATCGACCCCGCTCGTGTTGAAGAGCCGCCGGATGTCTCCGCCGTGGCTCGCGAGCATCGTCTTGAGTTCGGCAGGAGACGGTGGTTGATCACGAATCGGGATCGAATCCACTTTGATCCCGCGCGCGGCCAGAAATTTTGCGGCGTTCCGGCAGGTGCTGCACTTGTCGTAGCCGTAAAACCTGATTTTCGACTTGCTCATGTTCTTCGCTTGAAAACTGGACACGCGTCTCGCAACGAGACGGAAGCGTGATTTTGCTGCACGCGGACCCCATTACGGCCACGAGCTAGAGCCGTGCGGTGTCTCAACGCAAGCCAGCATATTTTGGCGAACATTCCTCCACGAGATCACCGGTGTAACGCCATGGCATCGACGCTGCTATTTGCCCGTCACTATGAAAAATATCAGAACGCACCTCCTGGCAACGGTGGCCGCGTTGTTCAGCGTGACGCTCGTGGTGCAAGCCCGCCCCAACAGCTTCATTCGCTACAACGTCGACTCAGAAATGACGTCCACTGGCGTTGACGCCGACGCGACCGGTCGCGTGCAGGTTTTTCTTAAACAACAGGGCAACTCCGATCATCGCCGCGTGCGTGTTCGCGTTTCCCACCTGGATCCGAGCGCCACATTCACATTGCAGGCGCTTGTCGGCGACAGTGCAGAACCTGTGGCCGTCGGGACGTTCACCACGGACGCTCGTGGAAAGGCCATCGTGGTCTATGCAGAGCACGTTTCTCTGCGTGAAAACGCGCCGGCCAGCGCATTACGAAAAAACAAGCATGCCCTTCCGGAAAATATTTTCGACCTCACAGCGGTTCGCAGCCTTGCCGTTGTGAACGCGAATAGCGAAGTGGTGCTCACGTCTGATCTGCGAAGCGCTGAGTCGCTCAACTATCAAGTGGCCACGGCCTTCAAGAACACCGGCACTGATCCCGACGCGATCGGTGTCATGGCGGCGGCGGTGCAGAGCGGCACGATTCAATTCCGCCTCTTCGCCATGGGCCAGAGCAGCGAATACTCGCTCGTGATCAACAACGAGTCCGTGGCGAATTACAGCGCGGATTTCTCCGGCCGCATTGCGGTGGGTTCGTATCCTTCCAAGGCTCCAGGACCGATGCAGTTTCGGGACGTGAGCCTCAGGAACTCTGCAGACGTGGTGATTCTGGAATCGCACGTTCGATAAGACTGTCCGACTGGCGCTGATATTTTTCATAGGCATCGGTCGAACGGGCCCGTGGTCATTCCACGGGCCATTTTTTTGTGGAGTGCGGACGGTCAGGTCTGCACGAGGGGAGCGTCCGTTGTATCAAGGACGCGCGGACTCAACGATCCGCGCTCCGATTTGGGCTGAAACTTCCGCGTGGGTTCACGACACTCGGCACCATGCTTCGGTTGTTTGCGATGCTGCTTCTCACGTTGAGTTTGCGCGCTGCCGTTCCCACGCGCGGCGCGGACATGGATTACGGCCCGTTCCTTTGCTACACCGTCCAGTCGAGCAATGAGACGACGTGCAAAGGCGTCACTGTTTCACTGAGTGCCGGCACCAATCGCGCCGCGGTCGTATTCGACACCGACACGCTCCGGTACGCCACGGCGTGGAGTGGCGGTTGGCTGGATCTCACAAAGACTCACCTGGCGACCGAGAAAGGCGAACTGCCTCCGCGTGTCGTCGGTAAGGTGGAATGGACCAACAAGTCAGGTCCCGGATGGGCGAGCAATGGAAACTGGAGTGACCCGCGCACGAACGGCCTTGGCCCAATGCCGAAGGATTGGGCGCACTACAAAGGGTTGTTTCGCAACGGATCACACGTCGTCTTCCACTACACCGTCGGCGACTGCGATGTGCTCGACATGCCGGGTTTGATCGGTTCAAAGGGCTTCGGTTTCTTCACACGCACACTGCGCATCGCTCCGAACGCGAAGCCAATGCTCCTGCGATTGCGCGAAGCGGGTTGCGCGACTCTTCCCTCGGGCGTTCCATGTCCCGCCGTCGTCGTGCTCGAAGGCAAAGGTGTTGAGCCGCGGCTTAACGGCGACCAGATCGAAGCGACAATTGCGCCGCATCAGGAACCGGTGGTCGTGAAATTCCTTTTCGTGGATTCGGAGCACGGCCAGGCGATTCCATTCGATCAACTGGACCACGTTCACGCGCCCGATTTGCCGGATGTGATGCGCGGCGGCCCGGCGCTTTGGCCGCAAACGCTCACGACTTCCGGCAAGCGCGGAGCTAACCCAGCTCCATTCGCGGTCGATTCCGTGGCCATCCCTGAGATCAATCCGTGGCACTCGTGGATGCGCTTGACCGGCCTGGATTTTTTCTCCGATGGCCGTGCAGCAGTGACAACTTGGAACGGCGATGTGTGGGTCGTTTCTGGTCTCGACGATTCGCTGCGGAACGTGAAATGGAAACGATTCGCCGCCGGGTTATTCGATCCGCTTGGTTTGAAAATTGTGCGCGATGAAATTTACGTTCTTGAACGCAGCCAGATCACGCGGCTTCGCGACTTGAACAACGATGGCGAGGCCGACGCTTACGAGAACTTCAACAACGACACCGCGGTGAGTCCGAGTTACCACGCCTTCGCGATGGATTTGCAGACGGACAGCGCGGGGAATTTTTATTTCTGTCGGGCGGGCCAGCGTGTTGAGCCGATTTACCCGTTTAATGGCGGCATGGTTCGCGTTTCCGCCGACGGCTCGCGCACCGAGTTGATCGCGCACGGTCTGCGCGTCGCGAACGGAATGGCGATCGGCCCGCGCGATGAAATCATCTGCAGCGACAATCAGGGGAACTGGATTCCGTCGAGCCGCATCGACTGGATCGACGCGAAGAATCCCGGCTTCTACGGCTTTGTGCCACACGCGCACGGGCTGACCACGAACAGCTACGTGCCGCCGCTCTGCTGGTTGCCAATGTCGCTCGATAATTCCAGTGGCAGCGAAGTGTTCATCACGAGTGACAAATGGCCGGCTGCGATGAAGGGCATGTTCCTTCACACATCGTACGGAATGGCGTCGCTCATGGCGGTGATGTGGGAGACGAACGGTGGCGTGGCGCAAGGCGGCGCGTTCAAGCTGCCACTCAAGTTCGACTCGGGCATCATGCGCCCGCGGTTCAATCCCGTGGATGGACAACTTTATGTAGCCGGCTTGCGCGCCTGGCAGACGAAGGGTGGAAGAGATGGCGCGCTTCAACGCGTGCGCTACACCGGCGCCACGCTCCACATGCCGAACGAATTGCACGTGCGCAGCAATGGGATCGAGATCGGTTTCACGGACCCGCTGGATCGCGCGTCTGCCGAGGACTTGCAGAACTGGAGTGTCGCGCAGTGGAACTATTTGTGGAGCGACAAGTACGGTTCGGATGATTATTCCGTCGCGAATCCGCAGACGAAGGGGCGCGATACTCTCGATGTGCGCAGTGCGAAATTGTCTTCAGACCACAAGCATGTGCTGCTCGAAATCGCCGACATCAAGCCGGTGATGCAGATGAAGATTAAGTTCGCCATCCAAGCCGCCGACGGGGCGCCTGTCGCGTGGGAGATCTTTAATACGATTAACCAGGTCCCATCGAAATGATCCGCTTCCTGGCCGTACGGATTTCCTCTGGTGATTCTCCAGCCGCACGCAACGCACGCAGACTGAGCGCATCATGACGCTTGGCAAGTCGTTCGCCCTTTTCATCGAGCATGAGCGGACAATGAAAAAATCGTGGCGAATTCAGACCAAGCGCGCGATAGAGCAAAAGCTGCCGCGCTGTGGACACGAGCAGGTCTGCGCCGCGAACCACTTCGGTGATCTGCATCGCCGCGTCATCGACGACCACGGCGAGCTGATACGCCGGCACATCATCGTTCCGCCACACGACGAAATCACCGAAGTCTTTGCCGGCGACAAACGATTGGGGGCCGAAGTGGCCATCGATGAACGAAGTCATTTCGCCGTCAGGAACGCGGAAGCGCCAGTGGAATGCGGATTGCGGGTTGCGGACTGCGGATTGGGCGACCGGTTTCAAATCCGCACTCCGCATTTCGAAATCCGCGATCGGCCGGCACGTACCCGGATAAATCACTTCATCATCTGCCGCGTGCGGCGCGCTTGGAGAGCTTTGTAAATCCTTGCGCGAGCAAGTGCATGGATAGACCAGTCCGCGCGTCTCCAACTTTTCCAACGCAGCACGATAAAGGTGCGTGCGTTCACTCTGGTTGTACGGAGCGAAGGGGCCGCCGACGTCGGGGCCTTCGTCCCAATCGAACCCAAGCCACTTCAGGTCTTCCATAAATGCACGGACGAACTCAGGCCGTGAGCGAGCCGGATCGAGATCTTCGTTGCGCAGCACGAGCGAGCCGGCCTGTTCGCGCGCGCGTTGTTGCGCCATCCAAAATGTGCGCGCATGTCCAACGTGCAGGTAACCGGTCGGCGATGGTGCGATACGTCCGCGATAAGACATTGGTGCGAGTTAATCACCGTTGCCGCGGATGATGAAGAATGTTCCTTCCCGCCGAGATGCGGAGCGCCCGTTCGTTTACCGTGCCCGGGCGACGGCGAGCAGGCTTTGACCGAAGGGAGGTCGGAGGATGGTGCATTCCATCCAGTGTACCTTTGGAAAGATCGCGCGATCGAAAAGTGTGACCGATGCCGTGTCGAAGTGCCGCTTACGAAACACCTGAAAGTTCAGCCACCACGCGAAGTAACCAACCCAATTGAAGTAGCTGAGTCGGATGACGTCGAAACTGGCATCAGCGAACAGCTCTCGGAGGCGCGATTTATTGTAGCGGCGGAAGTGGCCGAAGTCGCGATCGATGGGCGAATAGATTTCCTGGCGCGCCGGAACGAAGAGGCAAACGTGACCGCGATTGCGATAGAGCCGGCGATGAAATTCCTTGAGCGCATCGCCGTCGTTCTCGATGTGTTCGAGAACGTTGCCCGCGCCGACTTCGACCACGCGACGTTTCAGCCACGGAGTAAATTCGTTGAGCAACGCTGCGCGAAAATTCACCGCCGCGTCGAGGGCGCTGAATTCAAAATCTGCTCTACTGGCCTTGTGATTAGGCCGTTCCGACACCGCTGCGGAGCAGGTTGTATTTAATGATGCAACGGAATGCACTCAGAGCGTCCTTTCATCCAATTTTTCCCTCAGCGTAAGTGCGGCCGTAATACGAGACCGGCACTTCGTACACACGCACGTCGAGTTTGCTGATTTTCGCTGTGATCTCAGGCTCGAAGCCGAAGCGGTTTTCCTCGATCGAAATACCGGCAGGACAACGCTGAGGCAGGGATACATCACTGGCTCGCGCGAAGGGCGCCTCGGCACGGACGCAGCGATCGCGTCCGAGCGCGAAATATGCTGCGTCGCGGCCGCTTCAGGATGAACAAAGCCAAACAGCGTTTCGCGGACAACCGTTTCCATTCAATTCCTCATCGGAGGAGCGCAGGAGAAAGTTGAAGCGGTTGTTTCGGTACGAGGGAAGTCGGATGGCTTGCCGCACGCCGCGAATGTCCGATCCGCAATTATAGGTGCGGGCAGCGTTTTCTTAGCAGATGGCGAGCTCTCGCGCGCTTTCACGGAACGACGGCAGACGGAACGAAAGGAGCGCCTGAACCTTACTGCTGTTGAGCGAAGTGTCTGGTGATCGCGGCGGACCCTCGAAGTCATGCAGCGATGCGCAAGCGATCTGTGGCTTTAACTCCGGGCATTGCGCTGCAAGAATTTCGCCGACTTCATAGCGGGAAAGTCGTTCCGCACCGCCGAGATGGAACAGTCCCGTCGCATTTTTGGAAACCAACTCCCACACGGCGCGCGCCGTCACTTCGGACATGATGGGTGAACGGAACTCATCTGCGAACAATGCCGGCACTCGGCCTTCGCGCCAGGCGTTGATCAATTGTTCGGTGAAACTGCGGTCGCCCGTTGGTGATGTTCCACCGTTGATCGATGTGCGCACGACGATGTGCCTGGGGTTTGCGATCACGGCCTGCTCCGCGGCGATTTTTGTTTTGGCGTAAGTCGTGAGCGGATCCGGTTTGTCGCTCTCGCTGTAATTCCCTTGCTGTCCATCGAACACAAGGTCGGTGGAAAGGAAGAACAGGGGAATGTTCGACGCGAGATCGGTCAAAACGCGTGTGGCATCACGATTCACTCGCCACGCCAATTGCGGCTGTGCTTCGCAGTCATTTACCTTCGCCACCGCGGCGCAGTGGATGATGAGTTGCGGGTGTTCGGACACAAACCTCGCGCGCACGGCATCGAAGTCCGCGATGTCGAGATTCTCGCGCGTGAGCGGAACAGCTTGCCATTCCGCCGGAGCTGCACGCACCACGTGTGAGCCGATCAACCCGCCCGCGCCGGTAACCCATGCAACTAGCTGCGGATCAAAAGCTGCCATTGGGATTCTTCAGCAGCCGTTCCTTCCTTGGCTGCGGAAGCGCGTTGGTTTGGAGCCACGCCTTCGCGGCGGCGGGTTGCTCGTTCAACCAGCGACGCGCGACGTTTTCGATCGAGTAATTGTGCTTCGTTGCGTCAACGATGGAGTCCGCCATCGCTGCCGCGAGTGCCGGTTGTTTCGATGAAAGGGTGGAAGCCAGTTCGGAGAAGGCTTGATCGCGCATCGCGCCGGGCGGCTGTGCGCGTGTCCATTCGATCGCTGCGTCGGGATCTTTCGCTGCCCAGCGCAGGATCAGCGCGTTAACGAACCCGCTGCTGCGCGATTTGGTTTCCACGAAATTTGTCTTTACCCACGCGGCAGCCGCTTGCGGATCGGCGCTGGCCCATTCCGAGACGATGTTGTGCAACGCGCTTTGATTTTCTGCGGCTGGCAACGCCCTCATGAATGCAAGGGCGTCAGATGGGGCCACGCGTGCCCATTCTGTTGCCACAGTGCTGAGGATGTTGCGGCGCTCAGTCGGGGGCAGATTGGTCGCAAAATGCGCAGCGTCCACCGGAGCGCGCGAGGCCCACGTGTGCATCACGGAGTAAAGCGGACTGCTGAAACGTGACATGCGGTTCGTCGGGAATTGGCTCACCGTCCATTTCGCAGCGGCTGCGGGATCGACTTCGGCCCAGCGTGTCGCAACATTCTGACGCGGGTTGGAATACGAGCTGTCATCCCACGGGGCTTGCTCGGCGTATTTGGCGGCGCGTGCGGGATCGGTTTGCAGCATTGTTTCCGCGAGTCTGGCAAACACACGCTGGCGCACGCGGCTTTCGGGCAACTGCTCCGCCCATTTCGCGCTCTTCTCCACATCGTAGCGAACGAGTTTCAGAATCAATTCATCCGTGAGCAGGTTGCTTTGTTCGCTTGCGGTGAGATTGCCCGTGAAATCCATCGCCGCGCCCGGGTCCTTTGTCGAAAGCGTATCCACAATCGCGTGCGCAGCCATCGAGCGTGCCTCGCCGGGCGGCAATGCAAGAGTCCACTTTTGCGCCGCCGCCATGTCGCGTTGCACCGCGCTGCGCGCCACGAGTTGCGCGAGATCGCCGTTCCCGGAGTTTGTGGCGTTCGTTGTCACGTAAGCAGATGCGCCGGCAAAATCTTTTCGCAGCCATTGGCCCACGATTTCCTGGATCGTGTAACGCGTGTTGTAGTTATTGCCCATGGCGCTGGCTTGTTTGACGGCGTTGGCCGGATCGGTTTCCGCGAGCTTCACAAACAAGCCGCGCAACGCGTTTTCACGAGCATCGCCGGCGGGAAGTTTGTTCACCCATGCGCGAGCTTCGTCCCAATTTTTTTCCGCGAGCTGTTGCGCGACGGTGCGGGCATGCGTGCGCGCCATGGAACTCTGCGGTGATTCCTCCACGAGCCTCGCGGCTTGGCTGGGATTGGAACTGATGATGCGCGACATCATTGATTCGAGCGCGGTCTCGCGAGCGCGGCCATCAAGACTGCGCGCCCAGGCGAGCGCTTTGGTGGAATCGGTTTCCGCCCACTGGCTGGCGAGATTGCGCAACGTGTAATTGCGGTCGTCACTCGGCGGCAGTGAATCATAAAGTGCGAGTGCGGCCTCCGTGTCCTGCTGCACCAACGCGCCGATGCTGTAGCGAATCAACATGCGCCGCCGTGGTGTGTCAGGCGTTTGCTTCAACCATGCTGCCGCGCGCTTCGGGTCTTTCTTCATCCACGCGGACATGGCGCGTTCGAGTGTGGAGGAATTTTCGTCTTCGTCTGAAGCCATCATGCGCGGCACCGCAGCAGCGGGATCGCGCTCCGCCCAATATTGGAAAATCGTTTGCCGCCTGGCTTTGCGTTCGTATTCAGTGGCGAGCAAAGACACTTTCGCGAGGGCGCCTTCGGGGTCTTTGTCCGCCAGCGCCGCAAGCGCGTAGGACGCGGCGGCGGATTTGAGCTGCGTGTTGGTGGTCGCCTCCGCCCACGCGAGCACTGCCTTCGGATCGCTTTGCGACCAACTACTGAAAACGGACTGCATGAACTGTCCGTGTTCCTGCGGGGACAATTTGGTGAGCGCGAAATCCAGCGCGGCCGTTGGATACTTCTGCGCCCAACGGCTTAATGTTTGCATGAGAACGATGGTGCGCCGCGTTGAAGCGCTCGCGACCGCTTGCGCTGCGACTTGTGGCAATACTTCAGGCGGGAGTTGATCCAATGTTGCGATTGTCTTCTGGCTGAGGATCGAAAAGGTATTCGTGTCAGTCAACAGCGCCTCGACGGCGCGGCGAACGCTCTCGGGATTTTTTCCGTCGATCCTGACGGCAGGTGTCGTGCGGGGTTGAAACGCGAAGCGTTCAATCAACATCCCCGCGGCAAGCCCAATGCCAATAAGCCCGATGGCGGCGAAGACTTTGTTGGAGATCATGCCCGGCATCAAATCGCCGGGAGGCAGTTCAGTCAATCAACCGCTTCGTCAGATCGCCGTACGCATCGATGCGACGATCGCGAAGGAACGGCCAGTGCGTGCGCGTCACGTCCACCTTGCTGAGGTCGAGCGGGACAAGAAGGTTCTCTTCCTTGTTCACACTTGCCTTCTTGATGACTTCGCCCGAGGTGCCGGCAACGAAGCTTTGGCCCCAGAACTCGATTCCATCGCCACCAACGGGACGTTCGATTCCTACCCGATTGACGGCGGCCACGTAGCATCCGTTCGCGACGCCGTGGCTGCGCTGGATGAGCTCCCACGCGCCGTGCTGACGTTCGCCGTACTCGGCTTTCTCGCCCGGGTGCCAGCCGATTGCAGTCGGGTAAAAAAGAATCTCCGCACCTTGCATTGCAGTGAGGCGGGCGCCTTCGGGATACCATTGGTCCCAGCAAATGAGCACGCCGATCTTCGCGTATTTGGTGCGCCACGCTTTGAAGCCGAGATCGCCGGGCGTGAAATAAAATTTCTCGTAGAAGAGCGGATCGTCCGGGATGTGCATCTTCCGGTAGATGCCGAGCAAAGAACCATCGGCGTCGATGATCGCGGCGGTGTTGTGATAAACGCCCGCCGCGCGTTTCTCGAAGAGCGACGCGATGATCACGGTTTTGTATTTCCGCGCAATGCGTTGAAACGCCTCCGTGCTCGGACCGGGAATGCGCTCGGCGAGTTCGAAGTATTTGTGGTCCTCGCTCTGGCAGAAATATTGCGAGCGAAACAACTCCTGCGTGCAGATGATCTGCGCGCCGTCTTTGCCGAGACGCTCGGTTTGCGCCAGTGTTCGCTTCAGGTTTTCGTCCGGACTCTCTGAACAACTCGTCTGAATCAGGCCGACGTTCACGACGTTCGGCTTCTTCGGCGGGAGCGGTTGAAGAACGGCTTCGGACAGTTTGCGCCCCGGCTCCGGCCGGCGGCGAGAAATCTTGGAAGTCATCAGCGAACGGAAAGTGTTTTCTTTGTGACGCGTGAATTTCGCGCGGACTGCGTCGATCGGGTTGATCGCGTGCTGCGCCCGGTTCGCCCGGTGCGTTCAATCAGGCGTGTGCTTCCCTTCGCCTCGGTCCTGGCCCCGTTCGCTTCCATGCCGAACAACTCGCGTGTGAACTTGCCGAGCGTTTCGTTCGTCGGGCCGTATCCCGAGTTATAAATGTAGTACTCCAATGCGTAGAGCATTTCGTCGGCGGTAGGATAACGTTGCTTCAAATCGCGCGCCAGCGCCCGCTGCAGGATCGTATTCAGCTTTTCGTCGATGCGCTTATCGAGCTTGCGGAAGTCCGGAATCGGCATCGTCATCACGCGCTCGCGCGATTTTTCCGGCGTCTCGCCTTTGAAAATATTTTCGCCGAGCAACAAATTGCCGAGCACCACGCCGAGCGAAAAAATGTCGGAGCGTTTGTCGGTGACCTGAAAGTCTGCCTGTTCCGGGCTCATATAGTCGGCTTTGCCCGCCACCACTTCCCCCTCGTTATCGATGAGAAAACCCTGCGCCTTCGCAACGCCGAAGTCCGTGAGCTTCACGTCGCCTTCGAACGCGATCATGATATTTTTGAAACTCACATCGCGATGCACGATGCCGAGCGGCTTGCCGTCTTTTCCCGTCTTGGAATGTGCATACGCCAAACCCCTGCAAACACGGCTCGCAATGAACACCGCGAGATCCACCGACAAGCGCTTTTTCTTCTCCGCCAGTTGCTGCGTGAACTGGTCGAGGTTCACGCCGTTGATGTATTCCATCGCGATGTAGTAGATGCCGTTCAACTCACCAAGCTGATACGTCTGCACGATGTTCGTGTGGATCAAGTCGGCCACGAGCTTCGCCTCGCCGATGAAGTTTTCGATGAAGTCCTTCTGGTTCGCGTAGTTCTGGCGCACCACCTTGATGGCCACGCGCTTGACGAAATTGCGCGCGCCGTGCTGCTCGGCGTCGTAGACGATGCCCATGCCTCCCTCAGAAATTTTTCTGACGACCTCGTAACGTTGTTCGCCCCGAATGGAGAAGAGGGTTGCCATGCCGCCGCATGTTCATTTTTCGGCAGAGCAAGTCAAGCATCGCGTGCGCGTGAAACCCCTGATTTTACGGGGAAAATTTTCAGAAAATCTCTTGCGCCACTTTGTTGAGTGGCTTTAATACGCACCGAGTCGCGGGACTCAACGCAGAGGAAACAAAACAAAAAACCAACGACAAACACTTATGGCAAAAGCCCTCTCAAAATCTCAAATCGCGGCGGCGATCGCCGAGAAGAGCGAAATCACCAAGAAGCAGGCAGCGCAGATTCTCGAAGTCATCGCTGACCTCGCCTACAAGAACGCCAAGAACAGTTTCACGCTGCCGGGCCTCGGCAAGCTCGTGCTCGTGAATCGCAAGGCACGCATCGGCCGCAACCCGGCCACCGGCGAGCAGATCAACATCCCGGCCAAGAAGGTCGTGAAGTTCCGCGTCGCCAAAGCCGCGAAGGACGCAATCCTCGGCGCAAAGTAATCGCCTGCAAATTTAGCGAAAGGGCACTCTGCGCGGCAGAGTGCCTTTTCTTTTTCCAGCGGATGAAGATCGGAATCGTAGGCTGTGGTGCGCTCGGCAGCTTCTACGGCGCGAAGTTGTGTCGCGACGGACAGGAAGTTCATTTTCTCCTGCGCAGTGATTACGACGTGGTGCGCCGCCGTGGGGTTTTCATCCGCAGCTTCGATGGCGATTTCCATGTGAACCCGAAGTGCGCGCGCACGCCTGGGCAGATCGGTGTTTGCGATCTCGTTGTCATCGGATTGAAGGCGACAGCAAATGATCAGTTCCGGAATCTGCTCCCGTCACTCGTCGATGAACACACTGCGATCCTCACGCTGCAGAACGGACTCGGGAACGAGGAAGCACTCGCGAAACTTTTTCCTGCGAAGCAAATCCTTGGCGGCCTGTGCTTCGTGTGTCTCAACCGTATCGAGCCTGGAGTCATCGAACACACCGCGCATGGCCGAATCGTGCTCGGCGAATTTTCCGGCTGGCCCGAACCGCGTACCCACGACATTGCCGGCATAATTCGATACTCGGGCGTGCCGTGCGAAGTCAGCGACAGCATCACGCGCACGCATTGGGAGAAGCTGGTGTGGAACATTCCGTTCAATGGCCTCGGCGTCGCAAGCGCGGCAGGCTACGGCGCGATGATCTCGGGCGAGTTGCCGCCGAGCACGACGCTCCAACCGTGCCTCACCACAGACCAACTGTTGGCCGATGCAAAATGGGAACAACTCGTCCGCGAGTTGATGCGCGAAGTGATTGCGGGTGCGCGAGCGCTCGGGTTGAAGATTCGGGCCGACGCGGAAGAGATCAACGTCTCACGGACGCGTGAAATGGCGGCGTATCGTCCATCGACCTTGATCGATTTTGAGCGCGGCCAGGCGCTGGAACTGGACGCACTGTTCCGTGAGCCGCTTCGCCAAACCGAGCGCGCCGGCGTAAACGCGCCACGCCTTCGCAATCTCTGCCGCGTGCTCGACCAACTCGACGCACGCCGAAACTTGTCAGCGCACAAAGCAGAACGGTAAGTTCTCCCGCTCGCGAGCGTGTGTTCGCGGGATCGTTTCAGTATTCGTCATCGAAATTTAAGACATGAGCATCCGCGTCCGCTTCGCCCCAAGTCCGACTGGTTACCTGCACATCGGAGGCGCGCGCACGGCGCTCTTCAATTGGCTTTACGCGCGCCACACGGGCGGCACGTTCATCCTGCGCATTGAAGATACCGACGAGGCGCGCAACACGCAGGAAGCGGTGAATGTGATCCTCGACGGTCTGCGCTGGCTCGGTCTCGATTGGGATGAAGGCCCGACATCGTCCGACGCGACCGCGCCGAGCAAAGGCAATCACGGCCCCTACTTCCAATCGCAGCGCAAAGAGACTTACGCGAAGCGCGTGGCGGAACTAAAAACCAAAGACCTCGCTTACGAACGCGACGGCGCGATCCGCTTTCGCATGACCCGCGATCCAATCGTCATTCCTGACATCGTCGTTGGCGACGTCACGCGTCCGCTCACTGATCGCGAGGAACAGGATCCGGATTTTGTGATCGTGCGGTCGGATGGCCAGCCGGTGTTTCATTTTGTGAATGTGGTCGATGACCTGGAGATGGGGATCACCCACGTGCTCCGGGGCGAAGATCATCTTTCGAACACCGCCAAGCACATTGCGCTCTTCCGCGCGTTTGGCGTGCAGCCGCCAAAGTATGCGCACATCCCGCTTATCCTGAATCTTGACGGCAGCAAGATGAGCAAGCGCGATCGCGGCGCGTCGCTGACGACTTACACGGATGAAGGCTTCCTTCCGCAAGGCGTCGTGAACTACCTCGCGCTGCTCGGATGGTCGCCGAAAAACAATCGCGAGAAGATGTCGGTGCAGGAACTCATCGCCGCGTTCGACCTGCCGCAAGTGCTTCGCCACAACGCCAAGTTCGACATGACCAAGCTCGAGTGGCTTTCCGGCGAATACTTGCGCGAGTTGACGGACGACGACTTTCGCGTTCGTGCTGACGCGGCGTTGCGCCACGCGAGCTTGCCGCTGGATGCTTTTCCCGCCGACTACGTCCGCGCCGCGATCGACACGTGCAAGGGCAAGGTGAAGAAGTTTGCCGAGCTCGCGAGCTACGCCGGATTCTATTTTCGCGAAGACGTGACGATTGATCCCGAACTCGCTGCAAAAGAATTCACGCCCGAAGCGAAGGCACGTTTGAAGAAACTGCGCGATACCTTTGCGATGCAACGAAGCTTTGTTGCAGTGGAATGGGAAAAGAGTTTGAAAGCGGTCGCCGGTGACTTGGGAATCAAGGCAGGCCCGCTGGTCCATCCAACGCGCCTTGCAGTCACGGGATCTTCTGCTGGTCCGAGCTTATATCAGTCACTCGAAATCCTCGGGCCCGAAAAGGTTCTGCAACGCATCGATCGCGCATTGGCAATTTAGTTCGTGAATTCCCGTTGCGTTTCCTCACGCCTGTCCGACGTTCCGGCCATGAGGTGGCTCTGGGTTGTATTTCTTCTTGTCGCAATTCTCGCCGGTGTGTTGTGGCTTATGAGCGTGATCGCAGCAGGCATCGCGAAACTGATCGCTGCGCTGTTCCTCGTGCTGTTTGTTTTTAGCTTCTTCCTGCGGGGCAGGGACATGAAGAAGCTGTGACATGCACGATCAGATCGTGACCTTGAACTCTTCCCCGCGTTTCAGCGACTTCGCGAATGCGGCCATGAGTTGAGGAATCTGCTCAAGGTCTTTCAGGTTCACTATTTCCACTGGCGAATGCATGTAGCGGTTCGGCAGGCTGATCAGCGCCGAAGGAATTCCGCCACGCGTCCAGAAAATCACATCCGTGTCCGTGCCGCTCGAATTCGACATCGCCTCGTGCTGCAACTTGATCTTCTGCTGTTTCGCGATGGCCTCTAGCCGCTCGACGATGACAGGGTGATTGCAACCGCCATGTGTGATTGCCGGGCCATGGCCGAGCTTCACGTCTCCGTGTGCGCATTGATTTACGGTGGGATAGTCCGTCGCGTGCGTCACGTCCACCACGAGCGCGAGATCAGGCTTGAGCGTGTAAGCAATCTGCCGTGCGCCGAACAGGCCGACTTCCTCCATGATGTTTGAGACGGCGATGACTTCAGCGTTCAGCGGTGCTTCGCTTTCCTTCAAGAGTCGCAGCGTCTCCGCGACTGAGAAGGTTCCGATGCGATTGTCGAAGGCGCGCGCCGTCGCGACATCACCGCGCAGGAGCTCGAACTCGTCATCGAGCGTGATCGGGTCGCCCACGCGGATGAGCTTCTCCGCCGCTTCACGACTCGAGACGCCGATGTCGATGAACAGTTCCTCCATCTTCGGAACTTTGCGTTCGCCTTCCTGCTTCGTGAGATGCGGCGCGACGTTGCCGATCACCCCTTTGACCGAACCTTTGCGGGCGTGAATGACGACGCGCTGTGCGCGCATGATGCCGGGATCGACGCCGCCAACTTTGCGCACGTGGATGAAACCCTCCTTCGTGATGAAGTTCACCGTCATGGCGATCTCATCCGCATGCCCGGCGAGCATGATGCGCGGCGATCCGCCTTTGTTCAGCACGGCAACGCAATTGCCGTAGGCATCGCTCCACGTTTCGTCGGCGAACTGTTTCGCGTATTCCATCCACACGCGTTGACCGCGCAGTTCGTTCCCGGACGGGCTCGGGGTATTGACCAGGGTTTTGAGAAATTCAAGGGATTCAGGACGCATTGGGACCATCCTACGGAATCGAGCCTCGCGCGTCGAGTTGCGGAAATGGAACTAAAGGTCCAGCGCCCGACGCCTACGACGCCCCGTCGGCGATCTTGCAGACCAGTGGCGTCATCTCAATCCCGGCGCGCTCGCGGTATTGCGCGGACATGAACGCGCTGAAGGCGTCCACCTCGCGACGTTTGACAAGATTGATCGTCGCCCCGCCAAAGCCGCCGCCCGTGAGGCGGGCGCCGTAGCACGCAGGGGACTCGTGGGCGATGTCGACCAGGATGTCCAACTCGCGTGTGCTGTTCTTGAAGAAGTCGCGCGAGCTGGAGTGGCTCTGAAACATGTATTTGCCAAACTGGGCGAAGTCGCCGGCGCGTAACGCAATCACCCCGGCGGCGACGCGAGAATTTTCACCAACGATGTGGTGGGCGCATTGGTACTCGCGCTCCGTCAATCTGCTCCGGTGCGATTCCAATTCTTGTTCACTCACCTCGCGCAAAAACTTTGCGCCAAGCTTCTTCGCCGCGGATTCACACATCGCGCGCAATTCGTTGTACTCGCCGCCCACGAGTTCGTGCTTCACGCCGGAGTTGCAGACAACGATCGCGACGTCGCCCACCATCGGCGCGTGCTCCACCGTCAGTGTTTGAAAATCGATCTCGATCGCGTGATCCGCCTGGCCGAAGAGGGACGACACTTGATCGAGCAGGCCGCACTTCACGCCGACGAATTGATTTTCCGCAGCCTGACAAATCTTCGCCAGTTCCAGCTTCTCGTCGCCTTGCCGCGAGAGTCGATAGGGATAAAGCGCGCGCACGGTCAGCGCCGTCGCAACTTCGAGCGCGGCGGAACTGCTCATGCCCGCACCCATCGGGATGGTGCCTTCGATCGCCGCATCGAAACCACCGACACGAACGCCGCGCTTCTGCAATTGATCGATTACGCCCTTCACGTAATCGGCCCACGGCGCGTTGGGATTCGTCTCCAGCTTCGTCACTTCGAATTCTTCTGCTTCGGCGAATGAACTCGCGACGAGATGCACCTTGTCGTCACTGCGGGGCGATGACGCCATGTAGATGTACCGATCCACCGCCACCGCCATCACGAGTCCCTCGTTGTAGTCGGTATGATTGCCGAGCAATTCCAGACGGCCAGGCGCTCGCACCGTGTGCGCCGGTTTGCGGTTGAAGTGTGTTTCGAAAAGCGTTGTGACTGAATCCATTCGTGCGGGGGCTTATGCGAGAGCGTCGATCTTTTTGGCGAGATCGAAATCCAATTGCGTCAATCCGCCCTCGCTGTGCGTCGCCAGCGCGAGCGTGACTTTGTTCCAGCGGATGTCGATGTCGGGATGATGCTTCGCCTTTTCCGCCGCGTGCGCGACCTTGTTCACGAATTTCATCGCCGCGACGAAGTCTTCGAATTGGAACGTGCGCCCGATTTCCGCCCGTTGTTTTTTCCAATTTTTTACCGACGGCAATGCCGCCTTGATTTGTTCAGCAGTGAGTTTAGCCATGCGTAACCAGTGGCACAGGCGGCACGCGGTGCAAGAAAGCGTTCACAATTTCCAACCTTTTGTGAGCACTTCGCTGAACGCGCCGAAAACCAGCGCGAGAATATTACCAAGTATGGAAATCGCCCCGACGACGATGCCGGCGATAGCCATCGGCTTTCCGGTCTGTGCCGGGTCGCGGTTTGCCTGAGACAATCCAATGCACGATAACACGACGCCCACCACTGCGGCTGGACTGCAACAGCAGATCAGGGAGAAACAACTCAGCCCGAGGCCCCACGCCGCCATCGCATTCGCGGGCGAACCTGAGACGGCCTGCGGGTTTGAGGGTAATGGCGACGGAGTGATGGTTCCGAGCGTGCCCGTGAATTCCGGGAACATCGTGAGCGGACGCCATCCGGTCGAGTCCGGCGTCTGCAACATGGTGTTGGAATTGAGTCGCCGTTCGGCGATCCACTGCCGGATCTGGTCCGCACTGACGGGACCGTATTCCTTGCCGTCTGCTCCGAGGACGCGATACATGCTCAAGGTTCCCAACGCAGCGTTTTCAACTGTTCTGGCTGCACACTCCGCACTTGCCCGTTTGCAAGACCGACGGCTATGCGGCCGCGATGACGCGCGTTGGTGGTCACATCGGAAAGTCCACCCGCGCCATTCCAGCCGAGATCCGATTCAAAGATCATGACCGTATTCGGGTTGGGATCTTTCACGCCGCTCAGCTTTTCGTTATAGGCGAAGCCACAGATTGCGTGCTGTGGGTCATCCGGGCACTTGTAGTGCTCCTTGGAAGTGACTTCTTTCGCAATCACTTCGCACCACGAGTCGGCATTCGGATAGGCGCCGTTGTTCGCGATGGACATGACACGCAGCGACATGGTGAGACTGCGTGCGTGTGTGAAGCAGTTGTTGCCGCTGTACATCTCGCGACGCATCTTGTTGAACCCATAATACGCGGTGCTGGTTAAGCCGATGATCCACAACGCGCAAATAATCAGTGCCGCGATGGCGAGACGCTTGCCTCCGAACTGCTGCGGCCTTTTTTTCGCGAGCACGAGCGAGATGGTTGCGAGCACCAGCGCGGGCAATGTGGCGACCACCGGAATGAAGCTCAGCACAAAGGCGATGATCGCCATGATGCGGTTCGGTTCTCGCGAGGGCAGGGCGGGGGGCAAACTGGCTGCGGTCGCGCCCTGGAGCGCCGGCTGAAATTCCACGAACTGCGAAAGTGGGCGCCAGGTTGGCTCACCATCAGCCCGCGCCTCCGTTTCGGCCGTGGCGCGACCCGACGCAATCCAATCGCGGACATCGCGGGTGGAGAGCGGCCCGTGCTCCTGCTGATCTGCGCTCCGAAGAGTGTACATCGCTAGTGCGCGGACTGTGAACACAAGCGAATGCGATGTCGAGCGCGACCGAGGCTTGGACTTGGGCGAAGCCGTTTTGCGATCCCGGCCTTAGTACACGCGTGACACGCGCCGACTGCGCCGCTAGACAAGCCGCAATGAAGGCTGCTGTTCTTTACGGGAAGGAAGATGTGCGCGTTGAGCACGTGGATGAACATCCGCTTGCCGCCGGCGAAGTGCGCTTGCACGTCGAGGCGGCCCTCACATGCGGCACCGATCTCAAAGTCTTCAAGCGCGGCTACCACGCGCGCATGATCGTTCCGCCTGCGGTCTTCGGCCACGAAATGGCCGGCGTCATCTCCGAGTCGAACTCCCGTGAGTGGCACGTCGGCGATCGGGTCGTGGTGGCGAACTCTGCGCCCTGCGGCAAATGTTTCTCCTGCAAGCAGCATCAGGAAAACCTTTGCGATGACTTGCTGTTCCTGAACGGCGCTTACGCCGAGTCGATCATTCTTCCTGCGCGGCTCGCGGAAAAAAACCTGTTGCGGCTGAAGGCGCACACCTCGTTCCGCGACGCTGCTCTCACGGAGCCGCTCGCCTGTGTCGTGCTCGGCATCGAGGACTGCAAGCTTCGCGCCGGTAATCGTGTGCTCGTAATCGGTGCTGGTCCGATCGGGTTGATGTTCGTGGCACTCGCGAAAGAATTGGGCTGCGAAGTTTTCGTCGCCGGCCGCGGTGAGAATCGGCTCGCGAAAGCACGCAAGCTCGGCGCGAGCATCGTCGTCGATGTGGCGCGGCACGATCTGGTTCACGCGGTGCGCGACGCGATCAAACCGGACCCCGACGTGGTTTTCGAAGCTGTCGGGAAACCTGAGACGTGGGAAGCGGCGTCCCAACTTGTTCGCAAAGGTGGGCTGGTCAATTTCTTTGGCGGCTGCCCGAACGGCACGACTGTTTCACTCGACACGGCGCGCATGCACTATTCGAGCGTCAGCACCGTCGCGAGCTTTCACCACACACCACGCACCATTCGCCGCGCGCTCGAGTTCATCGAACGCGGCATCATCCGCGCTGACGACTTCGTGGATGGGGAATGTTTGCTCGATGATTTGCCGAGCGTCCTGCGCCAGATGACCGAGGGCAATCGCGCTGTGAAGACGTTCGTCCGGACGCGGAAGCAAGTGGTCGGTCGGCTAAGCGCCTGAGAATGACAACGGCTTGCTGGTGACTAGCGTCCCGATGACTCCCAGCGATCCGGCAAACTAGGCGAAAGCCAGTACTTTCTGATT
>JBBRBM010000096.1:0-21974 GCA_038205745.1 Verrucomicrobiota bacterium | reverse complement strand
AGGGCAGGGCGAGGTGCCAGCATCTGTAGCGCTCCCTGCATCCGGCGTTCGCCGCGCATCGGCCCTTGTCCTCCTTCTCTCCTGCTTCAGTTTGATGGGGAGCGAACTCTGGTTCCGTTTTCACGAACAAAAGAATCGAACCGCAGAGTTGTTCACCATCACTTTGCCCAGAGGGCAGAATCGATTCCGGGAACTGCCGCAATCAGACGAGGTGAAGGCCGCACTTCAATACGACTCAGCCGAAACCGGCGCATGGCAGAACCCAGATGGGACGCTGTGGCAGTTCTTCCACTTCCGCTGGAACTCGGCGACAGCGTTGAAAGATCGCGTCCGGGTTCAACTCGCCAAAAGCCATCGTCCAGAAATCTGTCTTCCTGCCAGCGGTTGGCAGTTGCGCCAGGAATTCTCGCCCATCGCTTTGCACCTCAACGGAATACCGTTCGTCTTCCGAAGCTACGAATTCTCGACCGGAACTCGCGCCACCTTCGTTTTCTTTTGCGTACGCGAGGATGGAACCTCAGCCGGCACCTCTGGAAACATGCGCGCGACCCACGCCGCCCGCTGGCGAGCCGCATTGGCCGGCAATCGCGGCCTTGGCCAGCGCGTGATCGAGATCGCTCTTACCGGTCCCGCCACTCCCGCCGAAGCTGAACAACTTCTCCGCTCCCACCTTCCCGACCTCATCCAGCTTCATTGACCATTGACCGATCTCGCGGACGCATTGCGTCCGTGCGAACGCGTGTCATCTTCCTTGTGACCACCGTGCGTCGAGCGCGGCGTTAGCGAGAGCCTCACAACCTGCCGACTCCCCTTACGAGTAGCCATGTCGCAATTGTTCGAGTGACCAGCGGAGATTTTCCCGGGCGCAGCTCAATCCTCGTAGCAGCCGAGGTAACGAGGCTCACTCTGAATCCGGGAATAGTCAGAGCTTCCTTACGTCGGCTGCTACGGGGGTGGCGGTTCCGAGTTCCATCAGCCTTCGCGCCATCGCGGCCTGATGCGGACCATGGCTCACTATCGCGTTGAAGAGGGGCGGGATGACTGCCCCTTGAATTTCTTCATGCCGAAAACAAACCACGGCACTGTGAGAAGAAACATCGGGACGACACCGGAACTTGCCGCGCGCGCACAACCCAAATGCACACCGGGGAAAAATCTCCGCGGACAGTGAGAGGGATCTACTGCAACGTCGACGCTTGCAGGAAAGTAGGACCGCGGCCGAAGCCGCCGTGGAAAATGGTGAGATGCGAAAACTCAGAGCGCGGGTTCGTTCTTCATCCATTGAATCGCGTGTTGAATCAGCTCCGCACCCGTCTTGACGTTGAGCTTCAGCTTCAGGTTCTCGCGATAAGATTCAATAGTTTTCACGCTGAGGTTGAGTTGCTCCGCAATCTGGCGGGTCGAAAATCCGTTGCCGAGGTGTTGAAACACTTCGAGCTCACGATCGCTCAGGTGATCGAGCGGCGAGCTGTTTTCTTCCGTTACCTTATTGTTGACCAGGTGCTGCAGCATCTTCTGCTTCATGCGATCGCTGACGTAAATTTCCCCCTTAAGGACGCGGTTGATGGCGAGGATCATTTTTTCGCTCGGCTCTTTCTTCATCACGTAACCACGCGCGCCGGCCCGCAAGGCGCGTTCGGCGTACAACATTTCATCGTGCATCGAGATCACGAGCATCGGCAACTGCGGTTTCTCCGCCTTGACCTGCTTGATCAATTCGAGCCCGTTGGTTTTCGGCAGCGACACATCAAGGACGACGAGGTCGAATTTGGTGGCACGGATCAATTCGAGCGCCCGTGCCGCCGTTTCGGCTTCGCCCACCACGCTCAGACCGGGTTGAAGATTGATCAACTGCGCGAGGCCTTGGCGCACAATCGGGTGATCCTCAACCAGGATGATGCGATACTTGCTTTTGTCTGTTGCAGCAGGCGCGGGCCTAACGGCGCATTTCGGTTTCGTGGCAGTCGCTGACTTCATGGCGGTCTATACATTCCTGTTTTTCTAGTTTCCTGTTACGTCACCTTGCAAAGAGCGGCAAGTGGAAACTGGTGACAGTTTTGCTACAGGACGCTCAACTGGCACTGGCACCTCGAAGGTAGGCCAGGATCAACTCCGGCAAATCGCTGCTGTACCCGCCTTCGAGCACGCTGAAAAACGGGACGCCTGCCGTTCGGAGCTTTTCACCCAGCCACTGAAAATCTTCCGCTTCGAGCGTTTCCTGGGCGAGCGGGTCGCGCGCATAGCAATCAAAGCCGGCCGACACTCCGATGACCTGCGGCTTGAACGCGAGCACGCGATCCATCGCGCGGGACAGCACGTCCCGATATTCGGTGCGCGGTGTGTGAGGCGCGACTGGGAAATTGAAACAGTTTCTGCCGACGTCTGTCTTGCCCGTCCCGGGATAGCAGGGTGATTGATGCACTGAGCAAAACAGCGTGCCCGGTTTATTCAGCAGGATGGCTTCGGTGCCGTTTCCGTGATGCACGTCGAAGTCGAACACCGCCACCCGTTCCAATCCGCCGGCGAGCGCTTCGAGCGCGGCGATCGCGATGGAATTGAAGTAACAGAACCCCATCGCCTGGTTTTGCGTGGCGTGATGTCCCGGCGGGCGGAGCAGGCTGAAGGCGGGCTTCCTTTCTCGCGCGAGTTTCATCGCGTGCAGCGCGCCGCCCACGGAACGGATCGCATGATCGTAAATGCCCGGCAGCGCCGGAGTGTCGCCGTCGAAATTCTCCGCAGCCGCTTTGACATGCGCAATGTGGGACGCCGTGTGCGCTCGCACGAGTTGTTGTTCGGTCACGGCGATTGGCGCGGACCAGGTCAGTGGAAGCTTCTTTTGCGAGCGGAGCAGGGCCAGCGTGTCGATGATCCGCTGTGGCCGCTCGGGATGTCCCGGCGACGAATATCCCGTGCATTGTTCGTCTGTGATGATGGTCATTCGACTGTTCTCGATGGCGCCGAAAGCTTTTCACCATTCACACACTCCAGTCCAGCCCGAGCGTCTGGCGATTAACCGGATCGATGCAGTTGGATGGGGAGCACACGCGCCCTCGCGTGTGGTGTTCCGCGCCCTCGCGGAACACTGGCGAGCGGCGGCGCACGTAACGATTCGGTTTGGTTTCCGCGCCCGTCGCCGACCGGCGAGGGCGACGGTCGGGACACGCGAGGGCGCGTGTGCTCCCAGAAACGAACTGCATCATTCCGGTTCAGCAAATGGAATTCGCTTATCGCCTGGTCAATCGCACGGCGCTGATGGCGCACTCCTGCGGTTCCACAACGAGCCGGAAATCAGCGCCCTGGTTTTGACCGTTGAGGAATCTCGCCGCGGGCAGCGAAAAGCGCGCCGTCTTCCACTTCTGTTCGCCGGAAAGTTTTACTGTGTCCTTGCTGCGTGTGTAGGCCCCGCTGAACGGGGCGCGCTCGTCGCTGCCGTCGTATTCGAGCGCAAGCTCGCCCGGTGCGGAATCGAAATAATCCGCTTCAACCAAAAAATTGTTTGCGTCCGCGGATTTGAACGAGTCATCGACCACAAAATAAACGAAGTGGCCGGCGCCGGGCGCGATGCGACGCGCAGTGCGATCGCCAATCGTCACGGGCATGGTTACACCGTCTGTATTGTCAATTTGAGTGAGGCCAGCGTTGCGGACTTCGTGCCCAAGCGTCACCGCGACCGAGCGCGCGCCGGTGTATTTGCCGACCGGCACCGGAGGCTTCCATCCCGCGCGGAAGAGATCGGAGTATTTGCGCGTGAGGTCAATGTATTGGCGGCCGTACTCGCGCGATTCGGCGACATCGGTGCCTTCGTGAAATTCATTCCACGTTTCGACCATCACGAAGTGCGAAGGCCGCCGCAGGAGCTTGATCCAATTCTCCTCGTAGAATTTCCCGCCGCGACGATCGGCGATCAGCGGAGTGCGACCGGGCACCGCTGAATGATCGTAGCCGGGTCCGACGGATGCCACGCCGGGATTTTTCAAACCGAGCGCGCCGCCCCACGCCACGGTGTCGTCGCTCCTGACCTGCCACGAAACTTCACGAGCAATCCAGGGCACGCGTCCGGCGAACTCGCGCGCGAACTCTTGCTTGGTGAAATCAATGCAGCGCTGGTCGTGCTTCTTCGCGAACGCCGCGGAGTAGAGCAGCACGATCGGTTTCCCATCGATCATGGCCCAGTGCCGCGGTGGCACCATGGAGAAGAAATCGCGCACGGTGGCGTAAAACCATTGCTGCCCGTAATCGGTCGTGAGGTCGATGTGCTGGTGCGACTGATTAAACTGAAGCGTGCTCGTGTCGTAGAAGAGTCCGATGCGCGGCGGCTGTTTGCCTTCGCGCAGCAATTGCTCGCGCGCCTCGACGAGCTTCGGAATGCCGACGTAGCTCCAGTGCAATTGCGCATTCGTGCCGTGCTCCGACGGCGCGCCCCAGAAGACAGGCAGCACGACGTCGATCCCCGCCACGATCATGTCGCTGAGTTGCTTCTTGTGCCACCGCACGGAGCGATAGCTGAAATCGTCGAGCGTCGCGGGATGCGTCGTCAGCGCGTCTGAGCCGTCGCCGTCGATCACGTGCTCCTTCGTGTTGCTGTCGTACCAATAGAAGAAATACGTGCCGACGATGCGTTGGGTTGCGCCGAAGCTCGGCACGCCCGCCAGTTCGCTCGCGGGAAAATGGATGTGCGGGCCGAATGCGGGTGGAATCGGTGGCGTCGCCGCGATCAGATGCGACGTGATGAGAACGATGAACAGAACAGCGGCGCGACGTAATGTTTGCATAGGCGAATCTTCCTCCACCTTGCGGCGATCTGCCGCTCGCCGGCTTGATTGAAATCAAAGCCGAACGCTACGCCTGCGAGAAGAAACCGAGGATCGTACCAACGACCTGGTCCAGGTGTTCCCTGGTCAGCTCCGGATACATCGGCAGCGGAAGAATCAGTTTCGAAATCTCCTCCGCGATCGGGTAGTCGCCGACTTTGAAGCCGAACTTCTCGTAAATCTTCTGCAAGTGCAGCGGTTGCGGATAGTAAATGATCGTCGGCACGCCTTTGTCCGCGAGAAACTTTTGGAGCGCGTCACGCCGATCGCTCAGCAGTGCGTAAACGTGAAACACATGGTTGTTCTCCTTCGCCGTGACGGGGAAGTCGAGCGGCAGATGGTCCAGTCCCTGCGTGTAGTAGCGCGCAATTTCGGCGCGGCGCGCATTCCAGCGTTTCAGGTGCGGCAACTTCACGCGCAGGATCGCGGCCTGAAGTTCGTCGAGGCGCGAGTTGTAGCCGTGCAGGTCGTGGAAGTAACGCCGCTCGATGCCATGCACGCGCAGCATGCGCAGCTTCTTCGCGATCGCTTCGTCGTTCGTCACGACCATTCCGCCGTCGCCATCGGCGCCGAGATTTTTCGTGGGATAAAAACTGAAGCAGCCCATCGCGCCAAAACTTCCGACGGGTTTGCCGTCATAAGTCGCGCCGATCGCTTGGGCGCAGTCTTCGATGATGTGAATGCCGCGAGGTTGCGCGAGCGCCAGAATCTCCTTCATCGGCGCCGCCTGCCCGAAAAGATGGACAGGGATGATCGCCTTGGTGCGCGGCGTGATCCTTCGTTCGATCTCCGCGGGATCGATGTTGAACGAGCGCGGATGAATGTCGGCGAAAACAATCTTCGCGCCGACGTGGTGAACGGATTCCGCCGGAGCGATGTAGGTGAACGGCGTCGTGATCACTTCGTCGCCGGCGCCAATGTCGAGCGCGCGCAACGCCAGCGTCAGCGCGTCCGATCCTGAATTGACGCCCACGCCGAACTTCGTCCCGGTGTAAGCGGCGATTTCCTGTTCAAATGCGGAGACGTTGGGACCAAGGACGTAGTGTCCCGCCGCGAGTGTTTTCTCAACGACGGGGAGCAGTTCGGACTTCAGCGACTCGTATTGCGCTGCGAGATTTAGAAACGGAACGTTCATCAAGAGCGCGCATTGAACGAGATGAAAAGTCCCGTTGCAACTGTTGAAACGATCCTCGGCAGCGTTTCCCGGGTTTCCGGATTACTTGGAAATCACAGTCGAACCGCTTTTGCCGCCACGTTGCGCGGCCTTTGCTTCCGGCAGCCACTTCTTCAAGTCAGCGATGCGTTTCTCGTCGACGGGATGGGTGCGCAGCAATTCGAAACCGCTGGACTGTCCTTTGTGCGAAGCCGAAAAGCGCTCCCAGAACCGCACCGACTCCTCGGGATCGTAGCCGGCCTTTGCCATGTAGAGCAGGCCGACGTGATCGGCTTCGGATTCCTGCAAGCGGCTATAGGGCAATTCGATTCCTACTTTGCCGATGCCACCGAGCGCGACCATCGTCAGTTGAGAATATTTTTCCGGCACGGCGGAACCGATCAGCGCCGAGCCAGTCTGGACGGCTTGCGCTTGTGACATGCGCTCGCCGCCGTGGTGGTTTGAGGCGTGCGCGACCTCGTGCCCGATGACGGCGGCGAGCATTGCTTCGGTGTTGGCGATCGGCAGGAGTCCCGTGTAAACGCCGATCTTGCCGCCAGGCAAACAGAACGCATTCGCCTCCGGGCTATCGAAGACCACGAACTCCCATTGCGCATTCGGCATGCGATCCTTTGCCTGCTCCGCGATTTTTGCGCCCACGCTTTTCACCATGGCGTTGGCCCTCGGATCCTTGCTGATCGGCGTCTCCTTCTTCATCTGATCGAACGCCGTCAGCCCGAGCTGCGTTTCCTGCTCAACAGAAACGAGGTTCAGTTGCCGGCGTCCAGTCGCACTCGTCGTGCAGCCGGTGAGGATGAAAACGAATGACGCGGTGAACCCGCCCAGTATGAAAACCCGTATTGCCCTGTTCATGGCGAAACGAAATCACAACTTGTGCGAACCCACAAGTGCGGCGGCGCAGTATTCGACGGATCAAATGCGATGTGCATCCGTGGATGTTTGCGTTCGTCGGCGTGGTGGATCACCAGTGGTTCACCACGACAGACCAGGACGGGAATTTCGCTCTTCCCTCAGGACTCGCGCCCGGCCGATACACATTGGCAGCAGCGCATCCCAAGTCCGGAGAGATCACTCAGGAGATCACGATTTCAGGCAGCGACAACCAGCCCGTGAACTTCACGTTCGAAATTCCTGCGCCACTGGCTGCGCAGTAGGGATATTGCGTTCACGCCTTCAAAGCGCGAGTTGCCATAAAACCACGGAAGATCATGAAGACCGCCCAGGCGTGAAATGCGACACTGAGCCATAGAGAACCGTCAGCGCTGCGCAACGCAATAAACGCGACCAGGGCGCCGTCGAGGACAAGCAGGATACCGCCAACCAGGAAAGCCCATGAGTGTCGCTTGCCGGCCAGCACTCCGAAAACAATCAGCATCCCTGCGGCGATGACATCGAGCGTTATGGCGACCGCCTTTCCGCCCGAACTCCCATTCGCCAGAACCGCATCAATTATCTGAGTGATGCCAAGGCCGATAAAGAAGCGCCACGCCGAGCCGCTGAGTGCGGCGAATGAATTGATCAGCGAGAGCACCCCGATCCAGAAGAACCAACTCGCTCCATTCTTGATGCGCTGTTCCAGGACTGGATCGGTCGTCACAATTGTCGCCGGAACGGCGCTGGGCAGGACACTCGCCGCCGTGGCCATGACGGGCGCGCTCACTCCGAGTTCCGGAAGAGACGAGGCTGGCACCCAATCCGGCGTTCCACTTCGCCAAACACGGGTGGCACCGTTCGCACGGCCTTGCTGCACCCATTCCTTGAATTGCTCTGTCGAGATGGGGCCGTATTGCTGTCCGTCAGCGCCGAGGATCATGTAAGTGGGTTCCATTTGGCGCGGCAGCGTGCCAGAAGGGCAGGGGACTCTCAATTTCTCTTTTGCGCCAGCCAACATGTGGTTGACATGGCTGAGTAATCTGATATTTCTGTCGTAACAGAAATAAAAGACATGAAAGACATCACGCCAGTCCAGCAGCGATTCATCCTTCACTGGGGCGAGATGGGAGTGCGCTGGGGAATCAACCGCACCATGGCCCAGATTCACGCGCTGCTTTACCTGTCTCCCGAGCCGCTGAATGCCGAGAACATCTGCGATCGACTGGGCGTGGCGCGTTCCAACGTGAGCAACAGCCTGCGGGAACTGCAGAACTGGGGCATCGTGAAGATCGTCCATTTGCCCGCAGACCGTCGCGACCATTTCGAATCGATGAAGGATGTCTGGGAGATGTTCCGCCAGGTTCTCGACGAACGGAAGAAGCGTGAGATCGACCCGACGATTGAAGTGCTGAGCGACTGCACCGCCGCCGCAGAGAAGGAAAAGGACCGCTACACCCACGACCGCATTGCCGCGATGCGCGACTTCTTTGCCACCATGGGCACGTGGTACGAACAGATCGATGCCTTGCCGACGCCCGCAGTGATCAAGTTCGTGAAACTCGGCGGGAAAATCTCCAAATGGGTTGGAATGAAATGAGCCAGCCATGACTTGCGTTCAACTGTTTCGGACCTGTGGGTTTGCGTCGCTGGCGCGCCGCCAAGAGCGCGTCGGTGCTAAGAAAGAGAAACGTCAGCGTCGGTCAGAAGCGTAGTTGCTGGAGTTCGGCTTCATGTTCGCCCTGATGTACTGGCTCCTTCCGCGGAGGCGCAAATGAAACGGTGCATTCTTGCCGGTGGCAGTGGGTTTCTTGGGCAGCGGCTTGCGGCACACTTCGAGGCGCGAGGCTGGGAGCCGATCGTGCTCACGCGATCGCCGGATGCGAAGGCTCGGTTCAAAGAAATCCAATGGGACGCGAAGACGATTGGGCCATGGGCGGAAGCGTTGAACGGTGCCGAGGCAGTGATCAATCTCACGGGTCGTTCGGTGAACTGCCGTTACACGCCCGCGAATCGGCGCGCCATTCTTGACTCACGCGTGGACTCGACGCGCGTGATTGGCGAAGCCATTGCGCGTTGTTCGAATCCGCCGCGGGCATGGCTGAACGCGAGCACCGCCACGTTCTACGAACACACGTTTGGTCCGCCGCATGACGAGACAAGCACGGCTTTCGGCGCAACGATGGATGCGAAAGATGCGTTCTCCGTCTCAGTCGGTCGCGCCTGGGAAAATGCCTTGAACGATGCTGTGGCGCCATCGACGCGAAAGGTCGCGCTGCGGATCACGATTGTGTTCGGGACTGTCGAGGGCGGCGTCTTCCAAATCATGCGGCGCCTTGCGAAGTTGGGATTGGGCGGCCGGATGGGAAGTGGGCGGCAATTCGTTTCCTGGATTCACGAGGAAGATTTTTGTCGCGCCATCGAGTGGGTTCTTACGCATGAGCAACTCAGAGGTCCGATCAACATTGCCGCGCCGAACCCGCTGACGAATGCGGAAATGATGGCGATGTTCCGGCGCGTTTGCGGAGCGCCATTCGGGCTGCCGGCGAGCGAGTGGATGCTGGAGGTCGGGGCTTTCTTCCTGCGCACCGAAACGGAGCTGTTGCTGAAAAGCCGGCGCGTGGTGTCTGGTAAATTCGCGGCTTCGGGATTTGAATTTCGCTTCCCTTCATTCGAGACAGCGCTGCGCGAATTGGAAAGCCGCGTTCGCGCCGAGCTTTGACCCGCGCGCGAAACCAACATTCGTTCACTATGTCACCCGTCCACACCCTCGACTCTCGACTCGCGTCCCTCGACTCTGGTACCAACGCCGCGTGCGTAGTGAATTGAAGAATGCGAAGCGGATTGTCGTAAAGCTCGGCACCGCCGTGCTCACCGATGAACGCAAGCAGCCCGATCGCGCGCAGATGCGCCAACTCGTGTCACAAGTGGCGCATCAGCGCCGCGAGGGCAGGGAAATCGTCATCGTCACATCCGGAGCGGTGGGCGCCGGCATGGGAGTGCTGGGTTACGCGAAGCGACCTGAGTCTGTCGCGGAGCAGCAGGCATGTGCGGCGGTGGGACAGTCGCGGTTGATGGCGACGTACGAAAAGCTTTTCGCGGAGTTCGACCTTCATGTTGCGCAAGTGCTGCTCACGCACGCCGACCTGCAACATCACGAGCGTCATCACAACGCGCGTGGCACGCTGCTCACACTCTTGAAGCGCGGCGTGGTGCCGATCATCAACGAGAACGATGCCGTCTCGACCACGGAGCTGAAGTTCGGTGACAACGATCGATTGTCGGCACTGGTCGCGGCGTTACTGCCTGCTGATTTGCTCGTGATCCTGACCAGCGTGGACGGCGTGATGGTGGACTTTGGAAAAGCGACGGCGAAGCGCCTCTCGGCAATTCCAGAAATCGACGGCGAGATCGAGGCGCTTGCGGGGGGAACGACGAGCGCCACGGCGGTCGGCGGAATGAAGTCGAAAATCCAGGCGGCGAAGATCGTCGTGCGCAGTGGATTGCCGCTCGTCATCGCGCCGGGACGCAGCACCACGGTGTTGGAAGACATCGTGGGCGGACGTGACGTCGGGACTCTGTTCCGGCCGAAGCAGGCGAAGCTGCGCGGGCGCAAACGCTGGATCGCATTCTTTCATCATCCGAAGGGTGCGGTGTTCGTGGATGCGGGCGCGCGTCGAGCGTTGATCGAGAATGGCAGGAGCCTTTTGCCGCCTGGCGTGTTGCGATGCGAAGGCGAGTTCGAGGCCGGTGAGATTGTGAACATTTGCGACGAAGCGGGAGTTGAGTTCGCACGCGGAATGACCGCTTTCGGGTCGGATGAGATTTGCCAGAAGAAGACCGCGCGCGGCGAAGTGGTGCATCGCGATGATCTCGTGATTCTTTGACCATGCCTAAGAAACGTCCCGCCATTGAAGAGTTGCTCGCCGTGATGGCGAAGCTGCGTTCGCCTGAAGGTTGCCCGTGGGATCGCGAGCAGGACCACATGACGCTGCGCTTCCATGCGGTGGAGGAAGTTTACGAGTTGATGGACGCGATCGAGTCCGGTGATGACGCGGAGATGGAGGAGGAACTTGGTGATCTGCTGCTGCAAGTCGTCTTCCACTGCCAGCTCGCCGGAGAGCGGGGCGCGTTTGATTTCGAACGCGTGGCGCGGAACATCGCCGACAAGTTAATCCGCCGTCATCCGCATGTCTTTGGTGACGTGAAGGTGAAGAACGTCGATGAAGTCTGGGCGAACTGGGACCAGATCAAGCGCGCCGAGAAGAAGGGCACGAAGAACGAGCGGCCTTCTGCCTTCGACGGAATTCCGAAACATCTCCCCTCGCTGTTGCGTGCTGAAAAGCTCGTGAAGAAAGCGCGCAAGGCAAAGCTGCTCGATGGCGCAAAAGCGAAGCGCAGTTCAACCCGGCTCGCCGAACAACTCTTCACGCTGGCTGCGGAAGCGCAATCGCGCGGTTGGTCCGCCGAAGAATTGTTGCGCCGCGAGAGTGCCCGCCGTGAACGCGCCTGGCGCCAGGCCGAGCGCGCCGCGGCGAAAACTCAAAGCTCCCGCAAGCGGTAGAATCGCTTCGGCACGGTGATGTTGTTGGTGACGGAGCAGGGAAACCCATTGCCGACCTGAACGGAGAGTGGAGTCCAAACGGTGTTCGTGATCGCATCGGTGTATTCGATGGCGTATGAGATTCCCGTTCGAGTGTTGAACATGAAGACAACATTCGTGTTCTGCAGTTGGGCGTTCACGATCGCGGGCAGCGTGGCGGGGTATTGGCAGGCGTGTTCCGTGACAGAAATAGAATCCACATACCATCCACGTTCCGTTACCGAACTGTCGCTGCCCATGCGCCAGCGCAAGCGGACGTTCTTTCCTGTGACCGAGGTCGGCAGCTTCACAGTCGTGTTGAGGAAATTGGTCGAGTTACCGGTCCAGGCATCACGTCCGGCGAGCGGATTGCCAAATGACAGGTCGATGAAAAAGTTGTAGCCGTTCGCGATGAAGGTGCCACCCGCCGTGAGAATGTCCGAGAAAGGACCGTTATTGATGGAGATTTCCAGGACGCCGCCGTCGAAGCCATACTCCGTATCGTAACGGTGCGGGAAACTCAGAATAGCGTTCGTTGACCCGATGAAGAAGGACGGTGAGGTGAGTAACGCGTCACTCACAGTGGGCAGGTTCGGCGCAAAGACAGAATTTGTGGGTGAACTTGAGAAGCCGGTCACGGTGCTCCATCCATTGCTATCGCTGGGGGAGGATTGCCAGTTGATTGGCAGGGCAGGCGGCTTGTTGCCTTCGAAGTTTTGGCTGAGGCGTGTCACCGGTGCACCCAGGAGGAATACAAACGAAACCGTTCCGATATTGGTGCCGGCCACTTGCAACTGGAGCACGTTGGTGATGGAGGAACCGCATGGGCCGCCCGCGATGTAGGTGTAGGTCCTTGCCCCGATTGTTCCGTTGTTGCTCAGCGTATAAACCTGCGCAGCGCCAGGGAGTAGGACACCTGCATTGGGAAGGAGTGTCGCCGTGACGCTTGCAGTGGCGCTCCCGTTGTTTCGCAGGCGAAACCTGACATTCACAGTTTCACCGGGATCGAGTGCGCGGTTGGTAGGCGTGTAAGTCTCGGAAATGATCGTTGCGTCAACAGCGACGATTTGAATCGTGGGGACGATCACCGACCTGGGATTGGCGAACGTGAATGTCATGTTGGATGCAGAAGCGCTGATGTTCGTGATGACATTTGCCGTGGTGATCAGCGCTCCCGATTGATAACCGTCGGTGCTGGGCACCGTGACGCCGCTCAGCGTTGAAACGCCACCACCCCGATAGACGTCGCCCGCGTCGCCTCGATTAATGCCGCGTTCGAGGTGGAAAGCGCCATCAGCCTCGATTAAGCCCACCTGATAGTGGTCAGCCGGCCAGCCAAAGCTGCCCGGGTATCCTTCGTTGTCGTTCACGATGATGTCACTCACGTTGTCATCGATATGCCAGATGGCGAGTCCACCTTGGGGAATGTCTGACTCGAAGCCGGCGGCTTGCCGGTTTTCGATCAGGAGGTATTCGTTGTTGGGATACCCGTTGGTAATTCGATAAACGATATTGGTGCTTTCAACCCGCGGAACATTGTACGTCCCCGGTGCTATCGTGATGGGTGTCACCCAACCAAGCTGAATTTTGGTCCAGGCGCTCGGATGCGGCGGGTGCAGTTGTGTATTGTCGAAGCCCCATGAGTTGGCCATGAGGCAATAAGAACCAGCGCCCTCGCTGCTGTTATCAGTGTCGTAAAGATCCGGCAGGCCAAAGAAGTGCCCGGTTTCATGTGCAACCACACCCACGCGGGTGATGTTCGTTCCAGTCGTGGACCACAGAGCTGGCTCCGTGTGGTAATCGAATACCTTGACGAAAACGTTGTTGGCGTTGCGATCTGTGCTGGTCCAGCGGCCACCTGGAATCTGGAATAGACTCCATTTGTGCGACCAGATCCAATTCCCATCGCCTCCACCCGTTTCCGCACCGTAGCCAGAATGGATAAAGTCGATGGCATCGATGAAGCCGTCGTTGTCCGTATCGAACTGGCCAAAGTTCACAAGCAAATCGGCGGCATCCAGCGCGTCTTTGACCATGCCTTGCCCGTTTTGCGGGTAATTGCCAAATCCATCCACACCATTGGCGTAATACTGTTCGGTGTGCGGCAAGGTGACCCAGGCGATCACTGTGCTCTCGACGGTTACCCTGCCGTAAGAAGCCTCTCGATAAAAATCCTTCAAGCTTCCGCTCGGCGCGAGCAATGGATCTCCGCCGACCGTATTCATTAACACATTGTAGTCGGATGGTGCCCGGGTATGCCGACCGAGCAGATGATCGCTGAACCGGCAGAGGATTACCAAATTCTTGACCGTGCCAAGCGGAGCAATCCTGGAAATTGCTTCGCCGGGCGTCGCTACGGGTGCCGTTTGGCCGGTGGTAGCAGCGCTCGTGCTGGCCTGAAGTCTCTGTCGTTCTCCGCGCAAGAACTGGGGAGATGGTCGAAGGTTCTCCTGCAAGTTCAGGGCGCGCGGGTTGTCACGACCGACTACGAACGCGGTCGGTCCCAGCCCGCCATCAGCCCGGCGCTGTGCGTACACGTAACGCCCGGCATCACGCACCACCGCAAAGCCGGCGGTATCTTCGAACCAATGGCTGAACTCATCGCCCCTGACGCGAAGTGAAATGGCCGTTCCGTCGGGCTGGATCAAATGGATCGGCGTCGGACTGGCGTTGATGCCGTACGTTCTGAAGCCGCCCGCCAGAAGAATGGCAGCGAGCAAGATTGAGAGGTGACGGAAGCTTTTTCCGCTGTGAGGGACGAAGTTTTTCTTAAGATTCATGTGAACGGCTCGTCCGGCAGAGCTCGCAATTCGGCGCGCATGCGGCAGCGTGGACGATGTGAAAGAGAGAGTGCCGCCCGACGCCTCGCGGAGCAAGCCGAGAATGCGATTCGAGCGGATTTGCGCAGCGAAAAATCAGCGCCAGTTGCCGTGGCGCGAATACTGCGCGGTCCGCGCTCGTCCGCTTATTCAATAGTGAAATTTTGACCGTAAACCCATAATCTCGACGCCATGCCTGAGAAAGCACTGAACGCCATACCCCGACCGCAGCGCGACCTGTACGAAAAGGCCATCACCGCGATCAACCGAAACAATTTGGAATACGCCATCTCCATTCTGACGCAGGTCGTCACGGTGGAGCCGGCATTCTTTGACGCGCGGCAGGCGTTGCGTGCGGCGCAGTTCAAACGTGGCGCCGCCACGCAGACGGGTTTCTTCAAGAAAATGATCGGCGGCGCGACGTCGCAGCCCGCGCTGGCGAAAGCGCAGTTGACCCTCCGCAAGAATCCCGCCGAGGCGATGCAGCAGCTCGAGGAAATTTTGAACGGTGATCCACAGAACAATAGCGCGCACAAGCTGCTGGCCGACGCCGCGAGGGCGGCCGGGTTGACGAAGACGGCGCTGCTCTCGCTCGAGATCGTCTTCAAGAACAACCCCCGTGATCGGGATCTCGCGATGCAGTTGGGTGAGTGCTACATCAGCGCCGGCCTGAATCAGAAGGCGGAGACGGTTTACAGTGATCTCCTGCGGCAGCGGCCGAACGATCCCGAAGTTTTGCAAATGCTGAAGAACGTCACCGCCCGCGCCACGATGCAGGAAGGCGGCTATGAGGAGGTGGCGGAAAGTGGCGGATCGTATCGTGATCTTCTGCGAAACAAGGATGAGGCGACCCAGCTCGAACAGGCGAATCGCGTCGTGAAAACCGACGACGTCGCGCAGAACCTCATCGGTGAATACGAATCCCGTCTGCGCGCCGAGCCGAACAACGTGAAGGTGCTGCGCAATCTGGCGGAGCTTCACGCCCAGAAAAAGGACTTCGACACCGCGCTCAGTTACTACGAGCGCATTCGCAGTACTGACGGCGGCGCTGATTCCTCACTGGAAAAGGTCATCGGCGATACGAATCTGAAAAAGCTCGATCACCTCAAATCGCAATTGGACCCGAGCGCGGCGGATTACGCGGAGCGGCTCGCGGAAATCGATGCGCAGAAGATTGCCTTCCAACTCGAAGAGTGCCGCAAGCGCGCGGAAAAATATCCCACCGACCTGCACATCCGCTACGAGCTCGGCGTGCTCTATTACAACGCAGGCAAGATCAGCGAGGCCACGCAGGAATTCCAAAAGGCGCAGAACAATCCGCAGCGCCGTCTCGCCGCGATCATGTTTCTTGGCCGCTGCTTTGCGAAGAAGGGCATGAACGACATGGCCGCGCGCAAAATCCAGGACGCGCTGAAAGAGAAGCCCGGCTTCGACGACGAGAAAAAGGAGATGCTCTACGAACTGGGATTGGTGCTCGAGAAGATGGGCAAGACCGACGAAGCGATCGAGCAGTTCAAACAAATCTACGAAGCCGACATCGGCTACCGCGACGTGGGCGCAAAGGTGGACGCTTACTACGCTTCCAAAGGTTGAGCTTTCAGTTGGCGAGGTGGTGCAATGGGAAACGACGCAACTCGCATTCTTTGCCGCTCGTGCGTGAACAGTTTCATTTGATGATTGCCACCTCGTGAGCGAAACGGTGCAAATCAAGTTGCTGCCCATCGGGAAAGTTCTGACCGTACCGCTTGGGACTCTTTTGCAGGACGTGCTCTTCGCGCAAGGCGTGGAGTTCCCCTGTGGTGGACGAGGCCGCTGCAAAGGCTGCCGGGTGAAAGTGCTTTCGGGTTCGTTGCCAGCAACCCACGACGACGAGCGTTTGCTGTCAAAGGCCGAGCTTGCGGACCACTGGCGGCTGGCCTGCAGGGCCAAAGCCGAGAGCGACATCACCATCGAACTCGCTCAGTGGGAAGCCACCGTCCTCCTCGATGATTCGCCGTTCGATTTCAGGCCGCGCGACGGCTTCGGCATCGCCATCGACCTCGGCACAACGACCATTGCCGCGCAGTTGCTCGACTTGTCTTCCGGTCGGGTGCTCGCCGTTCGCACCGCGCTGAATGCGCAGGCGCGGCACGGCGCGGATATCATGAGTCGCATCGAGTTTGCGCTTCAGGCAGGCGGCGATGCGGTGTTGGAAAAACTCATCCGTGACCAGCTTGGCCAAATGGTCTGCGATTTGATCGACGCGGCACGGGTTAACGCGACCGGACTCAGCAAGGTGGTTATCGTCGGCAACACCGTCATGCATCATCTCTTCTGCGGGATCAGCGTGGAGCCGTTGTCGCGGTATCCATTCGAAGCGGAACGGGATGGGCTGCAAACTTTTTCGGCACGTGACCTGGGCTGGAAGTCAGGCAATGGAACGGCAGTTCACTTTCTTCCGTGCCTCGGCAGCTTCGTCGGCAGTGACATCCTTGCCGGAATCATGGCGACGCAGATGCACAAGCACGCCGCGCCATCGGCGCTGATCGATCTGGGTACGAACGGAGAAATCGTGGTCGGCAATTGCGAGCGGATGCTGTGTGCCTCGACGGCGGCCGGGCCGGCATTTGAAGGCGCGCGCATTTCGTGCGGCATGAGGGCGGCGACAGGCGCAATCTCGGAAGTGCATGCGGTCGAGCGACGGCTCCAATGTCATGTGCTGGGCGACATACCCGCGCGTGGCATTTGCGGAAGCGGCCTGGTCGATGCCGCCGCCACCGGACTGGACCTCGGCCTGATCCAATCCTCCGGTCGCCTGACGCAAGGCGACATCGTGATCACGCCGCAGTTGAGTCTCAAGCAAGGCGACCTTCGTGAACTTCAGTTGGCCAAAGGCGCGATCGCTGCCGGGCTGCGCATTCTCGCGCAGCAATGGGGAGTGGCATTGAGTGATGTCTCCACGGTTTATCTGGCCGGAGCTTTTGGGAATTACATCAACCGCGCCAGCGCTCGCCGCATCGGGTTGCTGAATTTTCCGCCGGAGAAAGTTTTTCCGGCAGGCAACACCGCGCTGCTCGGCGCCAAACTCGCGCTCTTCAACTTGTCGGAACAAGACGATGCTTTCACAGAATTGCGCCGGAAGATTCGTCACGTTTCCCTCAGCGAAGATCCTGCATTCCAGGAAATGTTCGTGGACGAGATGCGCTTTCCCGAGTAGCGCGTCGAGGTAAAGTCAGTGTGAGCCGCGCGTCGGCGAATTCAGGCGGCGAGTTCGTGTTCCTGCTGGGGCGCCCGACGACCAAAGTTCGGAGACGTCTTTAACATGTTCCTGAACTTGCGGCGGCGCGCGCTGGTTTCTTCGGCGGAATACAAGTGCGTGACCAGTCTCAAAAACCCGCTTTGCAGTTCCGCCACGGTCATGTTCTTGGGAACGAAGTTGATGTCGAAGAGCGTGCAAAGTTCCCAGGCGCCGTCGTGGATGATTCGGTTCTCCTGTTGCAGTCGCTGGTAAAGCGGTGTGCCGGGGAACGCAGTGAGGAAAGTGATTTGCACTTCATACAAGCCAGATTCCTTCACGAACGCGAGCACCTCGTCGAACACTTCGGGCGTGTCGCCGTCGAGACCCAGTATGAAACACCCGTTCACCGTGATGCCGTACGACTGGATTTTTTGGATCGCGGCGATGTAGCCGTCGCGCTGGCGCAGTTTGAAGTTCGTGCTCTGCTCGACGCGATCGAGGCTGGATTTGCGCGGGCTCTCCAAACCGATGAGCACTTGCTGGCAGCCGGAATCGCGCATCAGCCCGAGCAACTCGTCATCCTTCGCCATGTTGATGTCCGCCTCGGTGAACCAGCGCAGCTTCTCCTTCGCCAATTCCCGGAGCAGCGCCTTGTAATGCTCGCGGTGAACAAAACTGTTGTCGTCCGCGAATTCAATGAACGGGCGAGGCCAGATCTTTTTGATCTCGTGAATCTCGGCGATGACTTTTTCCACCGGCTTGAGCTTGTACCGCCGCGTCAGGAGGATCGAACTCGCGCAGAACTCGCATTTATGCGGGCAGCCGCGGCTCGTCTGCACGGTGATGCGATTGTATTTGGCCGGGTCGAGGAGATCGAAGCGCGGCATCGGCGCGTCGCGCAGATCGAATGCTCCGTGCGGCGTTTGGCGGTAAAATGGTTTCAATGCGCCATTCTCAAAATCGTTCAATACTTCCGGCCAGAGCGGTTCGCCTTCACCGATCACCACGGCGTCGCAATGTTCCTTCGTCTCCGTCGGCAGCGAGCTGACCGGGATCCCGCCCATGACCACGGGAATCTTCCTGCTGCGGTACTCGTCTGCCACCTGCCACGCTTCCTTGAGTTGCGCGGTGAAAGTGCTGATGGCAACAAGATCGAAGTCGTCGGGCAACGAATGCCGGTCCTTCAGATCGGCAATCTCGTGATACTCGACTTTGAATCTTTCCGGCGTGAGGCCGGCGAGAGTGAGCAACCCCAGGCTGGGCAACGACGCGATAATGCGATTGCGATCCACGAAACCGGGCAGGGTCAGACCGAGTTGGGTGAGTTCTTCGTTGTGCGCTCGCACTCCGCTCATGGCGATGAATCCGATCTTTTTCATAACTTCACGACCTCCAGGAGAGTCAAGGTTCCGGCTGTGACGAGACTGATGACGGGAATCAGAAAGAGTGCGCGCAGCCGCGGTTGATGCGCCATGATCGCGCAACAGATCGGCATCGAAGCGGCGCCTGCGGCAAAGCCCCACGAGGCGATCGTCACGGACAAAGTCGTGTGACTGAATTCGCGCGCCGTGAGGTAGAACAGAAAGTTCATGATGGCCAGGCCGAAGAACGAGATGTGCGCGAGGCGATACAATCGTCGTTTGAAACTCGCGTAGCCGCCCAGCCAATCCTCCCGGTGAAAGCACACCCCGAGTACGAATCCGGAAATGAAACCCAGGACGATTCCGATCCACGCGAGCAGCAGATTCAGTTGAGCGCCGTGCATATTCATTTGATCAGCGGCGCCACCGTAAGAGCCACGCGAGCATGGCGGGTAATTGATAAAAGGTTGGGGGCGATTGATTTCGCGAGTCCGGCGTCAACCGGATCGATGCCGTTGGCTCCGGGGAGCACACGCGCCCTCGCGTGTTCCAACCGGCGCCCTCGCGGGTTGGCGGGAGGCTTGGTCTGTTCACTGAACGTTGGGGGTCGCGTACCCCTTCCTGTTTTCCGCGAGGGTGCGGAGCACGGTACGCGAGGCGCGTGCGGTCCCCGGTTCTACTGCATCACTCCAGCGTCGGGACTTGTGCGCGCCACTACGTCCCCGCCACGGCCCATCCTTCGCGATATTTACGACGCAGAAATCGCTCGGCCTCCGGGTAGTTCGGGAACTTCATCCGCTGCGCGTCCCATTCCAGTTTCTGATTCGGGACGCGAATCGCCACCGTGCCGAGCAGGATGGCTTCAGTCATCGGGCCGCTCTGCGCGAAGTGCGATTCAGTCTTTTCGCCCCCGAGGCAGGCGTCCACGAAATGGTGATAGTGGTTTCGCTCTTTCGGCTTCGGACGGGAGTAATCCTTGAATTTGTCTTCCGGCAACAGAGCTGGCGGCCGCCCGAGAATGCTGAGGAGCGCGCCTTCCGTTCCGATGATCATCGCAGACTCAGCCGGATACTCGTTCATGTCCGAGGAATAGAGCGCCCGAATTTCCTTCGGCGGATAAAACTCGCCGTCGAACCATTCGAGCGGCCACTCGCGCGCCTCGGTGAGGTCGTTGCCGGGGAACATCCACGTGATGTGAGCGCCTTGCGGCCAGGTATCGGCGCGGCGCGCCGGTGAATCCTTCCATGACTGCTGCACCTCGGCGATGACAGACGTGGGCGCCTTCATGCCGAGTCCCTTCCAGACCGGGTCAAAGACATGACAGCCAATGTCGCCGGACCAGCCGGTGCCGAAATCCTGCCACGCGCGCCATTTCGTCGAGTGATAAATATCGGGCGCGTACGGGCGCATCGGCGCGGTGCCAACCCACAAATCCCAACTCAAGTGTGGCGGCGGAGTTTGGCCCTGCGCCGGGCGCGGTCCAACGAGTCGGTAATTTTCAACCGCACCCGGACGGTTCGAGCAGAGATAGGCGTGTTTGATTTTGCCGATGGCGCCAGCCCTGAGCAACGCCACCGCCGTGCGGTCGCCGATGCCGGAGGCCATTTGCGTGCCGAGTTGGCTGATGATCCCGCGACGCACAGCAGCCTCGGTCAAGGCGCGTACTTCAGCGACGTCATGGCACATCGGCTTCTGGCAATAGACATGTTTGCCGCGCTGAATCGCCGTCATCGCGATGGGGAAATGGCTGTGGTCGGGGACGGCGATATTTACCGAGTCAATCTTGTCGCCTTCTTTTGCGAGAAGCTCGCGCCAGTCCGTGTAGGTGCGCGCGCCGGGAACTTTCGCCGCCGCGCGTTTGAGATTGTTCGCATCCACGTCGCACAACGCCACGATCTCCGTGCGCGGATGCTGCTGGAAATTCTGGAGGTCGCTCCAGCCCATGCCTCCGACGCCGATGCAGGCGTGATTCAGTTTCCCATTGGGCGAAGCGGCTCGAAGTGACGGCGAAACGAATGGCGCGGCGACCACAGCCGAAGCTGACGTTTGCAGGAAGCGGCGGCGGCTGAATGGGCGCAAATGGTTTTTCATGGAGCTTTAGCGGAGTCTGTTCCTCGCTCGGCAGACTGGAGTTGATTCCAGTCAAGCAAGTGCGTTGTGCGGTCACCCTCGCCACGCGTCATCAATCGCCCGCTTGCACTTGATGCATGCGTCGTAGGGATCGGGCACTTCCCATTCATCGACCATGACCCAGCCGCGAAAGCCGCCGTCCTTGAGCAGCTTCAAAGATTTTGCGCAGTCCACGTTCCCGTCGCCGCAGCCGAGGTGTTTGGACGTGCCGCCGTCGCGCCGCCCCACCTGCGTTGACCCGCATCAAGGCTGATGCCCATGATTTCGCGAATGCTCCGTGTGATGAATTCCCGGTTGCTCTCTGTCGCCATGTTGTGCGTCGTCGCTGGAGTTACCGTGCGCGCGCAGAATCTCCTGCCCAACGCCGGTTTTGAGCAGGGCACGAACGCACCCGTCGGCTGGCGCCTTGCCGATGGCAAGGGCGGTTGGAGCGACGATACGCATTCCGGCAAACACTCCATCAGCCTCGAAGGTAACGGACAGAATTCCTTCGCCTGGCGCACGGAGCGTTTGGGGCTCGCCCCGGGAGCCTTGTATCGATTTCGTTTTGCGGCGAAGGGTGACGCGGGTGCGGGCGGCGGCTCAATCATGTCGGGAGTCAGCCGCGTAAACCGGGATTTCCACTCCACGGAATCGTGGCAGGAACACGCGTTCATCTTTTCGTTCCCGAACGACACGACGAACGACTACGCGCGCCTCGGCCAATGGCAGATCAAGGGCCGCGTGAACTTCGACGACGCTGAACTGTTGCCGGTGCTCGCCACGCACGCGCGTCTGCCGGGAGGCGCGGAACTCGGTGAGGCCGAGAGTGTGCGCAGTGGCGTGTATCGCTTCGCGCCCAACCTGGGCTGGATCGGCGCGAACGCTCATCGTCCGCTCATTCTGAACCGTGCGTCGTTCAACAGTGATCGCTGGCTCTTCTCAACCGGCTCGGAACTCGTCTATCGCGTCGGCGTGTCCGGCGCGGCACAGCGCAGCGCGACCTTGCGCGTGACGGTGAATTATCACAC
>JBBRBM010000095.1:0-22117 GCA_038205745.1 Verrucomicrobiota bacterium | reverse complement strand
GCCACTTAGTTCGGAATCACCCGAGTAGAGCGACACGGTCCGGCCCGACACCCCCACATTCCCGGACAGGTTGGTGACCGAGCCCGCGATCGTCACGAAACTCAATTCCAGGTCCACGTTGCCGCACCAGGTGGCTTGCGCGTAAGTCGCGGGCAGATTCGTCACGGCGCTACGCGGCCCCACCGTCTGATCGCCACCCGCATCGTAATTATAGTATCGGACGAGCAGCCCGACGGTGTTGGAGAAGTGATTGAGATGTCGCGCGTGAATACGGAACTCGTAGCTTTGATGAAATTCGAACGAGCCGCCGGTGATGCCATTCCAGTTGGAGAAACTCTGGCCCCAACTCATCCACGCGGGATCCGGAAAGAACGGCGGGTTCACGCCGTAAATTCCGCTGCCCTGAAAACTATCCTGCGTGAAGTGACATTCCCAATCGCCCAGGCCCAGGCCCGTTCCATTGGTCACGTTTACATCCGCCATCACTTGCACCACAGGGATTTGGGGCAAGCCGGCCTGCGGAAGATTCGGCACACCGACGTAGAGGTGATTATTGGTCCCGGCGCCCACGATCAGGTAAGCCACTTGATCCGGCGCCGTGGCCGATGTGGTCGAGCGAAGCACCAACGTTTCGGCACCACGATACTCGTTGAGGATATCGATGTTCGCATCGAGCCGAAGGTTATTGGCGGTTCGCGGAATACAAAGTCCTGCGGGGAGAATCCCGAAACCGCTGTAGCGATCGACGGCGGGGATGCCCTCCGTGCCGCCCAGGTCGCCACGAATATTGTTTACTCTGCCGCCCGTGCCGAAGGTGGCTTCCAGTCCCGTCCCTGAACGCACCTCGCTGTTCATTCCGGACGCAATGGCCGATTGCGAGCGCACCACCGACCAAAGGCGCACCTCGTCGAGATAACCGTTGAACGCGTATCCACCGAACAGGGTGTCGCCCGCGTTTAATACGTCGTGCTGGCCGCCGATGCTCAAGCTGTTGGTGCAATTATTTCCGGCGTTGGCCAGAGCTTTCACACCGGCGCTGCTGCCATTGATGAAGAATCGCGCCGTGGAACCATCATAAGACACCGCCACATGAGTCCAGCGACCCACCACCAGAGTGCCGTCCGAATCGGCGAACGTCCCGCCGCTGCGGTAGAATCGCAGCCGATTGCCAGTGAGGCCGAACCAAAGGTTGGTCGTGAAATGACGCGCCACGAAGGCCTGAAACCCGTTCAAGTCATTGCAGTAAACCCACGCCTCGGCGGTCATCAACGCCGTGTTCGTGTTCATCCACGGCTGAACCGGATAATGGAAAATGTTCGAGTGGGCGCCGTTGTACTCGATGCTGCGCACCACTGGCGGCGTCACCGCGCCGACGTCCCAATCCAGCCCTGACCAAAGCGCAAAGCAGCACAACAATCTTGCCAACGTCTGTATCTTCATGGTGAACGTCCCCGGAGTGCAGCGCCACGCTACTCGTTCGGGCAGGGCGACGGCAATGATTCTTAATCACTCCGGTTTGCAAGGAGCACGTGATTGTGAACCCACATTCCCATTTTGCCATAAGGCAGTATCGGGTTTCGCAAGGCGGGCCCGTTGACTCGGCAATCGGAAATGCGCGATGGTTCATTGGTGCTATGCGCAGCTCAAGAAAGCCCTTCATCGAGTGCGCTTTCAAGCACGCCTCAATCAGGGCCAAGGCTCACGCGCAAAACAATGAAATCAGTTTTCACAGGAGATGATGCTTACATCATCGCCGCAGGGCCGGCCAACGATCACTACCGCTCCGTGCTGCGCGATAATCGTAGTCCTCTCCAAGGCGCGAAGCGCGTGGAGCCTGCTTGATCTTTTACGGCGCTCGCAGGTGGAAGTAACGTTCGACCTCTTCCACGTTAATTATCATACGGAACAGCCCGCCGGACTGCATCACAACGTTGGTGACGGGCGTCCATAAGACAGGGGCCGCCAGATTTGTGGTGCTCTCGACGTTGTAGCCGGGCGCGGTATCGGGCCATGTCAGTTCCAGCAACGAGCCGTTTCGCGTGAGGGCGAGCGGCGTTGTGACTCCCACGAATAGGCTGACTGCGCCGGAGATTGTGCTCGCACCGAAAATGTCCGTGGCCACCGCGGTGAGACTGTGCAGACCAGGCGGCGGGTTGTTCCACAAGAATTGATGGGGCGGCGTGGTGGCGTTGCCGATCAAAACGCCATTGCGATGGAACTGGACGTTCGTGACCGCGCCGTACGGATCGCTCGCGGTGGCGGCGAGGGGAACGCTGGCCGGGGTGATGGCGACGCTGTTATCGGCCGGGCTGGTGAGGATGACGGACGGAAGCACGTTTCCAAGCGCTGTGAGTTCGAGGTCGAAGCTTGCATCGGGTGTGCTGGTGCTGGACTGGTGCAGTTCGGCGGCGACGATGTTTCCTCCGTTGTCGAGAAGTGCGGACGAGAGATTGGCGGTGAGCCAGGTGTTCTCGGCGGCGCCGGTGATGGTCGTGAGCGCGAGCGTGTTTGAATTGGGTGTGCCGTTGGGCAGGTTGTTGCGGAAGACTTCACCGCCATTGAGGTAAACCGCGACACCATCATCGCGCAGAACGCGAAGCTTGAGTTCGGTGGCGGCGATACTGTTGGTGAACCTGTGGCGGAGGTAGGTGGTGATCGGCTTGTCGAAGCGATCCGGTTCCAGCCTGAACGCTGTGGCCTCGTCGCCATCGCCGTAGCCGAGTTGCGCCGGGCCGCCGGCCCAGGAACGGTCATTCGATTCCTTGAAGCCCAGTTGAGTCCATGTCGCCCCCGGATACTCGCCGTTGTCGCGATATCGCCAGACCGCGCCCGCCGGCACCAAGGTGAGAAAGGTTTGCCCGACGGACGGCGCGACGATGATGTGCCGCGGCGCCGAGGTGATGGACAAACCGCCGCCGGTGGCCACAGCAATCAGTGTGTGCGCGCCGATGGGTGCGTTTGACCAGGTGAGCGTGAAGGGTCCGGCGTTGTCCTGGCCCAAAAGTTCGCCGTCCGCGAAGAATTGCACGTAGGTCGAGAAAGCCACGGTGTTGCCGACGCCGACGCGGAGTTGGACATTTGTCGGCGCGCGCACCAGCGCGAAGTCCGCGGGCACGAGCCAACTGATGGGGCCGACCGGCAGAGCGCCGGTGTTGGTGCGGAAGGTCAGCGCGAAGTCGAAGAACAAATCAGGGCTGGGTCCGAATGAGGGGAAGCCGTTGTCGTGCTGATGCACTTCCACGGCGATGATGTTCGTGCCCTCAATGAAGAGCGATGGATCAATCGCGTGAACGTGGGAATTGGTTTCGTCCGCGCCGGTGACGATGCTCGCCGCCTGTGTAAGATAAGTGATCGAGCCCGCCGGCATGTTGTCCCGGAAAGCTTCGATGCCATTCACATAAACGACTGCGCCATCATCGCGACGAAGCGAAGCGGTGACGGTGGCAAGACGGTTGGTGTCGAACACCGTGAGACGGCGGCGGAAGTAGAAGGTTATGTAATCAGCTCGCGCGGCACCGATCGTCGTGTTCTCGCTGCTGCCATATCCGAAGGACGCCACGTCCGTCTGCCAAAGCACGTCGTTGTAGCCCGGCGAACGCCAACCGGTGCCGAGGTTCACGCCGGTGGCGACGTATTTCCAGGCCGAGCCGAACGTGAGCGGTACGGTGGCAATCGACGAACCCAACGTCTGGAAATTCCAAACCGGGCCGGTGTTCGTGATGCCGAGGCGGCGGCTGTCGATGCGCCAGTAGTAGTTCAAACCTCCGGCGAGTGGCAGGAGATCCCAATACGCATTCGTGGTCGAGCCGACGTAATCCGATTCGTCCGGCGTCGTGTCGTTGCCGAAATAAACATCGAACGTGGTCGGCTCCGCAGCGCCGGCGATGAGGCTGATGTTGTCAAGGTGGACGTTCAAGTGACCCAGCGAATCTTCCTCGACGAAGACGAGGCGCACGTGCTCGCCGCGGTATGCTTGCAGACTGGCGGTACGGTTGGTCGGGCCAGCGAAGGCTGTGTCGCCAGGCTGCGTGCTGAACACGGTGGCCAGCAGCGTGTCATCCGTAGCGCGCCGCAGTTCCACGGCGAAGCGATGGTTCGCGGCGAACGTGCCGGCGTGGTTGCGGATGTCGTGCGTCCACTTGAGCATGGTCGAGGTCGCGCCGTCGGGCAGATAAATTTCCTGCGACAAGGTGTGTTTGCCGTTCCCGTTCTGGATGGCGAGCGCATCATAGTTTCCCGCCAGGGGCGGCAATGCACCATCGGGCGAATCCGGATCAAACGTCCCATCGTTCAGCATAAAGCCGCCCCCGCCAAATCCGCCGACCAACCAACTGGTGAAGTCGCCGGTCTCGAAGTTGCCGTTCACGATCAACTCGCCTTCAACAACGTCCCAGGCGAGATGGGTGTGGAGCGGCCAATCAACTGAGTCGTCGGGCGGATACGGGTTCGCTGGTTCGGGAGGGTAATCATTGTCGAAGAGAAGCACCGTCGAGACGGCATTCGAGAACGGCGGCGCGGTAGCGTAAATCTGCACCAGTCGCAGGCCGTCGATGTCCGCATTATCGCCGACCGCGAGACTGAACTTTGCATTGGTTTGGCCAGCTTGAATCGTGACCGGCCCCAGCGGAAACATCGCGAAGAAATTCGAGGAGCCGAGCGAGAGGGTGAGATTGGTTTCAAGCGTGCCAGAAAGATAAACCTCGCCCGCGTTGGTCATCGTGCCCGCGCCTTCGGTGACGAACAGCGGCAGCCTCAATCGGAGCAAGCGGTCTTCGTTGTCGAAGATGCTGATGGTATCCGACCCGCTGGTCCAGTTCGGCACGCTGGCGGTGATGATAGTCTGGAGATTCCCGTCAATGCGCCGGTCGTCGATGACGTTGGCGGTAAATACGGTGGAGGTTTGACCCGCGGGAATGAAAGCGACCGGCGGCAAATCAACTTCATTCGTCCGAGAGGCGCTCAGGAAGACTGTGACCACGCCAGACACAGGATTTGGCACGGTGATCACTCCGGCAAATTCACCCTGGCTTTCGGAAACCAACAGCGGCACCGACACCGCGAGCGGATTGTTCTCGTTGTCGTCCACTCGCACCCGTTCGAGCGCATCCAGGTAGTTGACCGCCGTGGCGGTGACATACACCAGTTGCGAACCGTCGCGCACGGAGTCGTTGATCACCGTGACGTTAAAGGTGGCGTTCGTTTCATGAATGGGAATGAAGACGGACGACTGCACGGTCAATTCCGTGGTGTCGCTGGACGCAAGGTTCACGAGGGTTGGAATATTGCGGGCCGCCGGGATGGACACGCGCCCGACACCGGTAGGCAGGGTGATTCCCTCCGTCACCGTCGCCGGCAGGGTGAGTTTGAGCGGCGGGATGTTGCACCCCGTGTGGCTGCTGAAATCCGCCTGCACGAAGCCCGCGGGCATTCCGCCTCCGGCAGAGAGACCCACGACGCCGTACAGTGAATCCACATTGAGGAACGTGATGCGGAGGACGCCGTTGGTGAACATCTCGATCTGGAAACTGTTGGTCATCACGTAGCCGTTCAATTTCACTTTGTCCCAGGTGGCGACGAAACGATCGGGCAGTTGCTGCCACGAAATGCGGCTGGAGGCGTTGGTAGCCACGTCCATGAATAATCCTGACACGCGCGGCTGCGCGAAATGATTGCTGAGCGAGAGATCGTCCGTCGCAGGCGGCGGGCTCAGGGCGATCGCCCCATCTTCACTGACATAGACACTGGCGTATTGCTTTCCGAACAGCCTCACGCGTTGACCGCCGCTGAGATCGATTTTCGCATAACCATCGATCGGAAGGTGAAGGGTCGTCGCAAAAAAAGTCGAAGCACGATAGCTGCTCACCACGTCGCGGCAGACTTCATAAGCGTTCGTTCCGTCCGGCGTAAACGTCACGCTTCTGAAACCGAGATCGAACTCGCGTCCGTAGGTAAAATTTTCCACCAGCGATTCCGCGTCACTCACGACTTTGAGGGTGAAGAGAAACTTCCGAACGGTGTGGGTGACATGGTTGGAGAACGCGATGTTGAGGTAGTTTGTACCGACGGGAAAAAAGGCCGCCGCGTTGGCGTCGAGCGTGAGGCTGACGTTGCGCGTTGCCCCTCCGGGCACCGATCCGTTCACTGGACTGGCCTCAAGCGGCGGCGCAGCTACGACACTCCAGGCCACGGCCGAAGCCGTGTTATTAACGAGGTTAAATGTGAGTGGCGGCAGGTTGAATGGCCCGCCCACCGGCCCTTCGAACACCAGACTGTTCGGCGGAAATATCCGCAGCGTGGGACCCGTTTCGAAATCTTCCACCAGCCCGGCCAGGGTAGTGTTGTCTGGCGCCGAGGCGTAGTAACCCAGGCCGCGTCTCGCGAAGACCTCACGCAGGTCCGTGAGGTTCGCGCCGCCGTTCAGCACCATGTCCGCCTGGTAGATCGCGTTGCGCACCTGCACGTAGGTCGGGTTGGGCGGCGAGAGCTTCATCCCGTCGGTGACAAGCTGGAGCATGAGTTGGTTGCCGGTCACGAAGCCATACTTGGTGATGAGCCGGGCGCGGGCATCCCAAAGTGTGACCGCCCAAAACGATCCGTAATCGTGAATGCCCGAGAGCGCGGTGCTGGTGGGATTGGATGGCACGTCCTCGTGGGGATCACGTTGCAAGTAATCGAGATCTCTGAACGTGACCGGATTTTTGGTCATGTCCGTCGAATATGGATAGTGCCGGATGCCGTAGTAGTAGTTCTCCAGGTAACCGGGCGCCCTCAACTGATAGGCATAGCCCGCCACGGGATACACACCGTCGAGGTCGTCACCCGCCTGGCTCAACAGGGCGAGAGCAAAAAAATCGCTCCATCCTTCTCCCAGAGCTTTGGATTGAAACTCGCTGATGCCCACGCCGCCCCCGACCAGGCGCTGGCTCACGCCGTGCGTGTACTCATGGATGATGACCTCGGCATCAAAATCACCGTCGCGATCTGGCTGAGGGCCGTCCCAAAGGAACATCTGAAGCTGGCATAATTCACCATCCGCGTCCGTGTAGGAAAAATTGGCATTGTTCAAGTCCTCGCCGTCCTGCGCCTGCGCCTGCACGGCGTCGCCGCCCACGCCGCCACGTCCGAAGTTATTGTTCTGAAAATTACCGGCGCCTTCCGTGAAGCCCAGTTCCCAGGTCTTGTCGTGCATCCAGTTGCACCAATAGAACAAGTTAACCACGGCGGCATCGCGGTAAGTGCTGGGGGATTGAGTCAGGTTCAGGGGAAAATCAAAGACGCGGCTGGTGCCGATGGGCCGCGGCAGATCCGGGTCGTCGTCTGCGTCCACATCCGTGTGGGCGTCGATGTTGTTGCCGCGCGTCTGGTTGTCGCCATCAATGATCCAGCCGAGCGGCGAAGCCGTGGTGTTGAGCGCGCTTAATGTCACCAATTGCCGCGAGACCTGCGCCGGTTGGTTCGTGTTGCCGGGTGTGGCATAGCCGGGAGAAAAAGGTGTAGGGCTGTCACCGGTAAAGACGCGATAGCTGGCCGGGCTGATGTCGCTGGTCATGCTATCGCGCTTCCACACCTCGCCGGTGTCGGCATCCACCAGCACGCGATAGCGCGCGCCGCTGTCCTTTGTCTTCAGCAAGACGCGCCAGCACAAGCGCATCGTGCCTTCATCCATCGGCAGCCAGACGAGCCGGACCAGAGCCTCGCCCTTAGTGATGGCGCCGTTGAAACGCTGCTTCCGTTCCGTGCCGGCGGGCGCGTCCAATGCGGTCAACCGCTGATCGTCGCTGCCTTCTTGTTTCAGTGAGAGCGCCGCGTTCCGAATTGCGCGTTCCGCCGAAATGGCCGGTCCCACTCCCGCCGCTCCGGCCGCACGAGCCTGGCCGGCGGCGCGCACTTCATCCGGCACGAACTGGCTGGAGACATTCACCAACTCGCCGTCCTTGGTCATGTGCGCGAGGAACACGGCTTCAAACACTTCGAGGCCTTCGTGCTCCTGATGCCACACGGTGGTCCGCATCCCGCTGTGTTCGGTCACGTAGTCGCGCCGCACCGCGGCTCGATCGAGCACCGAGGCGTCGTGACCAAACAGCGCCGCGTGTTCGTTCACGAAACTTTTTGCGACGCGATGCGGATCGTCGGCTCGCACTCCAGCGGCTGCGGCGGCAATGTTCGCGCCCGCGCCGCGTCCTGTTCCGTTCTTGGCGGTGAGGAAACCGTCGGTCGCACTGAGCCATTTTGGGCTGCGGGTGATCGGATGGCGTTCGAGTTGAAGTTCCGGCAGGCGGGCGCGAAGAGCCGCTTCCGCCGCAGCGCGTTCGGGGCGGACAGCCGCGAGGGCTGCCGGTGCGGCGGCGTTAACCGGGATCTGTCGTTCCAGCCGCCGATCGAGATTCGGCAGGCCGTCGTGTTCGAGCGCGGCGGCCCAAATTCGTGAGCTCGCCAGACACAGCAGGCTCCCCAGCGCAAGGCCAGCGATTCTCCGCAGAGTCGGTTTGAAATTCATAACATTTTAACCCGACTCCTCGCTGTCCTCATGTCTCCTTCGGTTGAGGCGATGCGTTGTGAAACGCGTTCGAGACGGTTTCGGGATTTCACGGGTTGGTTGAGGTCCCGTCGCTGCTGTGCGGCGGCACGTAGCAGTTGCGAAGAACGTCGTCATCATCATACGTCTCGAACTTGATCGGGACGGTGACGCCCGATCCGGTTTCCTCGACGACGTGGAAATGCAGGTGAGGCCCGGTCGAGCAGCCGGTCGTACCGACTTTTCCAATGACGTCGCCGCGATAAACACGCTGGCCCTCGCTGACGAACACGCCGTTCTGCTGGAAGTGGACGTACACGCCTTCAGTGCCGTCCTGGTGAAGGATCTTGATCACATTTCCCGACGCGCTGCCGTTGCAGTTCACGCAGGCCGAGCCGTTCCAGCAACTCTGCGAACTGCTTTCCTTGGCCTTGGTCACAATTCCGCCGCGCGCCGCCCGCACGATGGTCCCGGAACTCTTCGGAAAGTCGAAGGCGTATTTCTGGTTTCCGTTGTGCGTGAACGTGCCGTTATTCCCCTGGCTTACTTCCCACTCGCCCGCGAAGGGAATGCGATAGTAAGTATCCGTCCCGCTGCAGAGGTGCAGACGGTCGCGCACAATTTTCGGCAGGGTTACGCGGTAGATGAACGGCCGCCCATGATTGGAGCCTCTTACAGTGGGTTCATTCAAACCGCGCTTCCGGTCGTTGGGATGGACAAAGAACCTCTCATCGTTCGGGTCCTGGAAATGAACAGCGAAAGAAGTGTTGAATTGAACCGGGTTGAGGTTCGGATACGACGAGTTATTCCCGCTGGCCGTGAAGCTCCATGCTTTGAAGGTCTGTTGATTCAACGATTGGAGCGTGAGCGGAAAGCGTTGCGTCATGTTCACCACTTGCGCGGTCTGAAACGAAGTCTCGTTCGGGTCATCTTCCAGCTCGAACCGCGTGCGGCTGTAGATCGCTTCCGCGAAGTAGCCCCAGTCATACATCTCGATGATCAGTGTTTCCTCGGCCACCAGCTCAGGCGTTCCCAATGCCCCACCGTTTTGGATTGGCGCACGGAATTCCCGCACGAGGATCGGGAATAATTGGTTCTCGGGCAGGTCGTCTTTCGTCAGCACAAAGGGCGGCGAGTTTTCCGTCATGGAATCGACCAGCGTGCCGAAGACGCCGTTGTTATTTCCATCGGTTTTGATTTGCACCCAATGCTTGAAGCCAGGCTCACCGAAGCGGCTCACCTTCACCACGGCGAAGGCCATGCCGTACTCGAGAAAGTGATAGCCGCTGTCGGCAGTGAATCCCCATTTGTAACCGCGAGGACGATGGCGCACGCCGGTGTCCCAGTCCGGCAGGCTCAAGCTCGCCGGGACAATGCGCAGCGCCAGGAGACGCGGATCCAATTTCTGCAGCAGGCCGGGACTGACGGTGAATTGCGCCTCGGCCGTGTGGCCGAACCACGACCCATCCGGCAACGGGCTCACTTCGACTTGCACGGCACTGCCTTCGTGGAACACGCCGGGGATTTGATTCAATGCTGGCGCGCCGGGAGAGGCTGGTTTGGGCAGCACCATCAGGCGTCCGTCGGTTGACTGCGCGGTCCCGCGCTGCACGTCAAAGGACTGGATGGTGACGAGACGACGTTCCCGCGTATCGAGCGCCTTCACCACATTCGACAGATTGACGAGACTGGTTTCGCTCCGGCTCAGAACATCGAGCAAGCCTTCCTCAATCTCTTCGAGCCGCATCAATTCCCAATCCTGCGGACGCACATCGGCATGGTCGGCGTCGAGCGGCGGGATGCTGCGTTCAATCGCGGCGATGCGCGGGCCTTTCTGCGCGAGGAAATCATTCAGCACACCGCGCACGAGATGGACGAAATTGGATTGCACATGGAGCGCGCCCGGCAACAACCGCTCCCGCAACGGCACCGACGGGCTGTTGGAATTGACCAGCGCTGGTGAAAGCCGCGTCACGAGATCCGTGAAGCCGCCGTCCATCTGGAGCATCCGAAGAGTTTGCCCGCCCTTGACCCGTTCAGGATCGAACACCCGCTCGGGGGTGGTGATGAGATCGAACAGAGCACAGCCGTATTGATCGACCGGCAAGCCTGCGGGTGTTCCGGGGCACCGGTCGCGGATGTCGGGCACGCCGTCATTGTCGGAATCGGGCAGAGGCAGCAGATCGAGCAGTCGCAGGCGGAAGAAGCTCTGGCCAACCGACGGAATGACGCGCAGCACGCGCTCCACTCCGTTCGATTCCGGCGTGCCGGCGATCGGTCGCCAGAGAGATTCTTCGCTCAGGTTGTCAGTGGATTCAACGACGGCGTCCCCGGCCCAGCGCAGTTCGAAGAAGTCTGGGCCTGGTCGGCTCAGTTGCAAGGGCGCGGGCTTGTTCACGGTGACCGTGAAGGTGCATTGCCCGACATTGCCGTGGCCGTCGGTTCCTTCGCAAAAAACCAAAGTCTGGCCGACCGGAAAAACGCTACCGCTCGGTGGTGTGCAACGAAGACGCACTTGCGGCGCGCAATCATCCTGGCCCGTGACGGTGAAGCTGACGACAGCGCCGCGCTCGCTCTGCGCGGCGACGACGAGATTGCTGGGACAGGTCAATTCCGGCGGCGTGTCATCAATCACTTCGATCATGAACGAGGCGGACGCCACGCTGTCGCCAGATTGCGCGGTGCAGATGACGCGGGTGAGGCCGACGGGAAAGACGCTTCCACTGGGAGGAGCGCAAGTGACGGAAAGTGATCCGCCGGTGCAAAGATCCCGCGCTGTGGCTGTGAAGTTTACGCTCGCGCCGCCGGCCGTGTTGCAGCGCGTCTCGATGTCCAGCGGAACGGTGACTTCCACACAATTCCCCACCGCGCACCCGCCGACCACGATCACCGGGAACTCCTGCGAACTGCGATTGCCGCCCGCATCGACCGCGGTGCATGTCACGTAGTTCGTGCCGACGGGAAACAGGCTGCCGCTCGGCGGACGACACTGCACCACCACGGCGGGATCGCAGGCATCGCGCGCAGAAGCCGTGAACTCCACGATCGCGCCGCGCGGGCTGATGCAAGGCACGATGATTCGCGCCGGCATGACGAGTTGCGGAGCGGTGACATCGCGCACGGTGACGAGGAAACGGCATTCGTCCTGGTTGCCCTGGCTGTCGATGGCGTAACACTGAACGACCGTGATGCCCGGTTGGAAAAGGCTGCCGCTCGGCGGCACGCAGGTGATGACGACGTTACTGCCGCAGCGCGTCGTGCCGGTGGGATTGAACGTGACCACCGTGCCGCCCTCGTTCGTGCAGTTCACGACCACGTTCGTCGGGCAAGTGAGCGTGAGACAGCCAGGCGGGAGGGTCCGTCCAGTGGTGAGAAAACTCTTGAACGAGAACTGTGGCAACAAGGTGGTCTCAACGCAGACCTGGTAGAACTGGCCGAGGATCTGTGGCTGCGCGGTGAAGGTCGCACTGGTGGCGACATAGAATTGGCCATTCACCCCCACGGTGGTGTTCGGCGGGAAGTTGACGGTGAAGGACTGCGGCCCGGAGTTGCCGCTGATGCTGGTGGGCCACGCGTCGGAGTCCAGCGACGTCGCGCCATTGATTGTCAGCGGGCCGCCCGAGACCCGGTTCACCGTAATGCCGTAGGCCACTGACCCGGCGACGGTGTTTTGAATGGTGCAATCGTCCAACGGCAGCGAAGTGGGCGTGATGCGCAGGCCGCCGAAGTTCAATTCCTCGACGAGATTTACGTCCACGTAACCGTTGTTGCACACCGGCGGGTTTAAGCCATCAAAGGTGCAGAAGCCCGCCATGCCGTTCAGGTCAAGCGTCCACGGCCCATAGGCGGGCGAGCAATCGCCATAGGGATGCAGCCACGAAGGGAGCAGGGCCTTGGAGATGGCGACATCGGAGACGGTGAGCTGCTGCGGGCCGAAACCCTTGACCCAATGATCGTTGTGCAGGAGCGAAATCCCCGCGACATCCAATCCGCCCGGCGGCAGCGTCACGCGCAGGTAATTGGTTGGCGTCGGCGGACCGACGAAAAGGTTGTAGTAAAGGCGGATGCTGTCGCCCGTGGCTATCCCGCCAGTCGGACCGCTGACGTGCTGGCCGGTGAGGATTTGCACGGAGACGGGATCCTTGAAATTGGCGAAGAAGTAAGCCGTGCTGAAGCCCATCGTAAACAGGCACGCGTTGGACGGCGCGTTCACCGCAGTGTCGCCCGAGCCCGCGTGGTAGTAACGAGCCACCAACTGCCCGGCGTTCCAGACTTCGATTGCTTTACCGATGAGGTTGCTGGGCTGGGACATGGTGATGCGGGTGAGGCCGGGGATGACAGAGGCATTCATCGCCGCAGTTGCGATCGTGCCAACACCTGTTGGCCAGTCCATGGACACGCCGTGATGTCCGCCCAATAACCCGCCGGGCGTTTGACAGAGCGGCAGACGACCAAAACCAAAATCGAAATCCAACTGGAGTCCATCGGCACCGCTGCCGTCGATTTCCACTGTCTGGGGGGGGCCGTTGGAATTGACCGTGCGCCATGAAATGCCTTCGCCTTGATGGCTCGAATACACGTTGTTCAACGAATAGGGCACGCCGGACAAAGTGCTTTGTGGCCCGCAATAGGTCAGTTCAAGCCGCGCGTAATCCACCATCGTCTCGGTGCCGACGGCGAATTCGAGGCGATGATCCGCATTGAGATTCGTCAGCAGGTTCACCCCACCAGGCAGCGCGGCGAGATCGAGCGCGAACGTCGTCGGAGGATTGGTGTTCCAGGTTCCGTTGGCGCCGGGCAGGGAAGCGACTGGCTGCGCGAACGCCCACAGGCCGGCCCCGCCGCAGTTGAGCAGGCCGATACGCAAGACATCATCCTGCGACGCGGGCTGCGTCGGCTTCATGTGCAGGATGAGTTTCGCGGTGGCGATGTTATTGGGCAGTCCCTGGAAACTGTGCGAGAGATGCCTGCCCGGCCACGACGTGTCGAAAGGCATCCCGCTCCAAAATCCGCTGCCACCAAGACATGGTCCCGTGGCCGTAGCTTCGAAACCGCCCGGAAGGAAGTTGTCCGCCACGCCGGCTTGCAGCGTCTTGGGAAATCCTTGCGGTGCGATCACGACGCTGAACGAACACCGACTCACGCGCCCGCACGCGTCGCGCGCCTCGCAGAGGACCGTGGTGGTGCCGACAGGGAAAAAACTTCCGCTCGGTGGCGTGCAGGTGATGACGGGATTCGGATCGGTGTCGTCTGTGGCCGTGATGTTGTAGAAGACATTGGTTCCCGACACGCCGCAGAGATAGACGATGTCGCGCGGGCAGCGAATTTCCGGCGGCAGGCTGTCGCGCACAACAATCACCTGGAACGAACAATTGGTGCGGTGGCCCACCGTATCGGTGGCGTTGCAAATGACGGTGTTCGTACCGACAGGGAAGACGAACCCGTTCGTGACCGGAACTCCGGTGCTGGACGTGAGCGCGCAATTAATCGTGAGGTTCGTGAAACAGCGATTGGTGCCGGTGATGGTGAAGTTGGCCGGAGCGCCATTGGAACAGGTCTTCAAGAAAATGTCGGAGGGACAGGTCAGTTGGATGCATGGGCAGCAGGTGGCGGTGACGGTTAGTTCCGCGCGCAATCCGGATGGTCCGGGCGGGCCGCCCGCGGACGGCGAATTGGTGACGTAGAATTCCAGCGTGTTCAGGCCCACGGGCAGGTTGTTCAACGTGAACGCGGTCCAGTTTGTCCAGCCGTTCGCAGACGTGGGGAAAATGATCGCCGCGCCGTTGAGTCTCAGCACACCCCGGTCGCTCGCGGCATAGCGTCCGGTCACCGCGGCGCCCGCGCACGGCGTCGTGAACTGCAACTGGTAAGCGTAAGTTCCCGCGTTGTCGTCGGCGGTGTTCAGCGACGGTCCAATCCACTGCGACCCAGCACTGGCTGAATTGGCGATCCACACGGGGGCCGGGTTCGTGACCACAAACACATCAGGCCGGTTGGGGAAGTTCACGCTCGTGCCATCGAAGAACGGGTCCACGGAGCCGAGCGGCAGCTTGGTTCCGTTCGACGACATTCCGGTGCCGAACTGCATCACGGTTTCGCAAGGATACGTTTGGGTCTGGCACCTCGCGGGCGAGGGGTTCAGGAGGCCAAGCGCGGCAGCGAGAGCAGCCGCAAAAAACCGGAGCCGATACGGCGAGATAAAGCGGTGGTTTGTTTTCATTTGGTTTCTCGATTGAGTGAACGCGGTTGATCCATTACGGCGACAGCACCCGGTAAAAGCGGGCGGGAAAAAGGTTGGTTCCGCCATCGGAGTAGGCGTCGATGAATTCGTAGATGCCGAGCGAGTTGGCCGCGTTGGTGGCGATGGGCGCCCAGGGAATGGGCGTATTGAGGTGCGGCGTGGCTTCGAGGATGTAGCTCAAGAACGGCACGCCCTCGCCGACGATTTGTATCTGCTCCAACTGGTCGGCGGCAATGGAGCTAATGGTTGAACTGGTACCCTGCACACGCGTGAGCACGACGTCGTTGCCGGTCCCGCCGATGTAAGTGATCTGGAATGGAACGCCCCCGGCCTCGAAGATCGCCCCTTCAGCCAAGCCGTTGAACGTCCCTGTAATCGCGCCGGCACTGGTTTTGTTCAGGATGGTGAAGCTGTTGCTCAGAACGGGTGTGAAGCCGAGAGAAACCTGGAGGGTGCCGCCCAGGGTTACGCTGCCGGAAATGGTGAGTTGGTCGTAATCCACGCCGCCCACGAGACCGTTGAGTTCAATATCGAGGAGGCCGAGCGGAAGCAGCAGCGAACTGGCGCGCAAGTTGCCGGGGCTGGCGCCGGGGCGGACCACGCCGTTGACGAACGCGCTGATGCTTTGCACTTGTCCCGTGCCGCCGAGCACGCTGCCGGGACGCACCTGCACCGCCGGACTGCCGCTGAGAATTCCGTTCACCGACAATGTTCCGCTGAGGTTCGAGGTGACGCCGGAGTAGGTGTTGGTGCCGGTCAAGGTCAGCGTGGCCGAACCGGTTTTCACCAGGCTGCCCGTGCCGCTGATGACGCCGGAGAAGAGAGTCGAAGTGTTGTTCGCGCCCACGGTGAGAGTGCCGCTGCCGAGTTCCACGTTGCCGGGGCCGGCGAGCGAGCCGATGACATCGTTCAGATTCTGTAACGCGAGCACGCCGCTCTGGTTGATGGTGACGGGAACGGTGTCGCCGATCTGCTGCTGCTTGATATAGGCGACACGTTCGCTGCCGGGCGGGTTGTTGGTGTGCCCGATGACGAGCGAGCCAGAGATGACGGGTTGGTTGAAAACGCCGTCGAGAATCATGTCGCCTTCGCGCACCCAGCCGGTGCCCGCGTAAGTGTTGGTGAAGGTGGTTTTGAACTGGAGCGTTCCGGAACCCCGCTTGGTCCAACCCGCCGGGCCGGAGATGAGGCCGAGGATGGTGAGGAAGCTGTTGGTCGGAACGGTGATGGTGAGTTCGCCATTGAGCAGGACCGACCCGAGCCACGAAGGGCTCCCGGCGTTCACCGTCAGCGGGCCGGCGTGGTCCGTCACTTCGAGCGATTCCGGAATCCCAATGCTGCCGCTGATGGCCAGTGTCCCAGACGTCGGCCTCGTGACGCCGTTGGTGTTGCCGAGCGCAGATCCGTGCGAGATGGTCACGATGCCGCCCACGATTTCCACGTCACCGCTGAAAATATTTGAAGCCGTGAGCAGCAATTCGCCGCGATTGGTTTTGATGAGGTCCGCGGTGTTGGCGCCGCTGATTTGGGCGGTGACGTTCAGTTGCACGCCTTGCGCCACGTCGATGAGTTGCGGCCCGCCGGTTCCCGCGTCGAGATTCAGGCGGCCGGCGATGAGAGAGTCTTTGCTCACGCTGGCCGGCAAGGTGGCGTAGATGCCGCCCTCAACACCGAGGCTGCCGGTGCCGGTCGTGACGGTTCCGCCGCGCAGGCGCAACTCACCCACCGTGTCGCTTTCATCGCTAAGTTCGAGGCTGCCGGTGGCGTAAACGTAAACGGTCGAGGTGTTGGCGATCTGGTTGTCGCGGTCGAGCACCGCGATGTCGCCGATGAGCGTGCCGCTGAACCCGCCCACGATCAGGTCGCCCGGAATCGCGACGGTGCCGACGAAGAACGAGCCGATAATGTTGTAACGGTTCAGACGCAGGATACCCGCGTTGACGATGGTCGTGCCGATAAATGTGTTCGCGCCGAGCCCGGCCAGTGACAGTTCGCCCGTGTTGTCCTTAAAGATACCGCCCGAGCCGCTGATAACTCCGGCGATGATGAAGTCGCCCGGCCCCTCGGTGTAGAGCGTGCGCGCGTTAAGATTGATGTCGCCATTGAGCGTGAGCCGGTCGGTGTTGTTGAAGCTTCGCAAAGTGATGCCGACGCCTGGACCCGCAGCGGCGAGATCGAGGTCGATGATGTTGGTGCCGGAGGGCGAACCTTGTCCGACGTAGTTGCTGATCGTCACGCTGTTGCCGCGCAACCGGTAGCCGCCGCCAAAAATGTTGATCGTCGAGAATGTCCGGCCCGCCGGAAAATTATTCGTGTTGCTCGTCTTCCGCGCGCCCGTTTCCGGAAAGCTCAGAATGTCGCCCGCGACTGGCGCAACCCCGCCCGACCAGTTGGCAGCGGTGGACCAATTACCGCTGGTGGCGGAACCACCGCTCCAAGTGCGGCCGGTGGCGGCGGAGAGTTGGGCGGCGACCGCGAGAGTGAAGGCCAGCGCTAACCAAAGCCCGGCGGCGGTGCAAGCGACGCGCCGAACCGGTTTGGTAAAAGTTGTTCCAATCTTCATCTGCTTAAATTGTTTGGCACGCTCCATTTCAACCGAGGCCAGAACCCGGGTTCCAAACGGCGATAAGGAGAAAGCGGCGGGTGGTTGCAGGTAAAATGCGGATGAATTCAGATGGCTCCCGCTAAATACGCGAGCGGGCGCCATACCCGGAATCCGCAGAAGAATAAAAGCCGGACTACTTCCAATCCAGGCCGAGCCGCGCCAGTTCCGCTCGCAGTGTCGGCAGATGCCAGAACTGGATCTCGCCGCGCTGTCGTGCGATGGCGAGGGTGGCGCCGTCCGGGCTGAACGTCATCTTGAGAATGTTCCCCTCGCCCGGGCCGTCGAGCACGGCCACGGTGCGGCGCGTGGCCAGTTCGATGAGATGCACTTCACGTTCGCGTTGCGTTGCGGCGAGCCAGCGTCCGTCGCGACTGAGTGCGGTCGTGAACGAGCGGACGTTGTTCGCGGCCAGGGGCAGAATCGGGCCGGGTTCCCAGGTGCCCACGCGCCAAAGACGCGCCCGGGTTCCCACCGTCAGGAGCCATTGCCCGTCGGCGGTGAATAGCGGTTTGATCCCCCCTTGCTTCAATCGGACGGGCGCGCGGTCGGGAGCGTCCATGTCCCAGAGAAACACTTCCTCGACAAAGTCCGACGCGCTGGCGAGCCAGCGTCCGTCGGGACTGAAGGCGGTCAGAATGGGATTGCCCAGCGTCCTCAAGTGCTGGCGCGCCCCGGTTTTTCGATCCAGCACGTGAACGGCGGAGAGGCCAAAGTCGGTCACGGCCACATGGCCGCGCAAGGATTCGGCCGCGCCTCCAAACTGTTTGCCTTCGATCAAAACGCGCCGGGCCGTGGGCGGAGCATTCCATCCATGGTTAAACTCCCACTCTTCCAGCTTGGAACCGGTGTGACATAACAACCGTCCGCCAGCGCCGAAAAAAACCGACGTGATTTCGGGCATGGGCAGAATGGCCGATTGTCGTCCGGTCGAGGTGTCCCAAATCACCGGGCCATCCACGGTCAGCGAGACCAGCCAATGTCCGTCGAGGCTGTAGCTGAGTGATTGCGAGTTGGCCGCCGGAGACGAGGCCCGCCAGGTTTGCAGCACGACGGGGGGCAGCCATTCCAACCAGAGCGGACGGCCCGCATCTAACAGAGTGCCGAGTTTCAACCCAGTGGGATCAAAGTGCAGATGCCAGCCCGCGGCGCTGTCCACCATGTGCGATTGACCGGTACGAAGATCGAGAAAACGCGTGCCCGACTCATAACCGCTGGCCACAAGCCGCGCTCCGTCTCTACTAATGATCGCCACGGAGGATTCGTCGGTCGGATGGTTGAACGTTTCCACGTCCCGGCCATCGCTGGCCGCGAGCAGCAACACTTTGTCGAGCGCACCCTGCACCACGATGAATCCAGCGCGGTTGTTCCATTTGATGTTCCACAAGGAGCGTGCGAAATCGCGCTGCCAGCGCACGGTTCCGTTCGTCGCATCGCAGACTGCCACGGTTTGTTCGTTCAGGATCAGCACCAGGGCATCACCCTCCGGCGACCAGGCGAGCGACTTCAACGCCATTCCACCGGGCAACGGCCAGCCGGCCACGCGACGCGCGGGTTGCGAGGGAATCAGTTCGTAGAGACCGATCTGCCGGCCCTGTTCTCCGCGGGCAAACTGCCGGCCGTCCGCGCTAAATGCGCCGGTGCTGAACTTGCGCGGGCTTTCCGCGCCGTTTGTGCCAAGTGCGCGGGCGGCGTTGGCCACGTCCCAGACTTCGTGAACTCCGCCATAGCGCAGGGACACAAATTTTCCATCCGCGCTGAAGGCCTCCATTTCATCGGGCATCTTCGTCTCCCAGCGCGTGAGGCGCCGTCCGTCGCTCAACTGGAAGACTTGTGCTTCGTGGTTCGTCTCGTTCCAAAGGGCCGCGCGTTCGAAAAGTGGATCGAAGCACACCATCATCATGTCGGTGGTCGCAGGCAAATTCGTGATCAAGTGCCGGCGGAGATCCGGTCGCGACAACGTTGCAATCACCTCTTGCCGAAGCCGCGCATCGAGCCGTCCCGAGCCATCGATGTGATGGGCCTCCTGTAATCGCTCCAGCGCGGCGGCGCGATGTCCCGGCTCGCCCGCCACGCGAAAGGCCCGAGCTTCGGAGACGAGGGATTCGGCGAGGCGCGCGCGCGCCGCATTGCGCGACACCGCGACGCGCGACGCGCTCGTCACCGACACCACAACCACCGTCAGCAGCATGAAAAGGGAAAGTCCGGCCAGTGCTGCCGCGAGCGGATGACGCCGGGTCCAGCGCACTCCTTTTCCGAATGGACCGACGGGCCGCGCCCGCACCGGCTCACCGCCAAGGAAGCGGTGCAGATCCGCGGCCAATTCTTCCGCGCTGGCGTAACGGCGCGCGCGTTCCTTCTCCAGACACTTGAGGCAGACGGTTTCCAGATCGACGGGGATGCTGGCGTTGAGACGGCGCGGCGGCACCGGCTCCGCCGTCTTCACCTGCTCGATAATTGACGATGGCGAGTCGCCTTGAAACGGCGGCAGGCCCGTGAGCAGTTCGTAGAGCACGGCCCCGAGAGAATAGACATCGCTGGCCGGGCCGATCTCCCCCGCGCCGCCCACCGCTTGTTCCGGCGACATGTAAGCGGGCGAACCCAGAACGCTGCCGGTCAATGTCCCTCCGCCGGTGCCGTCGAGAATCTTGGCCAACCCGAAATCGGTCACCTGCGGCTCATCGTTCGCATCGATGAGCACGTTCGACGGCTTGAGATCACGATGCAGCACGCCTTCGCGATGCGCGTAATGCACCGCCTCGGCGATGCGCGCCAGATAATGGGCCGCTCGCGGGGCCGCCGTCGGACCATCGCGAACCAAGTCGGCCAGCGTCCGGCCCGTGATCAGCGCCATCGCATAATACGGCTGGCCGTCGAACTCACCGGCTTCGTACACCGGCACGATGTTCGGATGCCGGAGACGCGCCGCCGCCGCCGCTTCCATCTGCATCCGGCGCCGGCCCTCCTCACCGGCCAGCGTTCCACCAAGCATCACCTTCAACGCGACGATCCGGTTCAAGCTGCGTTGGCGGGCGCGATACACTACCCCCATGCCGCCGCGCGCGATCTCTTCCTGGATTTCGTAATCCGCCGGGCCCGATTTCCGTCTCACGGCTTCACCGAAGCCGCCCGGTTCCTCCGCGCCTCGGTCCGGCCAGGCATCGGAACGCATCGCCCCTTGCAGCAGACAGGCTGAGCACAGGCCCAACCCCGCGCTGCCGCGCATGATTGCGCCGCACTCAGTGCATGTCTTGATGAGAGCCAACATGAATCCTTACGGGGAAACGGCGCGGCGGTTGCAGCGCAATCAGGAACTGAGCGCCTCCACCAGGGCGCGCAGTTCCGCCTCCACCTCCACCGGCGTGGCGACCGTCTCGGCGATCAACTCACGGAGCAACGTACCATGCCGCAGCCGGGCGCGATGCAGATGGGACTTGAGCGTGTTCACCGGCAAACTTAGCCGCGCGGACTCCTCCACCAGTGTGGGCTCATTCGGATCGCCCAGTTGATCCAGGATGCGAAGAATTTCACCGCGCCCAGCCTCAGTGTATTCCATTTCCAAGCGACGACGCGCTTCGGCCAGTAATTGCTCCGCCCACGCTCGATCGAACATTTGTTCCGGAGTCACCCCATCCACGCCTTCGAGATATCGTCCCTCGGCGGCCTCGGCCTCGATCGAGAGCAGCACCTGGCCGCCGCCCCGTTTTTGGGCCCGGGCTTTATCCCATTGGTCGGCGAGAAAGTTTTTCACCGATTGCGCGAGGAAGGAACGGAAACGTCCGCGCTCACGCCGTGCCTTCGACAAGCCGTCCCGTGACAACATGCGCGAGAAAAACTCCTGGGTGAAATCCCGCGCGACCTCGACCTCAAATCCGCGCGCCCGCACAAGCGCATAGACCGGGAACCAGTAAACCTGGCAAAGCGTCTCCAGCGCGGCCCGTCCCGGTTCCGAATTGTCCCCGGCGGAAAGCACCACGCTCCAGCGTGTCGTGGCAAAAACGCCCTCCTTGCCCGCTATTCGGTTCTGAATTTCTGATTGTGATGCCGATGAATCCACAGTGCTGTCGGGAAGGTGTTGTTTTCTTCGCTCCTCCCTGCCTGAACCGACGCAACAGGCTAAACGGAGCATGGGCCGACCGCAACCGGGAAGCCGGGCGGTCAATTCGTTCCATAGTCACGCGGAAGTGAAGCCGTCCTCCCGTTCGTTTCTCCGGGTGCTCCTGTCCCACAACGTGATCGTCCGAATGCTCTGCACAAAATCGTATTTGCGTCGATCAGCAGTCGTTGCGTAGTGAACTGATGGCGCAGCCACGAGGCGCCAATCACAGGACATCTCCTGCGCTGTGACCATGTGGTAGAATCGTTTGGGAAACAACTCGCCCAATCGTTCATCAGCGGTCAGAGCGATCAACCCATCGGTCAATCCATTCAATTCCTCGCGCCGGAATGAAGGCGATGCTGATTTACCACTGATGCTTCATCAAGTCGGCCGTTCGTTGAGCGAGTCGTGAGAGAAGGCGGCACAGGTTGTGATAACCCTGAGAAGATTATGACCTCGCATGGGACGTAGCAGGCGGTCGGCACCCGATAAATCCTTCGTGCGGCGGTTGGTGCCTGCTTGTATCCGTCCGGCGGAACCAGGTGAGGAGTTGTCAGGCGGCGGGCGATTCGGCCGACGCGCGGGTGCGATGCCAGGCTTGCGGTGTCAGGCGCTTAACTTCTCCAGTAGTCGCCTGGCCCAGGCGCGGCAATACGTCCC